>JAMJFU010000003.1 GCA_023544525.1 Anaerolineae bacterium | reverse complement strand
ATCCAGGGCGACGTAGGTTCGATTCATGGGACTCCGTTCTAGGGGAGTGGACTCCTCTCTCCCAACGTGCGTGATTATACCGCAGGCCCAGGCAAAAGGCAAGAAGGTGCCTGCCGTTCCCCGGCGATGGCTGGGCAGGAGAGGATTTCCTGGTGCAGCGGCTATCCCTTTTCTCTGAGCTGGCTGGAATCCCTCCGCCAGGATCGCCTTTGCCCTCAGGGAGGAGGGGTGGTATAATGGGTGTCGCTAGCCAGCATAGAGAGGGAGGAATCGACTATGAAGTGCCCTGAATGCGGTGCCGAGAATGAAGCTTCGGCCAGGTTTTGCACAAGCTGTGGATCCCCGTTCCAGGTAATGGAATCTGCGGGGGAATCCGGTCTGAAGCCCTTGGATACAGAAGTCGATCATGCGGCGCAGGAGTTTGCCGGAGGCCGCGGCCGCATCAGCTACCGGATCGACGGGACGACGTTGCCGGTGGTCACCATCGAGCTGGAGCCCGGCGAGGTCATCTACTCCGAGTCTGGTGGTATGTCCTGGATGAGCGGTAACGTGGAGATGAAGACCCACTCCGGCGGAGGGCTGGGCCGCGCCGTCAAACGGGCCCTGTCCGGCGAATCGCTCTTCATCACCGACTTTTACATAGACCGCGGCCGCGGGACGGTGGCCTTTGCCTCCGAGTTCCCCGGCAAGATCATCCCCTTTGATCTCAAGCCCGGCGAAAGCATCATCGTCCAGAAGGACGCCTTCATGTGCGCCGAAAAAAGCGTGGACATGGACCTGCACTTCCGCAAGAGGCTGGGCACGGGCTTTTTTGGGGGCGAAGGCTTTATCATGCAGCGCGTCACCGGTCCCGGCCTGGCCTTTATCGAAGTCGATGGCGAGATCGTCGAGTACGACCTGGAGCCGGGACAGCAGCTCAAGGTCGATACCGGCCACCTGGCCGCCATGGAGGCAACGGTCGACTTTGACGTGACCATGCTCAAAGGATTCCGCAACATACTGCTCGGTGGCGAGGGCCTATTCCTGGCCAGCGTGCGGGGCCCTGGCAAGGTCTGGCTGCAGACCATGCCCATGTCGAAACTGGCACAGAAGGTGGCCCAGTTCTTGCCCAAGACGCAGGGGGGGAGCTCTGGCGGCGGAATGAAGATCGACGTCGGCGGCCTCCTGGGTGGAGACTGAACATGGAGGCGGTCTGTATACCGATCGTCCTCGTTGTGGCTGGCCTGGGCCTGTTGGCTGCAGTAGCAGGGCTGATCGTGGTCCTGGTCAAGTTAGGCGTCATCGCCCAATATGCAGTCCGAGAGGAGCCAGCCGACACAGCCGACTACAGCCTCGACGAGAGCAAAGAAGCTGGAGAAGGGTAACCGGTTCGGCATCGAGCACCGTCCAGGTCAATCACCTGGCTAACACTCATCGGGAGCAACTAGGATGGACAAAAGAGAAGAGTTCCTGAAAGAGATCACGGAAGCAAGTGGGGTTCCAGGCTATGAGAGCGAGGTGCGGGGCATCATGCGCCGCCACCTGGAGGCCATAGCCGAGATTCAGCAGGACAAGATGGGCAGCTTTATTGGCAAACACGTGGGCGATGACCAAGGCCCCCGTGTTATGCTTGCTGGCCACATGGACGAGATCGGCTTCATGGTGCGGCTGGTGACCAAGGAAGGTTTCGTGAAATTCGTCCAGCTCGGCGGTTGGTGGGATCAGGTCCTCTTGGGCCACCGCGTCGTCATCAAAACCTCGAACGGGGACGTCGTCGGTGTGCTTGGGGCCAAGCCGCCACACCTCCTGGCGGATGAAGAGCGAAAAAAGATCGTCGAGAAAAAGGATATGTACATCGACGTCGGGGCTTCCTCAGAGGAGGAAGCCCGTGAGATGGGCATCCGGCCCGGCGACCCGATCATCCCGGTAAGCAACTTTGAGGTCATGAGCAAACCGGGCTGCTACCTCTCCAAGGCGTTTGACAACCGCGTCGGTTGCGCACTGGCGGTGGAAGCGGTCCGCGCACTGGCCAGCGAGGGCCACCCCAACGTCGTATATGCCGTGGGGACCGTGCAGGAAGAGGTCGGCACCCGTGGGGCCAAGACCTCGGCCTTTGCCATCAATCCGGACGTGGGCATCGTCCTGGAGGTCGACATCGCCGGCGATGTGCCCGGCATCAAGCCCGAGGAGTCCGCCATCAAGCTTGGCGGCGGTCCAACCATGCTGGTCTACGATGCCCGCATGATCCCAAACCTCAAACTGCGTGACCTGGTCATCGCCACAGCCGAGGAATTGGAGATGGACCTGCAGTTCTCGGCCATGCCTGGCGGCGCCACCGACGGTGCGCAGATCCACCTGCACAACGAGGGCGTGCCCACGGTCGTGATCGGCGTGCCGACACGGCACATCCATAGCCACAACGCCATCCTGCTCCGCGAGGATTATGACCAGGCGCTGAAGCTCGTGGTTGCCTTGGTCAAGAAACTGGATGCCGGGACTGTGGCAGGCCTCACGCCATAGGCTGAGCAGCCATCTTCCGCCTCTTTGCTACAAGAGCCCGGGCCAGGTTCGGTACCCGGGCTCTTTTTCTTCACCTCGCGCCGGTGGTCTGACCTCGAGGGCGCTCCCTTCCGTTCGGAGCATCTCCTCCGGGCGCCGCTGCCTGCCGGGGCTGGCCGGGCATGCAGAGGCCAGGGGATCCGGCGATTGGGACCCCACCGATCGGTGGCACTTGTGCTGGCCTCTTTTTGCAATTTGAGCCAGCTTATGCTAGAATCTTCAATCGAGCCGGCCAAAGGGCCCACGCGTGTGCTTTTGACTTGTCGCGCACCGCTATCGTACGGAATTACTCGTGCCGCGGGCTGCACGTTTTCCTTTCTCAGCCCGACGTCATCCAGGAGGTTGGGTGGATAAGCGAGAAGCATTGAGCCTGGCGCTCAACCTGGGCTGGACAATGTTCTTCTCGCTTGTGATCCCTCTCCTGGTTGGCATCTGGCTCGATCGAAAACTAGGCACTCTGCCGCTATTTACCTTGATCGGTGCCGTGCTGGGCGTTCTGGCTGCCACGGTTGGGGTCGCTCGTATCGCCATACGGAGCTTTCAACCGGCTGCCGGCGAGGAATCAGAACAACCAGCAGAAGCAAACGGCGAGGAGGAACCAAAGTAGTGTCAAAGCTTCTATCGCCCAAAGTCCTGGTCCCGGTAGCCATTGTGGTCGTAGCCATTATCTTCCAAGCTGTTTTCAAGATCCCAGGCGTCATCCTTCCGGAAATCTCGATTCCTGCCGAACCAGTCCTTGACCTGTTTGGCTTCACCATTACCAACACATTGCTGGCAGCGTGGCTGACCATGATACTGCTTATCGTCGGCTGCTGGCTGATCACGCGCAAGATGAGCATGGTTCCGGGCCGGTGGCAAGCCGCACTGGAGATGGTCATCGAAGGCTTCTACAACATGGTGGAGGGCGCAGCTGGCCCCAAGTGGACCCCCCGCTTCTTCCCCATCGTCATGAGCATCTTTCTTTTTGTCATCACGGCCAGCTGGCTGGGACTCACCCCCCTGATGGGCGGCTGGGGCGTGTTGCATCACGTCGAAGCCGGCCATGAAGGCTACGACGTCAACTGGCTGAACAATTCGCATAGCTTCGGTATCCTGGTCAAAGGCGAGCAAACAGCGGTCGAGGGGGAACACGCAGGGGAGGCAGAAGCCGAGCAGTACATTCTGGCGCCCATGCTCCGCGCTTCGACGACGGACATGAACTTTACCCTGGCCCTGGCCATCGTCTCTGTGTTGTTGACCCAGTATTTCGGGCTCTCGTCCCTTGGCCTGGGATACCTCAGCAAATTCATCGCGGTGGGAGGGGTGGCAAAAGCCTTCCGCCAACCTGGCCTGGGCTGCGCTGGCAGGATCGGCGCTTTCTTCCTGGGCGTCATCGACATCTTTATCGGCATCGTGGAAACGATCAGCGAGTTCGGCAAGATCGTTTCCTTCTCCTTCCGGTTGTTTGGCAATATCTTTGCCGGCGAAGTGCTGCTCGGCGTGATGGCTTTCCTTATCCCGTACATTGTCAGCCTGCCCTTCTTCGGGCTGGAGCTCTTTGTTGGCCTGGTGCAGGCACTCGTCTTTATGATGCTGAGCGTCGCGTTCTTTGTCGTCGCCGTGAGCGGACACGGTGAAGGACACTAGCACGCAAACATTCAAATCTAGACCAAATCTAAGGAGGATTACTCATGGATCCTGAAACCGCCCGCCAGGTAGCCGCGGCTCTCGCCATCGCAATCGGTGCCATCGCCCCGGCGTTCGGCTTGGGTATGATTGGCTCCAAGGCCATGGAGGCCTTGGGCCGCAACCCAGAAGCAGCCGACCAGATCTTTGTGCCACTCATCCTGAGTCTGGCCTTCACGGAGGCCATCGGCATCTATGCCCTGGTCACGGCCCTCATCATCAAGTTCGTCTAGACGATTTCAGATGCGTGCTGTGCTGATTGGGGCGCCTGCGTCCGCCAGGACCGGGGGTCCCGAATCGAGGATCTGGAATCTGAAATCGGAGGAGGTTGAGGATTGGAAGCACTGGGCATAAATCCGGGCTACCTACTCTCCCAGATCGTGAATTTCACGCTGCTGGCTGTACTTCTCTACTTTGTGGCCTACAAGCCAATCCTGCGCATGCTGGACGAACGCTCCGCCCGCATCAAGAAGGGGCTCGAGGACGCCGAGAGTGCTTCGAGGCGAGCAGCCGAGATGGAGCAGGAGTTCGAACGCCGCGTCGCCGAAGCTCGCCGCGAGGGACAAGAGATCATCGCTCAGGCCACGCAGGTGAGCGAAAAAGCCCGGCAGGAGATCCTGGACAGGGCGCGCGAAGAGTCCCAGGCGTTGATCCAAAAAGCCCGGGAAGAGATCTCGCGTGAGCGCGACCTGGCCATGACCGAGCTGCGCCAAGAGGTAGCCGATCTCTCCTTAACGATCTCTGAAAGGCTGGTCGGCGCAACGCTGGACGAGCAGAGACAGCGCCAACTCATCGCGGAGTTTCTGCAGGAGACAGAGGAACTGAAGTGAGCGTACAGGCCCAACCCAAAGAATACGCGGTTGCGATCTATGAGCTCGCCTTCGAGCACTGGACGCGGCAGCTTGGCCGCGTCGATACTGTGCTCAAGAAGGACCCTGCCCTGCGCACGGCCATGCAGGACCTCAGGGTCTCGGCGCGGGACAGGCTCCAGCGCCTTGCTCAGGCGGTGCCCGGGGGCCTGGACTCCGACGTGCGCAAGTTTCTGGGCACCCTGCTGGAAGCTGGCCAACTGGGCCAGCTGGGCGCCATCCTGGCCGAGTTCGAAAACCTGGTCCGCCGTAGGCCAGAGCGCAGGGCAGCTCGAGTGGTCAGTGCTGTACCGCTGGCGGAAGAGGAAAAAGAAGCCTTGCGGGCCAAGCTGGAGCGTCGCTTCGGCCCAGACCTGGACTTCCAGTTTGAAGTGGATCGTTCCCTCATTGGCGGGATCTATCTGCGCGTGGGCGACCAGGTCATCGATGGGAGTGTGGCCGGGAAACTGTCTGCCATGCGAGACTACCTGGAAACCTGAGATCGCCCAGAACAGAGGGACCAAGACCCCAGGCGTACCCTTCCGGGTTCCGCCTTCCAGGGTTTGCCCGTAGGAGGCACGAATGGCCTTACAGGCACAAGATATCACTGCCAGATTGAAAGAACAGATCCGGGCCTTCGAGGCACCACTCCGGGCCGTGGATGTGGGATCGGTAATGGAAGTCGGTGACGGGATTGCCCGTGCCGACGGGCTGGCCGATGTCATGGCCATGGAGATGGTCGAGTTTCCGCCCAAGCCCGGTCGCAGTGAGAGCATCATGGGCCTCGCTTTCAATCTGGAGTCGGACAACGTCGGCATCATCATCATGGGCGACTATACCGCGATTGAAGAGGGAGACACAGTCCAGGGCACCGGCCGCATCGTGTCGGTCCCTGTGGGCGATGGTCTCATCGGCCGCGTGGTCAATGCCCTCGGCGAACCGGTCGACGGCAAAGGTCCGATCCATTCCGAAAAGCACCGGCCCATCGAGCGCATCGCGCCGAACGTGGTCACCCGCAAGAGCGTTGACACCCCAGTGCAGACCGGCATCAAGGCCGTTGACGCCATGATCCCTATCGGCCGCGGGCAGCGGGAGTTGATCATTGGCGACCGGCAGACCGGCAAGACCGCGATTGCCCTGGACACCGTCATCAAACAGAAGGGCGAGGATCTGATCTGCATCTATGTCGCCATCGGTCAGAAGCTGGCGCAAGTGGCTCAGGTCGTCGCTACGCTGGAGGAGTACGGCGCGATGGACCATACCATCGTCGTCGTCGCCTCGGCCTCCGAGCCCGCGGCACTCCAATATATCGCCCCTTATTCTGGTTGTGCCATGGGGGAGGAGTTCATGGAGCAGGGCCGGGAAGCCCTCATCGTCTACGACGATCTGTCCAAGCACGCCTGGGCCTATCGCCAGGTCTCGCTCTTGCTGCGCCGGCCACCCGGTCGCGAGGCCTATCCAGGCGACGTCTTTTACCTGCACTCGCGGCTTCTGGAGAGGGCAGCCAAGCTCCATCCCGATTACGGCGGCGGCTCACTGACCGCCCTGCCAGTCATCGAGACGCAAGCCGGTGACGTCTCGGCCTACATTCCGACCAACGTCATCTCCATCACCGACGGCCAGATCTACCTGGAGAGCGACCTCTTTTATGCCGGTATCCGGCCCGCCGTCAACGTCGGCCTGTCCGTGTCCCGGGTCGGGGGTGCGGCCCAGGCACCTGTGATGAAGCAGGTGTCTGGCAAGCTGCGGCTGGACATGGCCGCCTTCCGGGAATTGGCTGCCTTTGCCCAATTCGGTTCCGATCTGGACGAAGCCACACGGCACCAATTGGACCGTGGCCTGCGCGTTCAGGAGGTTCTGAAGCAGTCGCAGTATTCGCCCGTGCCGATGGTCGAGGAAGTGCTCATTATCTACGCGGTCACCAACGGCTTCCTGGATGACGTCGAAGTGCGCAAGGTACGGGATTTCGAAGATGCCTTTCTGCGCTACATGAGGGACACCCATCCGGAGGTGAGGCAGCGCGTCGCCACCGGAAAAAAGATGGATGAAGACACCCAGGCTGCCCTGAATCAGGCTATCGTTGACTTCAAGGCAGGGGCGGCATACTAGAATGAGCAGGCACTTGGGGCTCGTGCTGCTTGCCAGCGTACTCGTCGCTGTCCTGGCCGCCTGTGGCACGACACCAGAGCCAACCCGGCCGCCAGCCACGCAAACGCCCTGGATTATCGTCGTCACTGCAACGCCGGCGGGGGAGACCCTGGCCAAGGCGCAGCCGACGCAGACCCCGTGGATCATTATCGCCACGCCAACACCGGGTCGAGCGACTGCGCTGCCTGCCACGCAGACGGCGACAAGCTCGCAGCAGAGCAGCGGAGGTCCAGAGGAGACGGCTGTAGCGCCCACTGCCACTCTGGCGCCCAGTCGCACGCCGGCTGCGGCTGAGCTCAAATACCCGCCACCGACCCTCCTGGAGCCTCCAAACGAGCGGCCGGTCTCCTGGAAGAGCACCGTGCTGCTCGAATGGGAATCTGTGGGCCGGCTGGCCAGCGATGAATACTATCATCTTCACCTTGAGAGGCGGCCCAGTACGGCCCTGGAGCCCTGGTATGGGGACTATGTCTTTACCAAGGACAGTCGATACCTCTTGAGCCATGCGTTTCTGGATCCTTTCCATCCATCGGCCGAACATGGGTCGGGCGTAGTCTATTGGTGGGTCCGGGTGGTGCGCAAGACAGGCGAGGGTCAGGACGGCAAGCCTGTGGGCGTCGACATCAGCCCCTCCAGTGAGGAGCGGACGCTGATCCTCGACCCCAAACCCCGAGACTCGTAGGACAAGGAGCACCCATTGCCCAGCACACGAGAGATCCGGCGGCGAATCCGCAGCGTCAAGAACATATCGCAGGTGACGCGGGCCATGCAGATGGTCGCTGCATCCAAGATGCGGCGCGCCCAGGAGCAGGTGCTTGCCACGCGTCCGTATGCAGAGAAAGCCTGGGACGTACTCGGCCATCTGGCCGCCCAGCGCGGTGCTGACGAAGAGGTCCACCCCCTGCTTCAGGTCAGGGAGGTTGAGCTCATTGGCATGGTGCTGATCGCCGCAGATAAGGGCCTCTGTGGCAGCTACAATCACAACATGGTTCAGGCGACATGGCGCTTTATCCAGGAGTTGCCTTATCCGGTGGAGCTGATAACGGTCGGCAGAAAGGGGCGTGACGCCATGTGGCGCATGCGTCAGAACATCGTCGCCGAGTTCTCAGACCTGCCACCCCAGCCCGGGCTCCTGGACGTCACGCCCATCGCCCGGACGGTGATGGAGGCCTTTATTTCAGGCCACTATGACGTCGTCTACCTGGCTCATACCGATTTCATCAACACACTCATCCAGCGGCCCGCGATTTGGCAGCTCCTGCCCATCCGTCCTTTGCAGTTGGGCGTTGCGCCCGTGTCCCAATACCGGGAGCAGAGGTCGCCAACCCCGGCCGTAGAATACATCTACGAACCCGATCCGCAGACGATCCTGGGCACGGTGTTGCCCCGGTTCACCGAGTTACAGGTCTACCAGGCTGTATTGGAGGCCCTGGCCAGCGAACACAGCGCCCGGATGGTGGCCATGCGCAACGCCACAGAGAATGCCGATGAGCTTTTGGGCGACCTGACCCTGACGTATAACCGCGCCCGCCAAGAGGCGATTACCACGGAAATGTTGGATATTGCGGGCGGTGCTGAGGCACTGTCCAGGGCGCGGGCTTGAAAGGCGGATGAGCAATGACAGCCAAGGCATACATTCTCTTGAGAACGGCACCGGGTCTCACCAAGGCGATCTACAGTAGCCTGAAAATCAGCCCGGCCGTCCGCTCTGTCGAGATGATCACCGGCCCGTACGACCTGATCGTGTCCATCGAGGCGGCTACGACCGAGGCCATCCTCAGGGCTGTGATGGAGGACATCCGCCCTGCGGCTGGCGTGCGGGATACAGTCACCTGCCTGGTGGTGCCTGGAGAGCATCTGGACTGAGGGCGCAGCACTGGGCACCTGCGCCTGCAGGGGGGTCGTGCAACTTGGCGCCGTTCCACCCTTGGCCCAACAACAGAGGTAGAGAGCATCCGAGGAGGACTGATGGTTAGAGAAAGCAGGGGCCGCGTTGTTCAGGTGATGGGTCCCGTCGTCGATATCGAGTTTCCGGACGGGAACTTGCCCGAGATCTATGACGCCGTCGAGATCCTGACCAACGGCGACAGGCTGACCGTCGAGGTGCAACAGCACCTGGGCAATGAGTGGGTCCGCTGCATTGCCATGGACGCCACCGAGGGCCTGCGCCGTGGCCTGGAGGCGGTCAGCACTGGCCAACCGATCACGGTCCCCGTCGGCAAGGCGACCCTGGGCCGCATCTTTAACGTGCTCGGTCAACCCATCGACAACCGGGGCCCGGTGGAAGCCGATGAACACTATCCCATTCACCGGCCCGCTCCCACTTTTGAGGAGCAGGTCACCCGGCCAGAGTTCCTTGAGACAGGACTCAAAGTGATCGACCTCATCGCCCCCTTTACGCGCGGTGGCAAGACAGGGGTATTCGGCGGTGCTGGTGTGGGCAAGACCGTCATTATCCAGGAGTTGATCCGCACCTTTGCCACGGTGCACCGGGGCTTTTCGGTCTTTGCCGGGGTCGGCGAGCGCTCCCGTGAGGGCAATGACCTCTGGTACGAGATGCAGGAATCTGGCGTCATCGACAGCGTGGCCATGGTCTTTGGACAGATGAATGAGCCACCCGGTGTTCGGCTGCGGGTAGGCCTCACAGGCCTGACGATGGCTGAGTACTTCCGCGACGAGGGCCGCGACGTGCTGTTGTTCATCGACAACATCTTTCGCTTCGTAATGTCCGGTTCCGAGGTGTCGGCCCTGCTGGGTCGCATGCCCAGCGCCGTTGGCTACCAGCCGACGCTGGCCTCAGAGATGGGCGACCTGCAAGAGCGCATCGTCAGCACACGCAAAGGCTCCATCACGTCGATGCAAGCTGTATACGTCCCCGCCGACGACTATACCGACCCAGCCCCGGTGGCAACATTCGCCCACCTGGACGCCACCATCGCCTTGGACCGCGCCATCTCCGAACAGGCACTCTATCCCGCCGTCGACCCGCTGTCCTCGACGTCCCGCATTCTCGACCCCCGCGTGGTCGGCGACGAGCACTATAACGTGGCCCGTGAGGTACAGCGAGTCCTCCAGCGATACAAAGACCTCCAGGACATCATCGCCATCCTCGGTATCGACGAGTTGTCGGAGGAGGACAAGCTGGTGGTTGCCCGTGCCCGCCGCATACAGCGCTTCCTGAGCCAACCGATGTTCGTCGCTGAGCAGTTCACCGGAAGAGAAGGGCGCTACGTCACCATCGAAGAGACGGTGCAGGGCTTCAGGGAGATCCTCGACGGGAAGCACGACGACTTGCCAGAGCAAGCCTTCTACATGGTCGGCACCATCGGCGAGGCCGTGGAGCGTGCACGAGAACTGAGGAGCTAGATGGCCCAGATACGCTGCGAGATCGTGACTGCCGAGCGCACCGTTTTTGAGGGTGACGTCGACATGGTCCTGGCCCCTGGCATCGAAGGACAACTGGGCATCTTGCCCAAGCACGCCCCTTTGATGACATCTCTGACGTTCGGCGAACTGGTCATCCACCGTGAGAATCAGCCCGACGAGTTCATCGCCATCGGCGGGGGTTTTATGGAGGTCGGTCCCGAGCACGTCATCATTCTTGCGGACTCGGCCGAGCGCGCCGAAGAGATCGACATCGCCGCCGCCGAGGAGGCACGGCAGCGCGCCCAGCAGACCATGGAGCAGAAACAACGGGAGGATGTGGACTTTGTGCGCGCCGAGGCTGCCCTGCGTCGCTCCGTGATCCGCTTGAAGGTAGCCAGACGCCAGCGGCGCCCGCGTGAGAGACCGCCAGACCGGCAGCAGATGACCGGATCGCAGGAGTAGGCTGATAGCCACGGGGACGCGGAAAGCCCGTCCCCATCATGCTGAACGAAACTCGCAAGTGGATAGGGGAATAGATGCTGACAAAGCACATTGGGGTAGACCTGGGGACCGTCAACGTCCTAGTCTGGGTACGCGGCAAGGGCATTATCCTGCAGGAACCGTCGGTAGTGGCCATTGCCATCAACGACAACAAGATCGTGGCTGTGGGCAGCGAGGCGCGGGCCATGCTGGGTCGCACACCGGAGACCATCGAGGTTGCCCGGCCGCTGCGCGATGGTGTCATCGCCGACTATGTAGTGACTGAGGCGATGTTGCGCTACTTTATCGAGAAGGTGGCAGGACGATTGCGCCTGTTCAAGCCTCTCATCGCCATCAGCGTGCCGGTGGGGGTGACAAGCGTGGAGAGCCGCGCGGTGCACGACGCTGCAATCCAGGCCGGAGGTCGTGAAGCCTATCTCATCCCTGAGCCGCTGGCCGCCGCCATCGGAGCCGGCATGCCTGTCAATACCCCTACCGGCAACCTCGTCGTCGACATCGGCGGTGGCACCAGCGAGGCGGCTGTCATCTCGATGAATGGGATCGTGGAATTCGCCTCCGTGCGTATCGGCGGCAACCGCATCGACGAGGCCATAATCAGCTACGTGAAACGAAAGTACAACCTGATGATTGGCGAGCAGACGGCGGAGGATGTCAAGATCAAGATCGGCGGCGCCCTGCCACTGGCAGAAGAACTCACCATGGAAGTCAGAGGCCGGGACCAGGTATCTGGCCTGCCCAAGACCATCCAGATTACGTCCGGGGAAGTGACCGAGGCCATCGCAGAACCCCTGGCTTCCATCGTGGGCGTGGTCAAGAACGTCCTGGAAAAGACGCCTCCCGAGTTGGCCTCCGATGTGATTGACCGCGGCATCGTCATGACGGGTGGCGGCTCGCTCTTGCGTGACTTTCACCAACTGCTGACCAAGGAGACAGGCGTGCCTTGTTACGTGGCCGATAACCCCATCGCCTGCGTCGCCTTGGGCGCTGGAAAGGCCCTGGAGGACTATGAGGTGATCAAGAGGAGCTTGCCCGCCTACTGAGGCTTGGCCCGAGGTGACGAAAGGCGCACGGGTTGGACCCCTTGCGCCTTTTTTGTTTGATTGCCCCTCAGGAGCGCCTATTCAAGGTAGTAGGACATCCGCTGCAGATGAACTACGGGATCGATGTATTGCACGTGCACGCCCGCCGGCACGGTCACTGTTATGGGGGCGTAATTCAGGATCGCCTTGACACCGCCAGTGACCAGGTCATCGACGACCGCCTGCGCAGCATTCGCCGGGACAGCCACGATGGCGATCCGGATATCCAGCTCCCTCAGCTTGGCTGGAAGTTCTATCGCGTCCAAGATCTCAAAACGGCCCAACCGGCGGCCGATCTTTTGGGGGTTATTGTCAAACACGCAAGATATGTGGAAACCCCGCCCCTCAAAACCGCCATAGTAGGCAATGGCATGGCCCAGATCACCCGCACCCACCAGTGCGACGTCCCATCGCCGGTCTATGTTCAGGACCGTTCTGAGCTGATCGCGCAAATAGGTGACGTCGTAGCCCATTCCCTGCTTGCCAAACTCGCCAAAATGCGACAGGTCTTTGCGTATCTGTGCTGAGCTCATCCCCAGTCGTTTTGCGAGGTCTTTTGAGGCGATGATGCGCTGGCCCTCTGCCTCCAGGTGGGCAAGGGCGCGCAAGTAGATAGGCAGACGCCCGATTACAATGTCCGGTACAGCCTTGTCTGGCAGCATCCCCATCTCCGTCATTCCCCTCCCGCGGCCTTGTGAAAGGTCTCACATAGTCTCGCGTGAATAATACCACAACTTGGACGGGAACGCAAAAACC
The DNA here is from genome assembly GCA_023544525.1 of Anaerolineae bacterium. GTDB lineage: Bacteria > Chloroflexota > Anaerolineae > JAAYZQ01 > JAAYZQ01 > JAMJFU01. Next base: position 41,185 of record JAMJFU010000003.1, on the reverse strand, counting down.
CGAACAGAGTCCGAACAGGAGGTCGAAACGGGCTCTGCCTCATCGGGGATGGCCCAGGTGAACAGGACCTGGCACCAAGGCAGGTCCTCCACGAGCCCTGGCCGACAATAGGAACCTCACCCGGTGCCCCGGAGAGGTGCCTATCGACTAATCTCCCTTGGCCTTCTTCTGCAGGTCGTACAGCTTGGTGATCGCTTCCAGAGGGCTCATGGCGCTGACGTCCAGGTGCGCCAGCTCCTCGACAACGGGGTTACGGGTGGTAAACAGGGGCAACTGGCGTACCTCGATGGTCTTTTTCGTAGACCCAGGTGCCCGGGCTTCCTCCTCCAGCACCTTGAGGATCTCCCTGGCGCGATGGATGACCGGCTTGGGCAATCCAGCCAGCTGTGCCACGTGGATGCCATAACTGCGGTCGGCACCACCGGGGACGATGCGCCGCAGGAACACGACCCTGTCCTTCTCTTCGGCCACTGCAACGTTGTAGTTGCGGATGCGCGGCAAAAGGTCTGCCAGCTGGGTGAGCTCGTGATAGTGCGTGGCGAACAGGGTCTTGCACCGCAGCCGCGGGTGGTTGTGAATATGCTCGACCACAGCCCAGGCGATCGATATGCCATCGTAGGTGCTGGTACCCCGCCCCACCTCATCCAATACCAGCAGGCTGCGCGAGGTAGCGTGGTTCAGAAGGTTCGCCGTTTCGACCATTTCGACCATGAACGTCGACTGTCCGGCACTGATCTCGTCCTGTGCCCCAATCCTGGTAAAGATGCGGTCGACCAGGCCGATATGCACCTCATCAGCCGGAACAAAGGAGCCGATCTGGGCCATCAGCACGATCAGTGCCACCTGGCGCAGAAAGGTGGATTTGCCTGCCATGTTGGGTCCGGTCACGATGAGAATGGCCTCTTCCGCCGAAAAACGCACTTCGTTGGGCACAAAGGGCTCATCCCGCTGTGTGACTTCCACCACCGGGTGACGGCCGGCAACCACATGCAACTCGCCCTCTTCGGAGAGCTCGGGACGCACATAGCGGTGCATGAGCGCCACTTCGGCCAGGCAGGCATAGACATCCAGGTGGGCCAACGCGCGCGCCAGAGCCAGCAGCCGCTTCGATGCTGCCGCTACCTGTTCCAGGAGTTGATCGTAGATCCGGGCCTCTAAATCCAGAATGCGCTCCTCTGCGTTCAGGATGAGCGATTCGTACTCCTTTAGCTCGGGCGTGATATACCGCTCGGCGTTGACCAACGTCTGCTTGCGGATATACTCCTCGGGCACCCGGCCCGTATTGGCTTTGGTCACCTCCAGATAGTAGCCAAAGACCTTGTTATACCCGACCTTGAGGCTCTTGACGCCAGTCCGCTCCCGCTCCTGTTTCTCCAGGTTGGCAACCCATTCCTTGGCGTTGCGGGCCGCCACCGTGACGTTGTCCAGCTCGGCCGAGAAACCAGGCCGGATCACACCGCCCGAAGCCAGCGTTGCAGGTGGATCTTCGACCAGCGCCTGGGCCACAAGGTCAACCACATCCTGGCACGCATCGAGAGCGAGAAGCTCCTGGACAAAGGCGTTCGTACTCGACATCTGCTCCAGGCCTTCACAGATCTCGGGCCAGGTCTCCAGGGTCTGGCGGATACCCAGAAGATCCCTCGGCCTGGCGACGCGCTGTACAACCCGGCTACCAAGTCGCTCCAGATCAGAGACGTCCTTCAGGAGGGCTCGCAGGCGGACCCGGGCCGGCGTATCGTGATAGAATAGATCCACCACGTCCAGCCGCTCGTTGAGCCGCTCCAAATCGACCAGAGGTTGGGTAAGCCAGCGCCGCAACAACCGGGCGCCCAGGCTGGTCATCGTGAGATCCAGCACACCCAGCAGCGACCCCTGGGTGGTCCCGTGGCGCAGGCTCTCCACAAGCTCCAGGTTGCGCCGCGTTGCTGCGTCGAGCACCATAAACTGCTGCGTGGAGTAGGTGCGTAAATTGGAAAGCTGCTGCAGGCTGGCCCGCTGGGTCTCTGCCAGGTAGTGCAGCAGGCCGCCGGCAGCCCGGATCGCGAGTGGCTGGCCCCCTACGCCAAAGCCATCCAGGCGCGCCACTTCAAAGTGATCGAGCAGGGCCTGTTGGGCAGTCTCCAGCTCAAAAGGCCAACGCTCGTACTCGGTCACAATGGGTCCGCGCGGGGCAGACTCTGTGTCCCGGGGACCGTTGCGTGCGGTACCGACCTCCAGGTTCTGATGCAGAAATTGCGGATCAGGGGTTACGATCTCTGCGGGCCTGAGGCGATCGATCTCTTCGACAACGGTAGTGGTGACCTCTTCCCCGGACAGTTGGGTCGTGGCGAACTCGCCCGTGGTGATGTCGGCGTAGGCCAGGCCCGCCCGGCCGGCATCCAGCACCAAAGCGGCTACATAGTTGTTCCGCCGCTCGTCGAGGAGTGAGGGCTCCACGACCGTGCCCGGAGTTACAACACGTACGACCTCCCGGTCTACCAGGCCCTTACCCGTCACATCCCCCACCTGTTCGACGATCGCCACCTTGTGACCGGCCTCGATCAACTTGGCCAGATAGCCTTCCACGGAATGGTAGGGGACGCCGGCCAGCGGCACGCGGTGATCCTTGCCTACTGGCCGGGACGTGAGGACGATGTCGCAGACCTGGGCAACGATTTTGGCGTCGTCGTCAAAGGTCTCGTAAAAATCGCCGAGCCGGAAGAATACGATCGTCTCCGGATATTTCTTTTTGATTCGCAGGTACTGCTGGCGCATTGGCGTGGTCATCCTCGCCTCTCCCCCCTCCGCGTGGTGACCAAGGGTGCACCGTTCTCTGTCCAGGGTTCAACCATGGCGGTATTGTACCACCAGTGCCCGGCCCCTGCAAGATAGGCCGCTACCCAAAGGGAGAGCATCTGGCACCCACCAGACCTGCAACCAGATCTGTTCGCCGTCGAGGGTGTTGCCTGCCTGGCAGCAGCGCACTTTGCCATCTGTTGTCAACCGTGCTATACTTCAGCCGCAATAGGGTCGAAACAGAAAGTGAGCCAATTTTGTGTCCGAGACAACGCGCGGTAAAGAATTAGCCGCTCTGACGGCGATTGCCGCTCAGGTGAACTGCACCCAGGATCTGGACGAGATCCTCCAGGGTGCGCTCGAGACAACCCTGCAGGTCATCGGAGAGCAGTCCGGGGAGATCTTTTTGCTCGACGAAGAGACGGGCGAACTCGTGCTGCACACCTACCAGGGTGTCTCCGACACCTATGTCCAGGAAGAATCGCACATCGGCTCTCACGAGTGCCTGTGTGGCAGGGCGGTCCAGACACGGCAGATGTTGGTCGTTGGCGACCTGGCCAGCCACGGTGCGCGGACGCGCACGGCCTGCCTGCGGGAGGGCTTTCGCTCCTGTGTGCGCCTGCCGCTGATGGCCCGGGGGGAGGTACTCGGGCTGCTCAACATCCAGAGTCGCAACCCTCGGGACTTTGCACTGGAAGATACCGAGCTTCTGACCGCCATCGGGAATCAGATTGGCATCGCCATCGCCAATGCCCAGCTCATCGACGACGCCGAGCGGCGCCGGGCCACCCTCGACAGCGTCATGAACAGCCTGGTGGACGGCCTGATCCTGATGGATCACCATGGCCGGATCTCCTATGCCAACCCCTGGGCAGAGACCATCCTCGACCTCCCGGCCTTCACGCTAATTGGACGCACACTGGAAGACCTGGGACGCGCCATCGCAGGTCGCGTGGAGGAACCCGAGCGGATGCTTCGTGAGCTACAAAGTGCAGCCTCCAACGTCGAAGATACTCCCGCCGTCGAGTTCATGCTGAACGAGCCACAATCCCGCACGCTGCAGGTCCGGAGCTTTCCCATCCACAATACAGAAGGGGGCTCGCAGGGCGTGGGCTTGCTACTACACGACATCACGCGCGAGCGAGAACTGGATGAGATCAAGTCACGGCTGCTCTCCACGGTGAGCCATGAACTGCGCACCCCCTTGGCCAGCATAAAGGGCTTTGCCACCACCCTTCTGCGCGAAGACGTGGAGTGGGATGAGACCACTCGCCGTGAGTTCCTATCGATCATTGACGAGGAGAGCGACCGCCTATCAGAATTGATCGGCAACCTTCTTGACATGTCGCGCATCGAGGCAGGAGAACTGCCCGTTGAGCCGGAACCCATGGACCTGGTCCCCATGATCCAGGAGACTGCGGCCGAGTTCCAGATGATGACCCGGGACCACCAGTTCCAGCTCCGGCTGCCACCTCGAGCGTCCCTGGTTATGGCCGATCCTCGTCGCACGCGCCAGGTGCTGCGGAACCTCGTGGAGAACGCGGTCAAGTACTCGCCTGGAGGTGGCTCGATTTGCATCACTGCTGTGCCCGGAGAGGAGATGCTCGTCGTAAGCGTTGCCGACGAGGGCATCGGCATCGAATCCGGCCAATTAGCCCATGTATTCGACCGTTTCTACCAGGTAGACAGCGCTTCGACCCGAAAAGTGGGCGGCAGCGGCCTGGGGTTGTCGATATCCAAAGCCATCGTGGAGGCTCAGGAGGGCGCGATTTGGGCGGATAGTGAGCCGGGCGTTGGCAGCACGTTCCATTTCAGTCTACCACTCGTACAAGCTAGCCCGACATCACACCGACCTGCCCGGTCAGGCTGAGGAGGACACCGATGTCAAAGAAAGCCAGCATCCTCGTCGTAGATGACGAACCCCATGTCCAGAAGCTGGTAAAAGCCAACCTCGAATCATCGGGCTACAGAGTCTTGCTCGCTGACGATGGGGAGCAGGCGGTCAAAATGGTCGAGGAGGAGATTCCAGATCTGGTCATCCTCGACCTGATGTTGCCCAAGATGGATGGCTACGCCGTCTGCCGTCGCATCCGCGAGTTCTCGGTCGTGCCTGTGATCATGCTGACCGCTCGCAGTGCCCAGGTCGACCTCGTCCACGGCTTCGAAGTCGGAGCCGACGACTATCTGACCAAGCCCTTCTCCGTGACTGAATTACTCATGAGGGTGCAGGCGGTCTTGCGCCGCACCAAGTGGCCAGAGGAGATCCTCAGCCGCCAGCATTTTAAGGTAGGGCCGGTAGAAATCGACTTTGCCCAACACCGGGTCACCGTCGATGGTGATGCGGTCAAGCTGACTCCGACCGAGTACCGGCTCCTATCTTACCTGGCCAGCAACCCCAACCGCGTCGTGTCTCATCGCGAGCTACTCCGGGCGGTGTGGGGACCGGAATATGGAGAGGAGACCGAGTATCTGCGGGTCTACATGCGGTATCTGCGGCAGAAGCTGGAGCCAGAGCCCTCCGAGCCGCGCTATCTCTTGACACAGCCGGGAGCCGGCTATATGCTCTACCAACCGGAGGAAGACCAAGCCTGAACCGCCAAGGACCCTGGGACAACTGGTCTTTGACTTTAGCTGGCGCTTGTGCTAAGATCGACCCAGGTTCGAGGCCGGTTTCACAATCTCTAATAGGACTCTAACACACGACTGCCGCCCGTTTATGGCCCTCTAACAGCCGTCGCGATACAATGAGGGCATGGCGGAACGATACGTACTGGCAATCGAGCATAATTGGCAAATGCGAAAACTGATCCGGGCCAACCTGGAAGCGCTCGGGCTGCAAGTGCGCGAGGCAGTGAGCGAGGAGCACGGGTTGCAGCAGCTGCTCGAGGGCCGGCCTGATCTCATCCTGCTCGATCTCGATCTGCCTGATGGGGCAGCATGGAACCTGCTCGACGCCTTCGAGCTCCAGTTCGCGAGCCAGCCAGTGCCTGTTGTGCTGTTGTCTGCCGAGCCTCCCAGCCGCGAGACCATGCAGAAGGGGCCAGTGGCAGGCCATCTACTGAAACCGTTCGGCGTGCTGAGCTTGTTGGAACAGGTGCGCAGGCTATTGGGTACGCCGCGGACGCCGAGCTAGGCAAGCCATTGTGTAGCTCCGGATAGCACATATTCCAAAGAAGGAGAACGACCGATGAAGGCAATGACCACAGAGAACCTCAAGAGCGCGCTAGCCGGCGAGAGCCAGGCACACATCAAGTACCTGGCATTTGCTGCCCAGGCGGAAAAGGAAGGCAAACCGAACATCACCCGCCTTTTCAGGGCGATTGCTCATGCTGAGCAAGTGCATGCCATCAACCATTTCAAGGAGCTAGGCGGTGTTGGCAAGACCGTCGCCAATCTCGAAGCGGCCATCGCCGGCGAGAACTTTGAAGTAGACGAAATGTACGCGGCCTATCTCTCCGTGGCTGAAGTCCAAGAGGAAAAAGGCGCCGAGCGGACCATGACCTACGCCATGGAGGCTGAAAAGATCCATGCCGACATGTACGCCGACGCAAAAGAGGCGGCTGAGGCTGGTGATGATATCGATGCCTCCGAGATCTATGTCTGCCCAGTCTGCGGATTTACGCACATTGGCGGGCCGCCCGAGCGCTGCCCGGTCTGTAACGCCAAGCGAGACCGATTCAAGGTATTCTAAACCTTCATGCACGTCATATTTCCCTTTACGGCTATCGTCGGCCAGGACACAATGAAAACGGCGTTGATCCTCAACGCCATCAGTCCCAAGATCGGCGGCGTCCTGATCCGTGGTGAACGGGGCACTGCCAAGTCTACCGCGGCCCGCGCTCTCGCGGCTCTCCTGCCCGAGATCGAGGTCGTGGCCGACTGCCCATTCAACTGCGATCCCCGCCGTCCGGAGCGGCTGTGCGACAATTGCCGCGCGCGCCTGGCCAGGGACGAGGACCTGCCGGTCGGCCGGCGCCGCACTCGATTCGTAGATCTGCCTGTGAGTGCCACCGAAGACCGGGTTGTTGGCACCCTCGACATCGAGGCGGCGCTCAAGACCGGTCAGAAAAAATTCGAGCCAGGAGTGCTGGCCGCGGCAAACCGCGGGCTGCTCTACGTGGACGAGGTGAACCTGCTGGACGATCACGTCGTCGATCTGCTCCTGGACTCGGCTGCCATGGGTCGCAACGTCGTGGAGCGTGAGGGCATCTCGTTTGGCCATCCTTCTCGGTTTATCCTCGTAGGCACGATGAATCCGGAAGAGGGTGAGCTGCGACCACAGCTCCTCGACCGGTTTGCCCTGTGCGTCGAGATCCAGGGCATCCCAGCGCACCAAGCCCGGGTCGCCATCCTGGAACGCACTGTCCAGTTTGAGAGCGACCCGGAGGGCTTTCGCGCCGAGTGGGAGCCCTACGAAGAGCAGCTCGGCCTCGAGATCAGCCGTGCCCGCCAGCTCCTGCATTCGGTCACCTACCAGCCAGAGGATCTGTACACAATCGCCGAACTCACCACCAGCTTCGAGGTCGACGGCCACCGGGCAGACATCGTCATCCTGAAAACAGCATTGGCCCACGCAGCGCTGCGATTCGCCCAGAACGGCACAGGGGCAACAGAGAGGGCAATCACCCAACTGGATATCCTCGTTGCAGCCGAACTAGCCCTGCCCCATCGGCTGAAACGCATGCCGTTCCAAGAGACCGAAAATCGCATGGAGGAGCTGTCCAACAGGCTGGAAGAAGCCCGCCGCGAGGCGGACCAGTCAAAAGCGCCGGGCGCCTCCATGGTCGAACCGTCGCCTGGAAAAAAAAAGATGTGACGGATGACCAGCCCCCGGAAACCGGTGAAATCGACACCGGGGGGGCTGGCGCACCCATTAAAGGGCAGTCCACAGACCCCCTTGGCCTCGGCAGCGGACAAGAGGTCGACATGGTAGTGCCCATCGGCGAGATGTTCAAGTCGCGCCGCCTCGAGACCCCCATGGACCGGCTGACACGACGCAGCGCCGGAAAGCGGTCCAGCACCCGAACAAGCCGCAAGCGGGGCCGGTACATCCAGGCCCGGCCAGCAGACGGCGAGCTCAGCGACATTGCCCTCGACGCGACCATCCGCCAGGCTGCCCTCCAGCAGCTGGAGCGAGAAGCAGAGCAAGGCAGGCTCACCATCCTGCCGCAGGACGTGCAAAAGAAGGTACGCGTTCGACGGGCTTCTAACCTCATCCTTTTCGTAGTGGATGCCAGTTGGAGCATGGCCGGTGCCCAGCGGATGGAAGCCACCAAGGGAGCCATCATGTCGCTCCTTGTCGACGCATACCAGAAGCGCGACCGCGTCGGTCTGGTTGTCTTCCAGAAGGAAGAGGCTCGCCTGGTGCTCCCCTTCACCTCAAGCGTAGAGCTGGCTCAGCAAGCGCTGCATCACCTGCCTGTGGGTGGCAAGACCCCGTTGTCGGCGGGCCTCATGATGGCCTATCGCGTATTTCGCCGCGAACTCCGCCTATACCCAGAGGCCATGCCCCTGCTGATCCTTCTGACCGATGGGGCCGGCAACGTAGCGTTGACCGATACGCCACCACAGGAGGAAGCACAGAGAATGGCCGACCTGATCGGGCAGACGGGCATCCATTCGGTGGTCGTCAATATGGAGCACGAGGCCTACGACCGAGGCCTGGCCAAAAACCTGGCCCGTGCCCTGCGTGGACCATGCTACTGCCTGGCGGAGCTCAGGGCCGCCGAACTGTACCGCACCGTGCGCGAAGAGCTCGAAGGGCAGCACTCATCGACCAGCTGAGCTCACGACCAGCCTGCCACACCTTGCCGCAGCTACCTCGATTTCTCGATGGCACTTGCGAAATGGCAGGAGTTGTGCTAGACTCGGGGCGGCTCTAGACTGCTCTGAAAGCGAGGCGCATCTATGAAGGACAATGGCTCGCTCAGGATCCTATTGCTCGCCGCTGAGGCCGTGCCCTTTGCCAAAACTGGAGGGCTGGCCGATGTGGCCGGAGCTCTACCCAAGGCGATCCGCGCCCAAGGGCATGACATCCGTGTGGCAATGCCCCGCTATGGCCGCATCGACCGCGAAAAGTTCCAACTCGAAGAGGTCGTACCAGAGTTCGCTGTCCCCATACACCGGACGACCGAGCCAGCCCGCATCCTGCAAGCCACCATCGGCAATGACATACCGGTCTATATGGTAGACAACGCCAGGTACTTTGACCGGGAAGGCATCTACATGTACCCCGACGATGCCGACCGGTTCATCTTTTTCTGCCGGGCCATCCTCGAAGCCCTCAAGCATCTCGACTGGCGGCCAGACGTGATCCATTGTCACGACTGGCACACAGCGATCGTGCCCAACTGGCTCAACACCATCTACAGCAAGGATCCCTTCTTTGCCGAGACCGTCACCGTCTATACCATTCATAACCTGGCCTATCAGGGCATCTTTGGCTACCGGGTTCTCGAGATCGCCGGCATCGACGAATGGGGCTTCCAGTACCACCCCGAGATGGCGGACCTGAACGAAGTTGTCGACCTGATGGGCCGGGGCATCTATTGGGCCGACCTGATCAGCACCGTAAGCGAGACCTATGCCCGGGAGATCCTGACCGCAGAGTACGGCGAACGCCTGGACCCCCTTCTGCGGGACCGGCGCGACCGCCTGTTCGGCATCCTGAACGGCATCGACTATGACACAACCAATCCGGCAACGGACCCACACCTCACAACTCACTATGACAGCAACAGCCTTGAGCAGCGGAGCGAGAATAAGGTCGCCCTGCAGCGCGAGGCCAAGCTACCTGAGGATCCCGACAGGCCTCTTATTGGCATCATCTCCCGGCTGACCGACTCGAAGGGATTTGACATCCTGGGCGAGGCAATCGATCACATCCTCGACCTGGGTGTCCAGTTCGTGCTCATGGGTACTGGCGAGCAACACTATCATGACCTTTTCAGTCGCATGGTGCAGCAGTATCCCCGCCAGGTGGCGATCTTTTTGACGTTCAACACTCCGCTCGCCCAGCGGATCCACGCGGGCAGTGATATGTTCCTCATGCCCAGCCGCGTGGAGCCTTGTGGCACAAACCAGCTGGTCGCCATGCACTACGGCAGTGTGCCCATTGTGCGAGCCACCGGCGGCCTGGCCGACACGGTACAAGACTATGACCCTCGTACGGGCCAGGGAACCGGCTTCGTCTTCCATGACTATGACCGCTGGATGCTCTTTGCGGCCATCGTCCGCGCTGCCGAGACCTTCAAGCACCGCGATCTGTGGCAGCGGATCCAGCTGCGTGGCATGCGCGCTGACTTTTCGTGGGACCGTTCGGCCCACAAGTATATCGATCTCTATCGGCGGGCCATCGCCAGCCGCATCACACGACCCGGCTTGGAGAGCTACCAGGCCTGACCATGCCATCCTCTGCGGCCCGGGCCCGATCCCATCGTGCTGAGCAGCCAGGCATCGCCGACCTGGACCTGCTACTGGAGGGCTTGTCCAGCCAGGAGCGCACCCGCTTTGGGCAGATCTTTGAGGTGCACCTGACCAGCGGCCAGCTGGTCCCGCCAGAGACGATGCACGGCTGGATTGCACAGCATTTTGGGTCCGTCGAGGCGGCCCTCGAGCAGCGCATTGTCAAGATAACCAACCTGGTCACACACGAGGGTTCGCTCTTTAACGAGCTTCGCGCCCGCCGTCCCCTCCAAGCACCCCCAGGCGGCGGTGATCTGGAAGAGATAATCCACAGCACGGAGGGCGGATCGTTTTGCCACCCGCAAGAGGCCACACCCGCCGATGCGTTCGGCCGGGTCCAAGGCCAGCACGCTATCACAGCCTCGAACATAGCCAAGTACGATGGCTGGCACGGGGTCGTCATCTTTGACGATCATGACCCGCTGCGGTTCACGGCAGAGCAGGTGGCCGACTATATCGATACGGCGCAGGCCTGGGCAAGAAAGGCCCACCAGGCAGACCCGCAGGCCTGCTACCCGTTCTTTCTGTGGAATTGCCTGTGGCGCAGTGGTGCGTCGATCCTCCATGGACACGCCCAGATGACCGTGACCCGGGGGTCTCATTATGTCAAAATTGAGGCGCTGCGCCAGGCGGCTCGCCGCTATCGCGAGCAGTACACCACGGACTATTTCACTGATCTGATCGAGACCCATCGTGCCCTGGGTCTGGCCATCGATCAGGGCACTGCTAGCATTCTGCCCTCTCTGACTCCCCTCAAGGAAAAAGAGACCCTCATCATCGCCCCTGAACTGAATGACGATCTGAAGGCGGCGATCTACTATGTCCTGTGCACCTTTATCGAGCAATTCGGCATGCAGAGTTTTAACCTGGCCCTGTACCAGCGCCCCCTGGCCGCCACCCCAGAGCCATGGGAAGGTTTTCCAACCATGGTCCGGCTGATCGACCGGGGCCGGCTGCTGGACAGCACATCGGACTTGGGTGCCATGGAGCTCTTTGCCCAGAGCGTCGTTGCCAGTGACCCATTCCGGGTAGCTGCGGCACTGGCTTCGGCACAGAGGAGCCGCGGGTGAAGGTCGCGATCCGCCGCTTCCACCTCTCCTCCCTGGGGCAGATGGGCTGCCTGCTGGGTGTGGTGGCAGCCTTCCTGCCCAGCTTGCTCTGTGGCCTGCTGGGTGTTGGCTTGGCCGGGATCGCCCGCAAATGGCTGGAGGGCTGGCAGGAAGTCACCCTCACTGTGTTGGGCCGGCAGATCACCACGTTGGATTTCGTCCGGCTCCTGGGCCTCGAAGGGGTGCTGGACACGTTACAGGTCCTGACTTCCGCTTCTGTCGCCGTATTATTGCTGTCCGTCCTGCTCATGGCCCTGGTCACAGGCGTTCTGCTGGCACTGATGACCATCCTGGTCGGGATCGCCTACAACCTGCTCGCTGCGGCGACCGGCGGCGTCGTGGTAGAGATGGAGCCCGCGACCCGTCCAAGACCACGCGAGTGAGCCTGCGGATTGGGACGGTTTCCCGACCACGCAGCCAGCATCCCGGCCACGCTCCCTCCGCGATCCATGGGCAACCCCAGAAGGCCCACCTACCAGTTGACAGATCTGCCCAAAAGCGGTAAAATGAGGCTGGGATTTTTTGGTTTCTTTGGGGAGTGAAAATGGGATCTGCTTCCAGGTTAACCGCCCGCCAGAAGGCATTCCTCAACAAGCTCTGGGAGCTTTACCAAGAGCACAAAGCCCCTGTGCACTATTCCGCTGTAGCCAAGAAGCTGGGTGTCAGCCGCTTTTCGGCCTACGATATGCTCAAAGTCCTGGAGAAGAAGGGATTCGCGGCCTCGAGCTATTCCCTGGCCGCGGGGCATTCGGGCCCGGGGCGTTCCATGGTCGTCTTTGCACCCACTGCCGAGGCCAGCGCTGTCCTGGCGCCGGTTGCTGCCACCACCGAGGTCAGCGAGGAGTGGCAGACCGTACGGGAAGTGGTCCTCAACCGCCTCCGCAGCGCCCGGGAGACGAGCTATCGCGAAGCCCTCAGCGATTTTCTGAGCCGTCTGCCAGAGGCCAATGCCCCACTGACGTTTTGTACCGAGATGGTTGGCGCCCTCCTGCTCAACATGCAGCGCGCCAAGGGCCGGGCCGCCGGGCTCAACCCCTTCCGTGCTCTGGCAGCCCTCCGCAGCGGAGGCAGTTCCGGGCTTGAAACCCTGGCCGGGCTGAGCGTCGGTGCGACGCTGTCGGCCGAGGATGAGAATGGTCGCTCGCTGACCCAACGCCTTCTCGAACATGCCCAGCGCTATCAGGCAAACCTCGGCCGGCTCAGTGAAGAGGCTCGCTCATTGCTGGTCCAGTTCCTCGAAGACGCCCTCGAGGCCCTGGACTGACCACCACACAACCCTGGAGAGAGAAAGGAAGAGTATGATCAAAATAGTGACCGATTCGACTGCCTATCTGCATGAGGACTTTGTGCGGGAGCACGATATTCGCGTGGTGCCTCTCTGTGTCCATTTTCATGACCGAGATTTCAAAGAAGGAGTCGATCTGTCGTACGAGGAGTTCTATGCCCGCTTGAAGGAAGCCCCTGAACTGCCCACCACCTCCCAGCCCTCAGCCGGCGAGTTCCACGCCGTCTTTGAGGAGCTGGCCAGAGCAGGACACGAGATCGTCACTGTGACCATCTCCAGCCGTTTGAGCGGCACGTGGAACTCGGCGATGGCCGCCAAGGACATGCTCCCCGATGCTGAGATCAGCGTAGTAGACTCCCTCTCCACTTCGATTGGATTGCAGCTCATGGTGGAGGCAGCCGTGAAGGCCATCGAGGCCGGAGCAAGTCGCCAGCAGGTCGTGGACCGGATCGAAGAGATCAAGGCCAAGATCCTCGTCCTCTTTGTAGTCGACACGCTCGAGTATCTGGCCAAAGGGGGCCGTATTGGCAACGCCAAGGCCTTCCTGGGGACTTTGCTCAAGGTCAAACCGATCTTGGTCCTGCAAGACGGCGCCATCGAACCTCTGGAGCAGATCCGTTCAAAGGGCAAGGCCAAGGCTCGCATGTTAGAGATCGTCTCAGAACGATTCGACGGAGAGACCGCCGATGCCAAAGCCGCCATCGCCCAGGCCCTGGTGCCTGACGAAGCGGCCGCCATCGCCCAGGAGTTGCAGCGGCTGTTGGGTTGCGCCGAGCCGAGCGTGAGTCCCGTGGGCCCCGTCATCGGCACTCACACCGGCCCTGGGGTGATCGCTGTCGCTGCATACAAGTAGCGTCGCCGGCAGGATGGTACCCACAGCAGGAATCCCCTGACTTGGTCAGGGGATTTTCATATCCACGGGGGCGCCGCCTCTCTCCAGCTACCGCTCGCTCTGCCGCGCTGCAGTCTATCGCCTCAGGTCTCTGCGATCTCTTGCAGGCCATCGACGTCGAGGAGAGTGATCCGTTTCCGGCCAATGTCGATGAGGCCCTCTGACTTGAACATATTCAGGGTCTGGGTCGTCGTCTCGCGGTAGGTTCCAATCCGCTCCCCCAGGTCCTGATGGGTAAGCCCCGTAATCGTGTGCGTGTCCCGTTCTTCGGCCAGTTGCAGGAGAAGGGAAGCCAACCGGGCAGGAATGCCTTTGAACGCGAGTTCTTCCACGCGAGATTCGGTCTCTTTGAGGCGCGTGCCGAGCGCTTCAAAGATGCGCAAAGCCACCCTGGGCTTGGTAATCAGAAGGTGCTCCACATCCTCCCGGCTCATGACCAACAGCTCGCAGTCCTCGGTAGCCTCGGCGAAGGTGTTGTGCATGCCCTGGCCGATCAGAGCCATCTCACCAAAGATCGAGCCGGGACCGATCGTCGCAATGACCAGCTTTTTGCCATCCGGGGAGATCCGGTAGAGCTGAACCCGGCCCTTCTTCAGCAAGAACAGAACTTCGCTCGTATCCTCGGGCATGTAAAAGATCTTGCCACGCCGGCCGGTGGTCATGGTCGTTGCCCGGTCGATCTCTTCGATTTCCTGCTCTGTCAGGTCCTGAAAGATGTCCACCATCTTCAGATAGCCGTATTTATCGGATGAGTCGTCGCTCACTTTGCTCCTCTCTGTGACCGCCGGACCGTACCGGCCAATTGGCGATTCCGATTATACCTCAAGTCGTAGTGAGCGACAAGACCGAGAAACTGGAGGGGTGGGCCGTTGGTCCGTTGGCTAGCAGCCGAATGCGGCGCAGCCTGCGAAACGCTGACTTGGCCGGCGTCCAGCACCAGGCTCTAGCCCGGGTCGCTCGCCAGCAGGCTGCGCAGTGCCTCCACCAGCAAGCGGTGCTCCACAGCGTGGATCCGCGTTTCCAGTTCATCCAGGCTGTCGTCAGGGTGGATGGGCACCACCTCTTGGGCCACCACAGGACCAGCGTCGACCCCTGGGTCGGGTACGAGGTGGACCATGACGCCCGTGTGCTCGATCTCTCCGCGCTGGTAGGCCTCATATGCCGCTTCGATGCCGTGCATCCCGGGAAAGGTGCCCGGCAGGGCCGGATGCAGGTTCACCACCCTGGAGGGGAAATGCTGCAGGAAGGCCGCAGTCCAGACGTGCATCCAGCCCGCCATGACCACCCACTCGACGTCAAAGGCCCTGATGATGCGGGCCAGGTCGGCATCGTACTCCTCACGGGCTCGCCCGGCCCTGGTGTATGGTGCCAGCGGAAAGTAGATGACAGGCACGCCGTGCTTGACAGCCCGCTTGATGCCAAATGCCTCCCGCCGGTTTGAGACGACCAATGCGACCTCGACGCCAGGCAGCCGGCCTTCCTGAGCCGCGTCCATGATCGCTTGCTGGTTAGAGCCAAAACCTGAGATCAGAATCGCGATACGTGGCATACTGTCCCCCCATCGACCACGGCTGTGACGTCCCCGTTGCCAGCCGGCTCAGCCGCAAGCCCAAGGGACCCAGGACGGGCTAGAGCTGAACTCGGGGCTCTCGGCCATCCCAGGCCGTGGTATGGCCAATGACAAGCGCCTCAGGCAACAGGGACAGGGCTGGCTCTGTCTCCTCAGGCGCGAGGATCAGCACCAGGCCGATGCCCATGTTGAACACGCGGTACATCTCGACCTCGGCGATCGCGCCCCGAGCCTGGATCAGGCGAAAGATGGCAGGCACCTCCCACGCTGCCCGGTCGATCTGGACCGCCACGCCATCGGGCAACACGCGGGGGATGTTGTCCACAAAACCCCCACCGGTGATGTGGGCCATGGCCCTGACACTCAGGCCCTTGGCCCACAGCGCCTCGACTTCTCGCAAGTAAGACCTATGTGGCACCAACAGGACCTCGCCCAGAGGCAGATCCAGCTCAGGCAGCCGCGTCTGCCAGCCTACTCCAGAAAGGACGCGCCGGGCCAGGCTAAAGCCGTTCGTGTGTAGGCCCGACGAGGGCAGCCCCAGGCAGACGTCGCCTGGGCGGACATGGCGCCCATCAATGATCTCCTCGCGCTCTACCCAGCCGACCATGGTCCCGGCTAAGTCAAACTCGCCGGCCTGATAGACGCCGGGCATCTCGGCTGTTTCTCCGCCGATGAGGGCGCAGCCCATGGCCTTGCAGGCCTGGGCGCAACCAGCCACCACGGCTGCGACCTGCTCCGGGTCCAGCACGCTGGATGCGAAATAGTCCAGGAAAAACAGTGGCCGTGCACCCTGTACCAGGATGTCGTTGGTGCAGTGGTTGACCAGGTCCTGTCCTATAGTATCGTAGCGGCCTATGGCCGTCGCAACCATCGTCTTGGTGCCAACACCGTCGGTAGAGGCCACGAGTACCGGGTCACGGCCCTGTATGGCCTCTCTGAGGGCGAACAGCCCCCCAAAAAGGCCGATATCGGTCAGGACGGCTGGGCTGTGGGTGCTGCGCACGGCCTCGCGCATCAGCGTTACAGCACGGTTGCCAGCCTCGATGTCCACCCCCGCGTCAGCGTAGGCACTGCCTGTCTCGCCAGCGGGTGAAGTTGGGGCCAAGTCCGGATTAGGGAGCGCAATGTCGCGGCGGAAGTGTGCGCCCTCAAAGTGGATGCGCTCGATAGCAGCATAAGCTCGTTCTCGAGCCCGGACCTCGTTTGGTGCCGTGGCTGTCACTGCCAGCACGCGCCCGCCATCCGTCAGCAGCCGATCTCCATCGACCCTCGTCCCGGCCTGGAACACGACGACGTTGTCCAGGCTGCCCGCCGCTTCCACACCGCGGATCTCTTTGCCCTTCTCGTACGCGGCTGGATAGCCCCCTGAGGCCATGACCACTGTCACGGTATGCGCCGTCTGCCAGCGTACTGCAAGCTCGTGCAGTCGACCCTCGATGCAAGCCAGGAAGATATCCACCAGATCGCTGTCCAGTAGAGGCAGTAGCACTTGAGTCTCGGGGTCACCAAAACGGCAGTTGAACTCGAGGACCCGTGGGCCGTGCGCGGTGAGCATGAGCCCGGCATAGAGCACACCGGTGTAGGGCATGCCCCGCCGGCGCATGCCGTCCACCGCCGGCTGCAGCACGCGGGCGACCACCTCCTGCACCATCTCCCCAGGCACATAGGGAGACGGAGCGTAACAGCCCATGCCGCCAGTGTTGGGCCCCTGATCGCCGTCTCCCGCCCTTTTATAGTCCCGGGCTGATGGCATGGGCACCACCGTCCGCCCATCGCTAAAGGCCAGTAGCGAGGCCTCTTCGCCCACCAGGCAATCCTCGATGAGAACCTCGTCGCCCGCTGGGCCAAAGACACGCTCGACCATCGTCCGCTGCAGCGCCTCTTCCGCCTCGGCCAAGGTCGGGCAGACAGCGACCCCCTTGCCCGCGGCCAGGCCGCTGGCCTTGACCACAATGCCCCCGTCGTGCCCAGGACGAGAGAACTGGCTGCGCAGGTAGGCCAGCGCAGCCCCATAATCACTGAAGATGGCGCCCACACCCGTGGGGATGCCCTCCTCGACTATGAAGCGCTTGGCAAAGGCCTTCGAGCCCTCCAACTGGGCTGCAGCAGCGCTAGGGCCAAAGGCGCGCAGACCGGCTCCGGCAAGTGCATCCACCAAACCTGCCACCAGCGGCGCCTCGGGACCGACGACGGTCAGGTCGATCCTCTCGTGCTGGGCGAAGGCCAGCAGGGCTGGGACGTCGCCGGCGCGGACCGGCACGTTCTGGGCCACGGTACCCGTGCCACCGTTCCCCGGCGCAACGAACAGCTTGGCCACCCTGGGTGACCGGGCCAGTTTCCACGCCAGGGCGTGTTCCCGCCCTCCTGAACCGACGACCAGTACTCGCATCGATCTCCCCCTTGTTTTCCTACGGCTCGAACATCGCCTTGCCCGTCCCTGAGTGGGCTGCCACGGGATAGTTGCCCGAGAAACAAGCCAGGCAGTGCCCGCTGCCGCCGCGCCCGACCACATCCAGCAGACCTTCCAATGAGAGGTAGCCCAGGCTATCCACGCCGATGTGCTGGGCGATCGCCGCCACGGACAGGTTGTGGGCGATCAACTCCTGCCGGGTGGCCATATCCACACCCATGAAACAGGGGTGGCGGATGGGCGGCGAGCAGATGCGCATGTGCACTTCTGCGGCCCCCGCCTGCCGTAGTAGCCCGACGATCGGCTGGCTGGTGTTACCGCGCACGATAGAATCGTCGACCAGAACGATGCGCTTGCCCTGAAGTGTCGTAGGCAGAGGGTTGAACTTGAGGGCGACGCCTCGGCGCCGCAACCGGTCGTCCGGCTGGATGAAGGTGCGGCCGATATAGCGGTTCTTGATCAGGCCCTCGCCAAAGGGAATGCCCGAGCCGAAGGCGTAGCCTATGGCATGGGCCGTGGCCGAGTCGGGCACGGCAATGACCATGTCCCCCTCGGCTGGCTGCTCCTCGGCCAGGCGCTCGCCCAGGTGGCGGCGCACGCGGTGAACGACGGCATGTCCCTCCAGTACCGAGTCGGGCCGGGCAAAATAGATGTATTCAAAGATGCACAGGGCCAGTTCTTTGGCCGGTTCTGCCCCTCGCCACGTGGTCACGCCGTTCTCATCCAGGCGAATGATCTCTCCCGGCTCTACATCGCGCACAAAGGTCGCGCCGATGGTCGCCAGCGCGCACGATTCCGAGGCCACCACCCAGCCACTGCCGTTCAGGTGGCCCAGGCACAGCGGGCGAAAGCCCAACGGGTCCCGCACGGCAAAGACGGCTTCCCTGGTGAGGATCGTCAGCGAGTAGGCCCCTTGTGCCTGCGTCATAAGAGCGGCGATGCGCTCCTCCCAGGTATCGCCTGGCGATCCGGCAAGCATCTGGGTGATCACCTCGCTGTCCGACGACGAGACCAGCCCCACGCCCTTGTCAAGCAGATCGCGGCGCAACGCGGGGGCGTTAGTCAAGTTGCCATTGTGGGCAATGCCCAACGGACCCAGGGCCGTCTCGATCAGGTAAGGCTGGGCGTTGCGCAGGCGCGACCCGCCGGTCGTCGAGTAGCGGTTGTGACCGATGGCCAGGTGGCCCTGCAGATAGAGCACGTTCTCCTCGTTAAAGACCTGGGACACCAGCCCCAACCCTTTGTGGATGTGGGCCACCCGGCCATCCGAAGTGACGATGCCAGCACTCTCCTGCCCCCGGTGCTGCAGGGCGTACAGGGCAAAAAAGGCCAGGCGGGCTACTTGTTCGCCCGGCGCATAGATGCCACAGACGCCGCACGCTTCGGCCGGCTTGTCTGCAGACGGCGTTCTCATTTCGCACCCAACTTTCGGAGCGAAGCGTCAGCCTCCAAGAGGCGCTGGCGCTGCTCTGCCTGTACCCGCTGGATCCGCTGTCGCAGCTCGTCATGGGCCAGTCCCAGCATCTTGGCCGCTAGCAGGGCTGCTGCCTCTGGCTCCAGGACCACGGCTGGCGCGACCCCTGAGGGCACCCGCAGGGAAGAAAAGAGGTCGCTCCCGCCAAACCTGTCCGAGTAGGGCGGGCAGGCAATGACCGGGGCGCTTACCTGGGCGTCCACCAGGCCACTGAGGGCATTGCTGCGTCCCGCGATGGTGATATAGACCTTCGAGCGCCCGTCGGCTTCGTATGCGGCCAACATCTCTAGCAGGGCATCGGGCACTTTGTGCGCCGAGGCAACACGCAACTCGCACGGAATGCCAAGATCTTCCAGCGCGCCGGCCACCTTGCGGCCCAGTGGCTCGTCGCTCGGCGAGCCCATGATGATAATGGCTAACATTGGCCTTGCCTCCGATCTGCTCGGCATAGATGCGATAGTGTCCCCGGCTTCTCGATCTCGGGCATGAGCCTACAGGTATTCCCGGAGGGTACGCGCGATGCGCGGCCCGGCTGGATCGGTGGCCGGCTCAAAGGCCCGGCTGGTCAGCTTCTCGTAGAGCGAGATGTAGCGCCGGGCAACCTGGACGATCAGGTCTTCCGTCGCTGTGGGCGGCTCGCCGCTGCCACGATAACCCTGCTCAGCATACCACAAGCGCAGAAATTCCTTGTCGAAATTCTCCGGCTCCTGCCCCTGGCTGACCCTCTCTTCGTAGCTACCGGCCAGCCAGAAGCGGCTGCTGTCGGGGGTGTGCACCTCGTCGATGAGCATCAGCTCGCCGTCCGGTGCGCGTCCGAACTCGTATTTGGTGTCGACCAGGATGAGGCCGTCTTTACGGGCCACCTCCTGTCCGCGCCCAAAGACTGCCAGCGCCGCCGCCTGGACCTGGTTCCACGCCTCCGCGTCCAGCAGCCCGCGCTCGACCACCTCATCGCAGGTGATGCGCTCGTCGTGTTCGCCAGCCCGCCCCTTGGTCGTGGGCGTGATGATCGGCTCCGGCAGCTGCTCGTTCTTGACCATGCCGTCGGGAAAATCATAGCCGTAGATGTGGCGCTCGCCCAGCGCATAACGGTACCACAATGCCGTCTGCGTCGTGCCGGTGATATAGCCTCGCACGACGACCTCCAGCGGCAATGCCTCACAATCGAGCACCAGGCTGACGTTGGGATCTGGTACCTCGAGCAGGTGATTGGGCACAATATCGACGGTCTGTCCGAACCAGAAAGCGCTGAGCTGGTTGAGCACCTGCCCCTTGAAGGGCACTGCTGTCAGTACTCGATCAAAGGCCGACAGGCGATCGGTGGTGGCAATGAGATAGCGGCCGCCAGGAAGCGAAAAGAGGTCCCGCACCTTGCCGCGGGCCCGAGCATGGGGCCAGGCCAGGTCGATGCCTTGTAGAGCCTGGGGGATCAACCGGCGCAACGTCGCATCATCCATCAGCAATCCCTTCCTCCGGCCCTTGCCAACTCCGCGGCCTAGTGCCCGGCTGCATAACGTACCCCCTGCGCAAATAGCGGCAGCCCCAGGTGCCCGCCCTCGCCACGCATCCAGCGTGGATGCTGCACAGGCAGGATGTGATCCTCGGGATGGGGCATCAGGCCGAGGACGTTGCCGCGCTCGTTGCAGATGCCGGCGATCCCAGCAACCGAGCCGTTGGGGTTCTCGGGATAGCCCGCCTGAGCACCGCCGGCGCTCGTGTAGGTCAGGGCGATCAGGTGCTGGGTACGCAGACGCTCCAGCGTGGCGCTGTCCCTGGGCACGAAGCGTCCCTCGCCGTGGGCCACGGGGCAGTATACGGCCGTGGCCAGGCCTCGGGTAAACACCGAAGGACTGCCAGGATCGGCTGCCAGCCACACCCAGCGGCACTCGAAGCGATTGGAGGCATTGCGCGTCAGCGTGGCCTGGATGCCGTGCTCGGGTGGCCCGGGCAGCCAGCCGCTCTTAACCAGGGCCTGGAAGCCGTTACAGATGCCGAGCACCGGCTTGCCACTCTCGATAAAGCGGGCCAGCTCGTCCTGAAAGAGCCAGCGGAGGTCAGTGGCCCACATCCGGCCGGCGCCCAGGGCGTCACCATAGGAAAAGCCCCCGGGCAGGATCAGCATCTGGAACTCCTGCAAGTACGCACGCCGATCGTGCAGCTCGTTGACGTGGACGATCTTGGGCTGGCCACCGGCCGCTTCGACTGCCCAGGCGGCTTCGTGGTCGCGGTTGGTGCCGGTGGCGTGCAGGATGAGCACGTGCGGTTTCATCATAGCTCCTCCGGCGGCTGCCAGGCCCGGAGCAAGTCGGCCAGCGCACAGTCGATCACGGTGTCACCGTGCAGGCCGCGCACCTGGAAACGGGGTGAAGGCTGCGAACTCGTCACGGGCAAAGGGTTGGGGTCCGGGGCAGACAGCGGGCCGGGTGAGAGGTCTCCCCCCTCCGCGGAGCCCGCGGCTGAGACGGATCCCAGGCAGGCCAAACGATGTCCGGCTAGCGCCTCCTCAAAGGCCGCCGCGTCCTCCGGCGCCACCTCGACCAGGAAGCGCCCGCTGCTCTCGGCAAAGAGGGCCACGTCATCCCGGTCCACGACGGGTGAGCGGGGCAGATGGGCCAGGCTCAGGTCGAGTCCCAATCGTCCGGCGAGGGCCATCTCGGCGGCGGCGACCGCCAGGCCGCCCTCGGAGCAATCGTGACAAGCGCGGACCAGCCCGGCACGCATGGCCCGGTGCAGGGCACGCATCGTCTCAACGGCGCCGGGCTGCGGCCCTGGCACGCTGCAGCCAAGCGACTCGTGCAGACGGTAGTAGAGTGAACCGCCCAGCTCGGCCCGCGTCTCGCCGAGGACGTAGAGTAGGCTGCCCACGGCTTTCAGGTCCATCGTCACTGCCTGGCGCACGTCGGGCACGATGCCCAGCGAGGAGATGAGCAATGTGGGCGGAATGGCCCGCTTTTCACCCTGAGGATCTTTGTACTCGTTGTTCAGGCTGTCTTTGCCCGAGATAAAGGGTGTCCCGTATGCAACCGCTGCGTCGTGGCAGCCCTGGGCCGCCCGCACCAGCCTGCCCAGCCGGTCGGGCAGGCGCGGATTGCCCCAGCAGAAATTATCCAAGAGTGCGACGCGGTCAGGGTCAGCGCCGACGCAGACAATGTTGCGCAGGGCTTCATCGATCGCCGCCCAGGCCATGGCGTAGGGATCCACACGCCCATAGTGGGGGTTGATGCCGCAGCCCAGGGCTACGCCCTGCCAACCTCCGGTCTCCAGGGGCTTGAGCACGGCAGCGTCGGACGGGCCATCGCTGGCGGCGCCCACCATGGGCTTGACGACCGTCGCCCCCTGCACCTCGTGGTCATAGCGGCGGATGACCGCCTCCTTGCTGGCCACGTCCGGATGGCCAAGCATCTGGAGCAGAAGCGGCGTCAGATCCGGCTGCGACCCCAATTCGGGTTCGGCATAATCGGGCGGCGTCCACACGGCACGCATCGTGCTGGCGGTCCAGCCGTCGTGCAGGAAATCCATGTCCAGGTCGGCCACGAGTTGCCCATCATAACGCACCCGCAGCCGCTTGTCGCCGGTAAAGCGACCGATGACGGTCCACTCCACGTCCAGACCATCGCAGATGGCTTGCAGCCGCGGCAGGTTGCCGGGGGGCGTGGCCAGCACCATGCGCTCCTGGGCTTCTGAGAGCCAGATCTCCCAGGGGCGCAGCCCGGGGTATTTCAGCCGGACGTCTTGTAGCTCTACGTCCGCGCCGACGTGCCTACCCATTTCACCAACCGCCGAGGAAAAGCCCCCAGCCCCACAGTCGGTGATGGCCGTGTAAAGGCCCTCGTCACGGGCGATCATCACCGCTTCCAGCACGGCCTTTTCGACGATGGGATCGCCAATCTGGACCACACTGCCGACGGTGGCGCCGGTCTCGTGGGTCAACTCGGCCGAGGAAAAGGTGGCACCATGCAATCCGTCGCGGCCCGTCCGGCCGCCAAGGGCCACGCACAGGTCGCCCGGCTGCGGATCGCGCCGGTGCGAGCCCTTGGGCGCCAGGCCCACGCAGCCGCAGTAGATCAGGGGATTGGCGGCATAGTCGCGGTCGTACAGGATCGCGCCCGAGACCGTGGGAATGCCCATCTTGTTGCCGTAATCCTCAATGCCAGCGATAACCCCCTGGGCGATGCGCTGGGGATGCAGGGTCCCATCTGGGATCTCGGCGGGCGACAGGTCACCGGGACCAAAGCAGAGCACATCGGTGTTGGCGATGGGCCGGTGCGATACCCCCAGCACATCACGGATCACGCCGCCCACGCCAGTGTTGGACCCACCAAACGGCTCCAGGGCCGAGGGATGGTTGTGGGTCTCGACCTTGAACGAGACCTCAAAGTCGTCGTCAAAGTCGATGATGCCGGCATTATCTTCGAAAGCAGAGCGCACCCACGGACGGGCCAGTGTCTCGGTAGCGGCGCGGATGTAACTTCCTAGCAGGCCGGGGATCCGCTCATCGTACGGCGGCTCGGGTTGCGAGCCGGCAGGCAACACGCGGGAGAGGCCACCCTGACAGGAATAGTCGATCTCGGCCTTGAAGGTCTTGTGCTGGCAGTGCTCCGACCAGGTCTGGGCCAGAGTCTCCAGCTCGACGTCGGTGGGCTCACGGCCCAGCCGGGCGAATTCGTCCCGGATGGTCTGCATCTCTGCCAAAGACAGCGAAAGGACGCGCTCGGAGCTGAGGCGGGTCAGCTCACTGTCGCCGAGGGGCTGGAGAGGCACGGTCTCTACGTGGGTGCTGGGCTCGGCGTGGGGCACAAAGGCAGGCCTGAAGGGCGCCAGGCTGTACGACTGGATGACGTCGTTACACAGCAGTTCACGGGCGATGGTGTGCAGGTCATCCGTCGACAGCGAATCCCCGAATGCATAGCGCTTGCCGGTGGCCGCAGCCTCCAAGCCGCCGATGCCCATCAGGCGCGCGCGTCGCAGCAGGTTGTCGGCCACAGCGTCCGTCACGCCAGGGAGGTAGCCCACCTCGACCGCCAGCGCCCCGTCTCCGGCCCGCGGCGCGTGGATCGGCTGCAGGTGGTAACCCTCGACGATGGGGTCCACCAGCAGCTCGACCGCCAGGCGGTCAAGAACGGTGACTGACAGGTTGCCACGCAGGAAATAGAGATCGCTGATGCGCACCTGGGGGACGGGAGGGATGTCGAGGCGCTCAAGCCGGGCGAGCAGATGGGTTGCACGCCCGTCGGGCAGATCGGTCGACCAAAAGACCTCTACGCGGAACTCCATGTTTCCCCCTTGCCAACAGACACACCTTATGGAGTTGTACCGCCCTGTCCCGATATGTAGGGCGCATCTAGCCAGGTGAGGAAATGACTGGCCGATTATACACATAGGCAGGAGATCGGTCAAGTAGTGCGATCAGCGGCGTGGGCCTGCGCCAGGGGCCAGGGACCTGGTCCTGACGACCACGGGACATCGTGCGCCGCTCTCCCAGAAGACACACCTGTGGCAAGGACTCGGTGCATGGCGCCTTGGCCCAAGGGCACTCGTCACGCCAGACCGAGGATCGGGGGCTCTTTCTTTCCTGCAAAACCAAAATCGTGTATAATGTGCTCGCCGAGCCCGAGGACTGCCGGCCCAGAACGCGACCCGTGCCAAGAGGCATGAGCGTAGGAGACAACCGCAGTCCTGGTGCGTTTGACCCCTTTGCCGGGGTCGCCTACGTGCGAATTCGGGCGCGTCCGTGGGTCCCGCTCCGGGAGAAGGAGGCACCATGTATGGCCACGAGACCTACCTGTCACCACTGACCTGGCGCTACGGCTCTGACGAAATGCGCCGCATCTGGAGCATGGCTTACCAACGGCTGCTCTGGCGGCGCATCTGGGTGGCCCTGGCGGAGGCCCAGGCTGAGTTTGGCCTGGTGACGCCCGAGCAGGTCGCCGACCTGCACGCCCGCGCTGGCGAGGTGGACATCGAACGTGCGCACGAGATCGAGGCCGAGACGCGCCACGATCTGATGGCCGAGATCAGGGCCTTCGCTGAGCAATGTCCGGTGGGCGGTGGCATCATCCATCTCGGCGCCACCAGCATGGACATCGAAGACAACGCCGATGCCCTGCGCCTGCGCGAGGGATTGGATCTCATTCTCGACCAACTACGCGCTCTGTTGGCCAGCCTGGCCGCCCTGGTCGAGGCCCGGGCGGAGCAGGTCTGCATGGCCTACACGCACCTCCAGCCCGCTGAACCGTCGACCGTTGGCTACCGCCTGGCCCAGTATGGCTTTGATCTCCTGACGGACCTGGAGGAGCTACAGCGGGTCCGCGACAGCATCAGGGGCAAGGGCATCAGCGGGGCGACAGGAACGTCCGCCTCGTACACGCAACTCCTCAGTCCGCCATCGCCTCAAGAAGGGGCCAGCAGAGGGGAAGAGGCTCAGGCTCGCGATCTGGAAGCAAAGGTGATGTCCAGGTTGGGGATCGAAGCCTTTCCCGTGTCCACACAGATCTACCCCCGCAAACAGGACTGGCTGGTGCTGAATGCCCTGGCCGGGCTGGCCGCTTCGCTGTACAAGTTTGCGTTCGACCTGCGGGTCCTGCAGTCCCAGCCCTTTGGCGAATGGAGCGAGCCCTTTGCACGCCGCCAGGTAGGCTCATCGGCCATGCCCTTTAAGCGGAATCCCGTAGCCGCGGAGAACATGGACAGCCTGGCCCGGCTGGTCGCCGCGCTGCCCCGCGTCGCGTGGGACAACGCTGCCCACTCGCTCCTGGAGCGCACCCTGGACGACTCGGGCAACCGGCGGCTGGTCCTGCCCCAGGCGTTTCTACTCAGTGACGAGCTGCTGCACCGGGCCCAGGCGATTCTGGAGGGGCTGGTTATCCACGACGAGAGGGTCGCCCACCATCTGGCCGTCTATGGTACCTTTGCTGCCACCGAGCGCCTGCTGATGGAGCTGGTCAAGGCCGGAGCCGACCGCCAGGAGATGCACGAGCGGATTCGAGAGCACAGCCTGGCTGCCTGGGCGGTCCTGGAGCAGACCCAACGCGCCGAATCCAATCCGTTGGTCGCCCTTCTGGCTGCCGATCCCGTGGTGCGGGCCTTTCTCGGTGAGGACCAGGTGCGGGCCCTCCTGGACGCGGGGGGTTACGTCGGGGATGCGCCGCAGCGGGCGCGCAATCTGGCAAAGCTCATCCGCAGCGCACTTGGCCAGCTCTCCGGCGAGTGACCTGGGCAGGCACACTGCGCAGCCCGGCGCCCCGGCCTGCGAGGCAGACGCCCAAGTTGAGAATGGCTGGGCCAGCCGGGTCGCGGGTTGCGCCCGTTGCCACTTGTGGTATAATTCCAGAATTCCCATAGATGGAGTGGAGAATGAACCCGATTCCTCCCGTGATCTTTGAAATAGGACCTTTCGAAGTGCGCTGGTACGGCGTACTCATCATGCTAGGAGTGGCCCTGGGCGCCTACTTTGCCGCCCGGCTGGCCAACAAGCGAGGCTGGGATTCGGACCATGTCTGGAACGCGCTCTTCCTGGCGGTCATCATGGCCATCCTCGGCGCCCGGCTATACCATGTCTTCTCGACACCGGCCGGCTGCCCACCCAATGCGACCTACGCTTGTGGCTGGCCCTACTACAAGGACCATTTCCTGGATGCGTTCAAGATCTGGGAAAGTGGTGGCTTCATGGGCCTGGGCATCTATGGCGCCATTGTGGGTGGTGCGTTGGGGGTCATCATCTACGCCTGGTGGCAGCATCTCAATCCCCTGCAGTGGCTCGACGTGGGCGGCGCAGGCCTGGCCTTTGGCCAATTCATCGGTCGCTGGGGCAACTTTATCAACCAGGAGCTTTACGGGCCTCCGACCGGCTCCGACTGGTTCGGTCTCAAGATCAACCCGAACCTGCCGCACCAGCCTCTGCCACCGGGGACGACCTACGAGACCCGTTTCCATCCCACGTTCCTGTACGAATCCTTGTGGTCGCTGGGCGTCTTTCTCCTCCTGTACAACATCCATGCCCGCTTGCCGCACAGGCTTCGGGATGGGGATGTGTTCCTGGGTTACCTCATCCTCTATCCCCTGGGGCGCTTCTTTGTCGAGTTCTTCCGGCCCGACGCCTGGACCATCGGCTCGCTGGCAACGGCCCAGTGGATCGCCATCGGCATGGTTGTCTTGAGTTCAGGGGCGTTGGTCCTGCGCCACGTATTCTGGGATCGCTCGGGCGCTGAAGAGGATTCCCGTGACGAAGCATCGCCTGAGGAGGAGACCAGCCAGGCCCAGGCGTGACCCTCAAACCGCACTCGCCGCTGCCGGTAGAGCGTGCAGGCAAAGTCAAGCGCCCTCCGTCTATTGAGACAGAGGGCGCTTTTCGCATGGAGGCTCGGGATTAACCCGAGCGCTCTTCGGCCAGCTCTACGCGGTTTGTGCTTGATAACGCTCGATCAGGTCGGCGATCCAGCGGTAGCGGAAGGGACGTCCATGGTAGGTCTCTACCGCCGCAAAGCAGCCATAGGCCACCTGTGCCACCGGCAGGGCCACTATCACCGCCGCCCACAACAGCGTAACAATCAGCATGACGGGTAGCAGGAGCAAGCCGATCAGGACGATGAGCATCACTGCGCTGACCGCCCAGCCAAGGGCCACCAACACGGTTCCGACTGTGGCCAGCGCCAGCAAGGCAACGATGCCTGCTACCTGGAAAATCGTCGCCTGCCGGGCTTGCTCTACGACATACTCGGACTTGTCCCGGTATACGTACCAGATCAGGGCCGGGATCAGCGGCCCAAAGATGGCCGCCAAGCCACCCGTAGAGATCCCTAACAACAGGGTGGCCAGGATGCTGGCGTGGGCCGCGGCTGCCCAAGTCATCTCCTCCCGCGTCAGCCCCAGGTGGGGCACTGGCACGACCGCCCGTGAGCGTCGCTCCTGCGGATCAGTCAGCTTCTGGGTCTCTGCGCGCCTGGCTGCTGGCTCGGACGGGCCGCTGTCTGCCCCCAACTTCTGGGTGGCCCCCGGCGACTCGGCCTCTGCGCTCACATCTCGCTCAACTTCCGACATTTCACTCACCTCCACCATTCCTTGCCAACTGCGACCGGCCGTGGCGGCCGATTGCAGTGGGGAATGCTCTCCACGTTTTCCTACTCGCCCTCCTATACGCGATTCCGCGCTCACGGTTGCAGGGCAATGCGCTGTTGCAGTCGAGGGCAGGGCAGGGTCACAACTTGAGGCCCGTCTCAGCATTTGACACGGCCAGAGGAAAATGGTACACTATGTATGTTAACAATCAAGTGACGCTAGGGGAGCCTGGGGGGAGCCAGGCTGAGAGGGCAACCGTCGCCGTTGTCGACCCTTTGAACCTGACCTGGGTAATGCCGGCGTAGGGAAGACCAAAGAGAATGGCAAACGGACCGCCGGCCAAAGGCTAGGCGGTCTTCTTGTTGCGGGTATTGCTCCGCGGAGTAAAGGCCACAAGCTCGGGGAGAACAGAGGAGGGAGACATGAGGGCCATCATCGTTGCCAGCGGCCATTCGGCAGATGATTCGAGTTGGCGTTCCTGGGTCCGTGAGGGGGATCTGATCATCGGTGCCGATGGAGGCGCAGGCCAAGCACTGCGTTGGGGGCTGGTTCCCAAGTTCGTCATCGGCGACATGGACTCTCTGTCGGAGCGTGCCCGGCAGGCACTGGAAGCAAGAGGCGCACAGTTCGTCGATCACCCCCGTGCCAAGGACCAGACCGATCTGGAGTTGGCCCTGTCCTTTGCGCGTGAGCAGGGTGCGCGGGACATCATCCTCTTTGGCGTCCTGGGAGGCAGGCTGGATCACACCCTCTCAAATCTGCTGCTGTTGACGCTGCCCGAGCTCAAGGAAGTGACCGTCCGCGTCGTTCATGGCCCAGAAGAGATCCTCGTAGTCCGAGATGGCGAGACGGTGGCGGTGTCGGGCAGGCCCGGAGACCTCATCTCCCTTCTCCCCTGGGGCGGAGATGTCCATGGCGTCACAACCCAGGGCTTGGCCTGGGCTCTGGAAGACGACATGTTGAGATTCGGATTCAGCCGTGGCGTGAGCAACGAGATGGTGGGCCCTGAAGCGGAGGTTTCGGTGAGACAAGGCCAGTTGCTGCTGGTTCATGGCCCCCAGCCAACGGACTGAACGCAGTGTGCCATGTAAGGAGGTACTGAGATGAGACGATTGTTGGTGTTCACCATGTTCATGCTGGCATTGTTCCTGGCTGCCTGTGGGCCCCAGCCCAGTCCAACGGCTGAGGCACCGGCCACTTCGCCCCCCAGCAGCATGCCGCCGGCCACGGCCCTTGAGAGTCCCCTACCAGAGCCCACAGCCGGGGCAGCCGGGCGCACGCTGACGGTAATGACCCACAGCAGCTTTGACGCCAGTGAAGAGGTGATTGCGGCGTTCCAGGAAAGCTGCAATTGCCAGGTCCAATTTCTCGAGCAGGGGGACACGGGCCTGATGCTCAACCAGGCTCTGCTGAGTAAGGATAACCCCCTGGCCGACGTCATCTATGGCGTCGACAACACGTTCCTGAGCCGTGCTCTCCAGGGAGACATCCTCGAGGCGTATGAATCTCCCGTCCTGGCTGACATCCCGGATGAGTTCGAGCTTGATCCCAGCCACCGGATGTTGCCCGTGGACTATGGC
The DNA here is from genome assembly GCA_023544525.1 of Anaerolineae bacterium. Lineage (GTDB taxonomy): Bacteria > Chloroflexota > Anaerolineae > JAAYZQ01 > JAAYZQ01 > JAMJFU01. The sequence goes on along the minus strand of JAMJFU010000003.1, from coordinate 11,572 downwards.
GACGTGTGCCTGAACTACGACAAGGCCTGGTTCGAGGAGCAGGGGCTGGCCCCACCCAGCGACCTGCCCGATCTGATCAGCCCTGACTACGCGGGCTTGACCGTGGTCGAGAACCCTGCCACGTCATCGCCCGGCCTGGCCTTTCTCCTCGTCACGGTGGGACGCTACGGCGAATCCGGCGACTATACCTACCTGGACTACTGGGCTGACCTGCGGGCCAACGACGTTCTGGTGACAGACGGCTGGGAGGACGCCTACTATGGCAGTTTCACCTATGCCTCGGACGGCGACCGGCCGATCGTCGTCAGCTATGCCAGCAGCCCTCCCGTGGAGGTCTACTTTGCCGAGGATCCTTTTGAGGAGGCGCCAACCGGGGTCGTGACGGCAGACCAAAGCTGCTTTCGCCAGATCGAGTTCGTCGGTATCCTGAGAGGCACGGAGAACCGTGATCTGGCAGAGCAATGGATCGACTTTATGCTGGGCGTGACTTTCCAGGAAGACATCCCGCTCAGGATGTTCGTCTTCCCGGCAAACAGCCAGGCAGAGCTGCCCGAGGTCTTTGTCAAGTTCGCCCAGATCCCCGAGAACCCTGTGACCGTGGATCCCGACGCTATCGAGGAGAACCGCGAGCAGTGGATCGAGGCATGGCTGAGGACCACGCTTCGCTGATGGCCCCGCTGTGCCCCAGGTGAGACGGCCTGCCTGCGTCTCTCGGCGGAAGGCCAGGGGTCCCCCATGTAGATCGCGCGGCGTGATTCATGCCCTCGATGGGCAGCCGGCGCTCACCGCTGAGGAGGCAGGACACGACCTCTGCCCGCGCCACCTTAGGAGCGAGCGTGGCTAACTTGCGTCCAGCGTGTCTTGTGGTATAATCGGACCACATCATCGGGTCCGAATGGCGGACCTGGACGCCGAGTGGCTATTGGATAGGAGTCAACCATGATCAAGGTCACTATTGACAGTGTTCGGGCCAGCTTGCTGTCCCAACACCGGGTCGTGGTCCTCAAAGAAGAGGGCATGGAACGCTATCTGGCCATCTGGATTGGGCCCTACGAGGCCGACGCCATTACCATCAAGTTGCAGGACATCGAGATTGCCAGGCCCTTGACCCATGACCTTCTGCGCCAGAGCATAGAGAAGCTGGGGGCCCGCGTATCCCACGTTCTGGTCAATGACCTCCAAGACGACACGTTCTACGCCCGGGTGGTGATGGATCGAAACGGAGAGCTCGTCGAGTTGGACTCGCGCCCCAGCGACGCCATCGCCCTGGCCGTGCGCGTGCAAGCACCTATCTTTGTCAACGAAACAGTCATGGAGCGAGCAGGGGTGGTACCCGACGAGGAGATCGATCTGGACGAGATTACGCCTGAAGAAGAGGAGCAGCTGGCACCATATAAGGACTTTATTGAGGGATTGGATCTCGGCGATCTGGGAGAATGACATAGACGCCCCAGGCAAAGACAGCCGATCGCTGGCCAGGATGGGCCAGCAGCCCACTCTACCGTCGGCCTGAGGAGTTACGCGCAAGGCTCCTGCACCGTAGCACCATCACGGCGGGAGCCTGCTTTATGCAAATATGCTAATGAAGGTGATCTGAACCGTGGCTGAGAGTACCAAGATCGAGCGGCTGCCCCCGCAGAACATGGAAGCGGAGGAGGCGGTACTGGGCGCCCTCCTGATCGATCCGGATGCCATCATCCGGGTGGCGACCATCCTCAAACCCGGCGACTTTTACCGGGAGAAGAACGGCTGGATCTATGACGCCACCCTTGCGCTTCACGAGCGGCGGGAGCCCATCGATTTCCTGACCGTATGTGATGAATTGGAGCGGCGCGAGCAGCTCGACCAGGTCGGTGGGCCTGGCTTTATCACATCGCTCATCAACGCCGTGCCTACGTCGATCCACGCCGAGCACTATGCGCGCATCATTGAGCGGACGGCAACCCGCCGGCGCCTGATCGAGGCCGCGGGTGAGATCGCCGGACTGGCCTACCAGGAAGCGGACGACGTCGACGAGGTCGTCGATCGGGCAGAGCAGGTTCTCTTTGGCGTATCCGAGCGCCGGATTTCGCGAGAGCTGGTGCCCATCAGGCAGGTGCTCAGCGAGTACTATGACCGGATCGAGTACCTGACCCGGCATCGCGGCGAGATGATCGGCATCCCGACCGGCTTTACCGACATGGATAAACTCCTTGGTGGCCTGCAACGGTCCGACATGGTCATCCTCGCTGCTCGCCCCAGCGTGGGCAAGACCAGCCTGGCCCTGAGCATCGCCCACAACGCGAGTAAGCGATTCCGCCAGCGGGTCGCCTTCTTCAGCCTGGAGATGTCCAACGAGCAGGTTGTGCAACGGCTCATGTCGGCCGAGACCGGCATCAACTCTCAAAGGCTGCGCCGGGGCGAGATCGCGCAGGACGAATGGGGCCGCTTCATGAAGGCCGCCAGCGATCTGGCTGAGAGCCTCTTCTATATCGACGATACGCCTGGCATCTCTGCCCTGGAGCTTCGCACCAAGGCGCGTCGCCTGCACGCCGAGGTTGGCATTGACCTGTTGGTTGTGGATTACCTGCAGTTGATGCGTGGCGATTTTCGCTCCGAGAACCGTGTCCAGGAGATCTCGTCCATCTCCAGGGCGCTGAAGGGCCTGGCGCGGGAGCTTAACGTCCCCATATTGGCTCTGTCCCAGCTGTCCAGAGGTGTGGAGGCAAGGACCGACAAACGGCCGATCCTGTCCGATCTACGCGAGTCCGGTGCGCTCGAGCAGGATGCGGACGTGGTGATCTTTATCTACCGGGATGAACTTTACAACGAGAATACCGAGCGGAAGAACATCGCCGACATCATCGTCGCCAAGCACCGCAATGGCCCAACCGGTACCGTGGCCCTCTTCTTCAAGAAGGAACTGGCGCAGTTCCTTGAGGCAGAGGTCCGCCGCAGGGAGATTGACATCGTCTAGGGCCTGGCGGACCCTGGCAGCGTGATCCCTCCGCCGGTGGATACCATGACAAGGGGCGAAGCCGTCCACACTCTTAGCCGCTGGATGACCAGCCTGGTCGCTCCTCTTGCCCTGGGCCTGATCGCCTTGCTGGTATACGTGCAGACCCTGTTGCCGGGCGTGGGCTGGGGTGACATCGCCCGCTTCCAGTACGTAGCCCGCATCTGGGGCATCCCACACCGTTTTGGCTATCCACTGTACATCGTCCTGAACCGGCTCTTTGGCTACCTGCCGGTGAACGGCCCGCTGGGCGCCGTGGGCGAGAACTATGCCTATCGCGCCAATCTGATGTCCGCCTTCTTTGCAGCGCTCGCGGCGGTCATGGTGTATCTGATCGTCATGCACCTGGCCAATGACTGGATCGCTGCGGCGTCTGCCGGCCTGTCTTTCGCCTTCTCACGGGCGCTGTGGGGCCAGGCAGTGGTGGCCGAAGTGTACACGCTGAACGCTTTCCTCATTGGAGCGGTGATTCTGGCGTTGCTGGTCTGGCACCAGACCCGCAGGGTCGGGATGCTGTATCTTGGCCTCGGCCTGTACGCGCTGAGCTTTGGCAATCATATGACGGTGGTGACACTGCTGCCGGCCATCCTTTACCTGCTACTGGTCACCGACTACAGCTTGCTCCTCAAGCCCAGGCACGTGGCAGCCATGGCCGGGCTGGCGCTGCTGGGCGCTGCCCAGTACCTGTACGTCATTATCCGCGCCCACCAGCAGCCGCTGTTGAACGAGCTGGGGCCATTCTCCTGGCGTGGCTGGATCCATTGGATGACGAGGAACCGCTTTCCGGGCCAGTTCTTTGGCTTCGGCCTTGGTGACCAGGTCGATCGCCTGCGCATCTACCTGGAGCTCCTGGAGAAGCAGTTCTTCCGCTGGGGCTACATTCTGGGCTGGATCGGCGCCTGGGAACGGCTCAAAGCCGATTTCAAGAGCACCGCTTTCCTGGCATTGGCCGCCCTGGGCCTCTATACCTTTGGCATGAACTATGGCGGGGTCACGTTTCGCATCTATCTCGTCCCGTCTTATTTGATCTTTGCAGTCTTTCTGGGCTGTGGCTTGAGCGCTTTGCGCAAGTGGCTGCGGGATCTGCTCCACGAGCAACCAGGCTGGCTGGCCAGCCCCTTGTCAGTGGTCTTGGCCGCTGTGATCCTGGCCATGCCGCTCTATCCCCTCTGGCAGAACTGGGCCGACGTGGATGAGAGCGACAACACCTACTACCAGGACATGGCCGAGCGGTTTGTGGCCGAGGCAGGCCCCGAGTTTGTGCTGGTGGATTCGGAGCCCCATTATGACGACCTGGAGGCAATCCTGTACGTAGCCTGGGCCGAGAAGGAGTGGTATTCAGCCCGCTGGGTCACACCGGGCGAGATCGGAACCTGGCTGGGTACGCGCCCCATCTACGCCTGGCAGGATGGTGCCGGCTACCACAGTGCCTACCTCGAGGAGCCAGTGCCGGAGCTGCCGGGGATGGTGCGGATCGTGGGCGCGGTCGAGTGATGGCCGAGATCCGGATCCGGGTGGCGCTGGCCGTGATCCACGATGGGTGCATCCTGCTCGTGCCGCACTACGATACCGACGCCGGGGTACAGCAAGCAGCCTCTTGACGAACAGGGCAAGGGGGTCTATAATCTCTCCAGTGAGAACAGAAGGCTGGTGACAACCATGAAGGGTTTTGCCGGGTTTCCGGCCGGCAAACAACCGTATACGCCAGTGCCGAACCTGTTTTTTACTGAGCTACTGCCCACGATCGATCATCTGGGTGAACTGAAGGTGACACTTCACGTCTTCTGGTTGTTCACCCAGAGACGCGACGAGGTTCCCTGCGTCAGTGGGCGTGAACTGGCCGGCGACCGCCGCCTGCTTGAGGGCCTGGCTGAGCCAGGCCTCCCGCCCGAGGAGGCCTTGCGCGACGCCCTGGAGCGGGCAGTCGCCCGGCGTTCGTTGTTGCGGGTCAGCGCCGGAGAGGGCCAGGACCGCCAGGACTGGTACCTGGTCAACAGCGAGAAGGGCCGGCAGGCGGTAGATCACATCGTTAGCGGCAGGTGGACACCGGCCGAGTCACGAGAGACTGTGCGCCTCGAGGCCCAGCGGCCCAACATCTTTGTCCTCTACGAGCACAACATTGGCGCCCTTACGCCGCTTTTGGCTGAAGAACTAATGGAAGCGGAGGATACCTATCCTGCCGCATGGATCGAAGACGCCTTCCGCGAAGCTGTGGAGCTCAACAAGCGCAGTTGGCGGTATGTCCAGCGTATTCTGGAACGCTGGGCTGCGGAGGGAAGAGAGGATGAGACGTCTAGACGAGGTGCTGAGAGAGACAGGCGCCGGTTCATCGAAGGAGACTATGCCGACTATATCGAACACTGACGCGGAGCACCTCGCGCCGAACGGTGAACAGGCAACAGCCGAATGCCCCCTGTGTGGTGGGCTCGGCTATCTGCGAGAAGACGTACCGATAGACCATCCAAACTTTGGCAAGGTCTTTCCCTGTCGCTGTCAGCTCGCCAACCTCGAGCAACAGCGCCTGGAGCAACTGCGGGCTTTGGGCAATCTCAAACACCTGCACCGCATGGCCTTTAAGACCTTTGTGCCCGAAGGCTATGGCCTGCCACCGGACAAGGCGGAGAACCTGCGGAATGTCTACGAGGAAGCACGCCGCTACGCTGACAACCCGGAGGGCTGGCTGATCCTGTTCGGCGGATATGGCTCTGGCAAGACCCACCTGGCGGCGGCCATCGCCAACAGGGCCATCAAACGCGGTCAACCGGTCCTCTTTGTCGTCGTGCCCGATCTCCTCGACCATCTTCGAGCGACCTACAGCCCGTCCAGTCCTGTCCGCTACGACCAGCGATTCGAAGAGGTGCGAAATGCACCGTTGCTCATCCTGGACGATCTGGGCACGCAGAGCAGCACCAGCTGGGCGACAGAAAAGCTCTTTCAGATCTTGAACTACCGCTACAACGCCCGGCTGCCAACCGTCATCACCTCCAACAATGACCTGGAAGAGATCGACCTGCGCATTCGCTCGCGCATGGTCGACCCAGACCTGACCCACCTGCTGACCATCCTCGCCCCGGACTTTCGCCTGAGTGGGGTGGCCCAGGACCGGTCGGACCTGTCCAGCCTGTCCATTATGCAGGATATGACCTTCGATACCTTTGAGCTCAGGGAGGATGAGCTACCGGCGGACGAACAGGCCAATCTGAAGCGTGCACTCGAACTGTGCCGCAACTACGCCCGCCACCCGGAAGACTGGCTGGTGCTGACTGGTGACTATGGCAGCGGCAAGACCCACCTCGCCGCGGCCATCGCCAATAGCTGGACGGCTTCGGGCGAGACAGCGCTTTTTGTCGTCGTACCCGATCTCCTGGATCATCTGCGGGCCACGTTCAGCCCCCACAGCACCGTTCGATTCGACACACGGTTCGAAGAAGTGCGCAAAGCACCGCTGTTGGTCCTTGACGACCTCGGGACAGAGAGCACCAGCCCCTGGGCCCAGGAGAAGCTCTTCCAGCTCCTCAACCATCGGTACAACGCTCGCCTGCCCACCGTCATCACCATGTCCCAGCCCATCGACGACGTCGATGCGCGGCTGCGTACCCGGATGCTCGACGTAGGACGGTGTACCGTATTTGCCATCCTCGCCCCGAGTTACCGGGGCACGCCACAACGCCGTGCCAGCCGCAAGGACCGCAAGCGCGACCGCCGCAGCGGCTGACTGACCCCAGGCGCTGTTTGCCAACAACTCACCGTCCGAGTAGGAGCTCGACAGTGTCCCATCGACAACGACGAAACGCGCTGGTAGAAGGACTCCTCGTCGCCGGCCTCATGCTCCTGCCGCTGCTTTTCTGGTGGCGGTTGTGGGCCCTTGATCCCGCCGACCGGGCTGTGATCCCCCCCGGCGACTTTACAAGCCAGTACTACCCGCTCCATCTGTTCGGCGCCCGAGAACTGGCTGCAGGGCGCCTGCCGGCGTGGAACCCCTACATCAACGCGGGTCAGCCCGGCCTGGCCGACATCCAAACCGGCTTTTTCTATCCGTTCAACCTGCTGCCCGATCTGGCCCTGGCCCTGTCTGGCCTCTCCTTCGGGTTAGGCCTCTTGACGGCTCAGGTCATCTTTCACTTTTCACTGGCCAGCCTGTTTACCTACGTTTTTGTCCGCCACCGGGCGCGCCGCGTAGGCTCGTCCCTCGCAGCAGCACGCTTTGCCGGTGCCGTCTCGGCCATTGCTTTCACCTATGCTGGCTATCTCACCTCCTTCCCCGTGCAACAGATCACCATCCTCGAGACGGCCGTTTGGCTGCCACTCATCCTGCTCTTTCTCGACCGGGCAGCGGAACGCACCCAGCCGTTATCCCAGCTCGTTTTGGCAGGGCTGGCACTGGCCTGCGCCCTTCTGGCAGGGCACCCCCAGACGGCCCTCTATGTGATCTATGCCGTGTTTGCCTATGGCCTCTTTTTGGTCTGGTCCCGCAGGGACAAGCACGTCCGGTCAGGAGCAGGCTCACCGTCCCGCAGCAGGCGATTGGCTGCCGGACTGGCTCTGGCTGCATATTGGGTCCTGCTGCCCATTGTGCTGGCGGTCCTGCTAACCGCGATCCAGCTTGTGCCCACCTTGCAGTTCATTGCCCACTCTACCCGGACCGGACTGGACTACCAGGCCGTGTCCTGGGGGTTCCCCCTGGCCGAGGTCACTCACCTGCTCTACCCCGGCTATTTCGGCGGGTCGCCGCAATACGTGGGCATCCTGCCCTTGGTCCTGGCGGTCGCTGCCCTCCTTGTGAAGCGGTCGCGGCGCGAGGTCGTCTTTTGGACCGTGGTGGCGGTCGCCGCCTTTCTCCTGGCCTTTGGGCGGCACACGTTCCTGTACAGCCTGGCCTACCTGGGCCTGCCTGGCTTTGGCGCGGTGCGGGACCAGGAGCGAATCATCTACCTCTTTGGTTTTGCCATCAGTGTTCTGGCTGGCTATGGCGCGTTGACGCTCGTGCAACCAGTGCATCGGTTGGTGCGTAGAGGATTCCGGCGCTTTGGTCGGGCACTGATCTGGCTGTGGCTGGCATTCATCGCGCTGACCGCCCTGTTCTACTTTGGCTATCTGCAGGGACAGCAGCAGGGCGTCGAGGTCAACCTCTTCGAGGGCCTGCTGCGGCACCACGTGCTGGTGCTGTTCATTCTCGGCGGATCGGCCCTGCTGTTTGCAGCCCGGCTAGCCGGGCGAGCGCGGCGGGGCGTGTCGATGGCCTTGGCGCTGGGCCTCATCTGGCTCAACCTGTTCACGGTCAACTGGCAGTACAACCTTGCCCAGCCGTTGCCGGGCGGCCCGTTCCCCGAAACGGGGATAGTCCGCTTTCTCAAAGCACAGACCGGCACCTACCGCATCTCCAGCGCGGGCTGGCTGCCGGGTGGGGCCAGTGCAGGCATCGTGTACCAGATCGAAGACATCACTGGCAATACGCCGCTGCGCCTGGATCATTTCGAGGTATTCGAAGAGCAAGTGGAAAGCTGGCGTCGCTGGCAGTTGCTCAACGTGCGCTACGTGCTCAGCCAGGAGGACCTGGACGGCCCTGGCCTGGTGCGCGTCTATGAGGAGGGAGCCACAAAAATCTACCAGGTCGGCGATCCGCTGCCGCGTGCCTGGCTGGTTTCTGAGGTTGTCGTCGCCAGCGACACCCGCGCACTGGAGATGCTCAATGCTGAAGGGTTTTCCCCGCGCACGACGGCCATCTCGCCCAGGACCGTTGAAGGTCTAGGACCAGGGGACGCAGCCACTCCGCCGGGCACCGTGCAGGTCGTAGAGGCCAGGCCAGGCCGGTTGATTCTGGACGTCTCGGCTACCAGGGAAGCACTGCTCGTCATCAGCCAGCCCTTCTATCCTGGTTGGCGGGCGCGGGTGGACGGTGCCGAGCGGCCCATCCACCGGGTCGACTACTTCCTGCAGGCAGTCACGGTAGCAGCCGGGAGCCAACGGGTCGAGATCCGCTATCACGTACCGCTTCTGCCAGGCATCCTCAGTGGGCTGACGCTGCTCGCTTGCCTGGCAGTCATGGCTCTGAAGCGAAAGTCGGAGCCCGGGGAAGCGTTTGCCAACGCTTCCCTTTGAGGCTATAATGGGCGGGATCGGCTACTCTTCCTTTAAGGATCGGGCATGAATAACCACAGGGCCGGTATGTTGACGGTCTTGAGAAACCGTGATTTCCTGGCTCTGTTCTTGAGCCAGCTCATTTCCAAAGTTGGGGACAATTTCGCCGTTGTCGCCGCTTTGGTGCTGATCAACGAGCTGGCCGCCAGATCTGGATTGGCTGTGGTGGTCATCGCCACCGCCATGACCCTGCCTCAGCTCTTCGCATTGGCCAGTGGCGTCTTTGTCGACCGCTTCAGCCGCAAGACGGTCATGATCGTCACCGATATACTGCGTGCGGGCCTCATCCTCCTGGCCCTTTTGGTGCAAGACTCAGGGGACCTGTACATCCTCTACCTGACGGCCTTTGCCGTAATGGGTGTCGGCGCCGTCTTTGTCCCGGCACGCAACGCCTCTATTCCCAACATGGTGCCCGCCGAGCACCTCCTGACCGCCAATGCCCTCATCCAGGCCACCGAACTGATCTCTCTGATCGCCGGGGCTTCGTTGGCAACCCTGGTCATCAGCCTAACCTCGACCTATACCGCCTTTGTAGTAGACTCGATGACATTCCTGGTCTCCGGAGCTCTTCTGCTGGCGGCCCGTATCCCCTCCGGCACGCCGCCGGCCGGCACCTCGGTGGCAGCTGGTGAGTTCCGCAGATTTTGGACAGACTTTACCGATGGCGTTCGCTATATCGGCAGCAACAAGCCTTTGCTCCAGCTTATGGCCATCACAACCATGGCCACCCTCGGCTTGAGCGCAACCGTCCTCCTGGCTGCTGCCTATTTTAAACAACTGCTGGGCATCTCGGCCGAGTATCTCGGCCTGCTGCAGGCCACAGAAGGCGTAGGCATGGCCTTTGGCGCCCTTCTGATCAGCGCATACGCCACCTGGGCACGTTCGCGACAGATCGTCAGCATCACGATGATCATCCTCGGTTTGGGCATTTTGGTCTTTGCTATCGCCCCGGTCTACTGGTTGGTCCTTGTTGGCGCGTTGGTGGTGGGGCTATGCGTCGTCTCGGCGCGGACTACGCTGGCGGCCATGACCCAGGCCCTAGTACCCGACTCTCAACGTGGCCGGGTCGAAAGCGCGATGGTCACCGTCATCGGCATCGGGACCATGGGTGCCCTCATCATGGCCGGTATTCTGGGCGACATCGTCGGACCGTCAAACGTGTTCATGTTTACTGGCATCATTGTCCTACTGGCAGGTGTGGCTTCTATCTTTAGCCTGCGTGAAGCGGAGCAGCAGCTATTGGAAGGGATCCATATAGAACCCCCGCTTCTGGAGTGACAGGAGGAAAGCCAGATGTTACGAACCAAGATCGTCTGTACCTTGGGTCCCGTATCGGGGGACGTGGAGACGATCCGTTCCTTTGCAGCCGCCGGAATGGCTGTGGCTCGGATCAACTTCTCCCACGGCACCCATGAGGAGCAGGCAGAGCGCATCGATATAGTCAGGCAGGTAGCCAAAGAGACAGGCCGGCCCATCGCCATCCTGGCCGATCTCCAGGGACCCAAGCTACGGGTAGGCGTGCTCCCTGGACAAGCTGTCCAACTGGTGAGGGGCGAGAGGTTTACGATGGTGGAGGCGGGCTCGTCTGACGAGCCGGGCAGGATCCCCGTGCCCCACCCCGAGCTTCTACGCGAGGTCGAGCCGGGAGATCGCATCCTGCTGGACGACGGCCTGCTGGAGCTGAAAGTCGAGAGCGTGGAGGAAGGCCAGGTCGAAACGAAGGTCATCACCGGAGGGGTGCTCGGATCACGCAAGGGCATCAGCCTGCCCCACACAAGCATCAAGATGCCCTCCGTGACCGAGAAGGACCGGGCTGACGCCAGATTCGCCGTCGAGCAGCACGTCGACTATTTTGCCCTGTCCTTTGTCCGCTCGCCCAAGGACGTGCAGCAACTCCGCACTTTCCTGGAGGAACTGGACTCGCAGACGCCCATTATCGCCAAGATCGAAAAGCCGGAGGCCCTGGATTGCATCGAAGAGATCCTGGAGGTGTCCGACGGGATGATGGTCGCGCGCGGGGATCTGGGCATCGAGGCACCTGCCGAGGAGGTGCCGATCTTTCAGAAAAGGATCATCAAGCTCTGCAATAACGCCAGCAAACCGGTGATCACAGCCACACAGATGCTGGATTCGATGATGCGTAACCCACGGCCCACTCGGGCCGAGGCATCGGACGTGGCGAATGCCATCCTTGACGGCTCCGACGCCATCATGCTCTCCGGCGAGACGGCAGTCGGGAGTTATCCACTACAAGCCGTCCAGACGATGGCCCGCATCGCCGAGGTGACCGAGCGCAGCATGCCCTACCAGGACTGGCTCCATCGCAGCCTCCTGTCGGGCTTTCGGAACGTCACCGAGGCCATCAGCCAGGTGGCGACCGAAATTGCGGCCGAACTGGGGGCTACGGCTATCATTGCCTCGACCGTCAGTGGCAGCACA
>JAMJFU010000039.1:21892-22110 GCA_023544525.1 Anaerolineae bacterium | reverse complement strand
GGCTGCGCGAGGATCTCGGCGCCACCCGCCTGCCGCTAAAGATGGTCGTTTTGCACCATCCGCCCTTTGACCCTGACGGCACAGATCACATCATGGCCTATGGCCGCAAAGGCTTTATGGCCCTCATGGCCGAGCTCGACGTCGACTATGTCTTTGCCGGGCACATTCACGCCTACAGCCGGGGAGAGCGAGACGGTGTGACCTATTTCATCACGGGC
>JAMJFU010000039.1:0-21882 GCA_023544525.1 Anaerolineae bacterium | reverse complement strand
AGCCTGTATACAAGTGGTCACCCGCAGGCCATGCACCACTATCTGCGCGTCACCGTCCGTGCCGAAGAGGTCTCGGTCGAGGTCATCCAGGTCTAGGCTTCTGGCCCGGGCCGCCCAGGTCCAGTCAGAGGCTCCAACGCAGTGCCAACGGAATTCCCCACCGGCTCCAACGCAGTCCGCCCGTAGGGGCGCGGGCCCACGGTTATAATGGTATACTGAAGATGTCCCCGCCAGCCTGTGGTTCCGAGCGGCCGCAGTAGAATGCCTGCGAGCCTGCTCCGGGAAGGATGAGTTGGCATGCACGTCGGGGGCCTAGGCCGCACCCCCCGCGATCCTCTTTCCTTGCTGCCGAAAGCCTGGTATAATAGGCCCGCCATGGGCTGCAGGCTCCGCCGGGAGCACGGTGGGCTGGATGCTAGATCCTATCATCCCGGGCTGGTGCCTCGCGGACATGGTCACTACTCAGGTCGCCAGGAGCGGGGTACTGGAAGTGGAGATCTCACGGGTCCGCCTGTTGCTCAGCCTGGCTGTCGGCGTCGTCGCAGTCTCGTTCGCGGCGATCCTGATCCGTTTTGCCCAGGCTGCCGGCATGCCTACCCTGCCCATTGCCGCCTGGCGCCTGGTCTTTGCCTCGGCCATTCTGCTGCCCTACGCCTGGTTTACCCGCCGCTCCGAAATGCGGCAGCTCACGCGACGGGAATGGATCCTGCTGGGGCTTTCTGGCGTGTTCCTGGGCCTGCACTTTGCCACCTGGATCGGCTCACTGGGATTGACCTCGGTGGCCAGCTCAGTGGTCCTGGCCTCCATGGGCCCTGCCTTTGTCAGCCTCGGCTCCTGGCTCTTCTTGCGCGAGCGCCCGGGCTCTCTGCTGGCCCTGGGTATCGTGCTGGCCGCTGCGGGCAGCATTCTCATCAGCTGGGGCGACCTGGGCAAGGGCCAGGACCAGCTTCTCGGTGATCTGCTGGCCCTGGCCGGGGCGATCATGGTCGCGGGCTACCTCATGCTTGGGCGCAGGGTCCGCGGACAGCTCTCCCTGGCGACCTACATCGCCCTCGTCTATGGTGTGGGCATGCTCACCCTGCTGGCCATCGTCCTTGTCTCGGGCCAGCCGATGGTGGGCTATAGCCCGGCGGCCTACGCCTGGGTCCTGGCGCTGGCCCTGGGACCCCAGATCGTCGGCCATTCTACGCTGAACTGGGCCCTGCGCTATCTTTCGGCCACGTTCGTGGCCATCATCGTCCTCACCGAGCCCATTGGCTCTGGGATCCTGGCTTACCTGCTCTTGGGCGAGGTGGTCACCTGGTCCACCGGCCTGGGCGCGGTCCTGGTCCTGGCCGGTATCTATATCGCCTCCCGGGCAGAGCTGGCCTCTGCCAAGGGGCCTGTGGGCATAGAGGGCGGGCCGGTCACCTGAGAGGAGGGAGGGGCGTGGACACCAAGCAGGTCGACTATGACCGGATTGCTGCTGGTTATGACCGCCGTTTTGTCATGGGAGACACACAGGGGGTGGCCGAGGCGTTGTCTGCCCTGGCGCAGGGCCTCTCCGCGAGGCGCATCCTGGAAGCCGGCTGCGGGACGGGCCGCTGGCTGGTGGCCCTGCGGCCCATCACCCGCCGGGTCAATGGCCTGGACCTATCCGCAGGCATGCTGGGGCGGGCCCGGCAGCGGGAGGACCTGCGCCGTCTGGTCCGTGGGCGGGCCAGTCGCCTGCCCTTCTCCACTGCGCAGTTCGACCTGGTGTATTGCGTCAACGCGCTCCACCATTTCCAGTCCCCGCGCGGTTTCGTGCATGAGGCGCGGCGACTCCTGCGCCCTGGCGGTGCCCTGGCCGTGGCTACGATGGATCCCCGCTTGCTGCGTGAACGCTGGTACGTCTACGAGTACTTCCGGGGCACGTACGAGACGGACGTGGCCCGCTTCCCCTCGTGGGGCACGATCCTGGACTGGATGGCCGGCGCCGGCTTTGAGCGGATCCAGTGGCAACCGGTCGAGCAGGTCGTGGACGAGAAGGCCGGCCGGGCGGTCCTCGACGACTATTTCCTGGAGAAGGACGCTTGCTCACAGCTCTCGCTGCTGAGCGACGAGGAATACGCCGCTGGCCTGCGCCGCATCGAGGCTGCCGTGGCCGGGGCCGAAGCGAGGGGGGAGACCGCCACCTTTGCCGTCGACCTCTTCTTCGCCATGGTGATCGGTTGGGCCGGCTGAGCAGATGCGCACATGAAACTCGATGCCCGCCTGCTTGAGCGCACCAGACTGCCCCGCTTGGCCCTGGGCCTGAGTATCTCCCTTGGCCTGCTGGGTGGCATCGTCACCGTCGGGCAGGCCTGGTTGCTCAGCCGGGTTATCAGCCGGGTCTTTCTCGCCGGCGACGGCCTGCCGCAGGTTGGCCAGTTCCTTCTTGGCTTCCTGCTCCTCAGCTTCGCACGCGCTGGCCTGGCCTGGGGTGCGGAAGTGGCCGCTCACCGGACTGCAGATCGCGTCAAGCAGGACCTGCGGTCGCGCCTGGTGACTCGTCTCCTGGCCCTGGGCCCCATCTATGCCCGCGGCGAGCGCAGTGGTGAGTTGGCTAATACCCTCGTTGAGGGCATAGAGGCACTGGATGCCTACTTTCGGCAGTACCTGCCACAGCTGGCCCTGGCGGCCCTCGTGCCGCTCACGGTCTTGCTCTTTGTCCTGCCGCTGGATTGGATCTCGGCCCTCGTCCTCTTGGTGACGGCACCGCTCCTTCCCCTCTTTATGATGCTCATCGGCAGCGCAGCTGATGCCCTGACCCGCCAGCAGTGGGCCTCGCTCAGCCGCATGAGCGCCCATTTTCTCGACGTGCTGCAGGGGCTGTCCACCCTGAAACACCTGGGCCGCAGCCGGGAGCAGATCCAGGCAATCGCCCGCGTTAGCGATCGTTTCCGCCAGACGACGATGGGCGTCCTGCGCATCGCGTTTCTCTCGGCCCTGGTCCTCGAGATGGTGGCTACGATCAGCACCGCCATCGTAGCTGTCCAGGTTGGCCTGCGCCTGCTCTATGGCCATCTCTCCTTTGAGCAGGCGTTCTTTGCCCTGCTGTTGGCGCCCGAGTTCTACCTTCCGTTGCGCCTCCTGGGCACACGCTTCCACGCCGGCATCGAGGGCGTTGCCGCGGCCGAGCGCATCTTTGACATCCTGGACACACCGCCGCCCCAGGGCGCCATGCGCGGGGAGCCGCGGGACCCTGGCCTGGGCCCCGCCGGCCTCCTCCAACAGCGGAATCTACCCGCCGTGCGCTTCCACGACGTGCACGCCGCCTATGGTGCAGGCGAAGCGCCCGCCCTGCAAGGCGTGTCGTTCCAGCTGGCACCCGGCGAGAAGGTCGCCGTCGTTGGGCCCAGTGGCGCGGGCAAGACGACGGTGGCCTACCTGCTGCTGCGTTTCATGGAGCCCAGCGGCGGCGCCATCCTTGCCGGTGAAACGCCGTTGTCCCGGGTTGCCGCTGAGGAGTGGCGCCAGGCCCTCTCCTGGGTGCCCCAGAATCCCTATCTCTTTCACGGTACGGTCGCCGAGAACATCCGCCTGGGCCGCCCTGGTGCGACCATGGACGAGGTCGCCTGGGCAGCACGCCAGGCTCACGCCCACTCGTTCGTCGAAGCGCTGCCCGCGGGCTATGGCACGCTCATCGGCGAGCGGGGGGCACGCCTGAGTGGTGGCGAAGCGCAACGCCTGGCCTTGGCCCGGGCCTTTCTCAAGGATAGCCCTCTCCTGATCCTCGACGAGGCCACGGCCAACCTCGACCCCGAGACCGAGGGCCTGGTGCAGGACGCGCTGGTACGGCTGCTGGAACGGCGGACGGCCCTGATCATCGCCCATCGCCTCAATACCGTGTACCGGGCAGACCGCATCCTGGTCCTGGACCAGGGGCGCATCGTAGAAGAGGGAAGACACGAGGAGCTCCTGCAGCGCGAGGGGCTCTACCGCCGTCTGGCTGGCGCCTACGCGCCGGGAGGCATGCCGTGAAGGGCCCGGGCTGGCGCTTGATGCGGCTGGCTGAGCCCTTTAGCCGGCGCATGGTCCTGGCCGCGTTCCTGGGGTTCGCCACGGTGGCCAGCGGCATCGGCCTGATGACCACCTCTGCCTATCTCATTGCCAGGGCTGCACTGCAGCCCTCCATTGTCGACCTGCAGATTGCCATCGCCGGCGTCCGTTTCTTTGGCATTGCCCGTGGCGGGGCCCGCTACCTGGAGCGTTACGCCTCCCACGACCTCACATTTCGCCTCCTGGCCCGGCTCCGCACCTGGTTCTACACCCGGCTGGAACCGCTGGCCCCGGCCCGCTTGATGGCCTTTCGCAGCGGCGATCTGCTGGCCCGGATCGTGGCCGACGTCGAGACCCTGGAGAACTTTTACCTGCGCGTCCTGGCCCCGCCGGCCGTCGCCCTCCTGACCGCGGTCCTGGCGGGCATCCTCCTGGGCAGCTTTGACGTGCGCCTGGCCGCGGTCTTGCTCTCCTTTCTCCTGTTGGCCGGGGCCGGGTTGCCCCTCCTGGCCCGCTCCCTGGGCCGCGGGGCCGGTCAGCGGTTGGTAGGGGTGCGCGCCGATCTGAACGCCCAGTTGGTAGACGGCATCCAGGGTGTCGCCGACCTGCTGGCCTTTGACGCCGGGCACCGCCACCTGCTGCGCATCCAGAGCACGAGCCGGGCGTTGGGGGTACTGCAGGGACGCATGGCCCGCCTGGGCGGGTTTCAGGGCGCCCTGACCGGCCTGTTGATGAACCTGGCCACCCTGGCCGTCGTCACCGCAGCCATCCCCCTCGTCCGGGCCGGCTGGCTAGACGGTGTATACCTGGCCCTGCTGGCTGTGGCTGCCATCTCTAGTTTTGAGGCGGTGCTGCCCCTCCCCCAGGCCTTCCAATACCTGGACAACAGTCTGGAAGCGGCCCGCCGCCTCTTCGAGATTGTGGATGCCGAGCCAGCGGTCATCGATCCACCCCGGCCGGCACCGGTGCCGGCGCGCCTGGACCTCCGTTTCGAAGGCCTGCGTGTTGCCTACGAGCCGGGCGGGCCGCCGGCCCTGGATGGCATCGACTTTTCGTTGCCCCAGGGCGGGCAGCTGGCCGTGGTCGGCCCCAGCGGGTCTGGCAAATCCACGCTGATCCACGTGTTGCTGCGTTTCTGGGATTATCAGCAGGGGCACGTCTTGCTGGGCGGGCGCGAGCTAAGGGAATACGGCCAGGAGGAGTTGCGCCACCTCATCGCCGTTGTCTCGCAGCAGACTCACCTATTCAATGCTACGATCCGCGAGAACCTGCTTTTGGCCCGGCCCGAGGCAACCGAGGCAGAGATGCGTCAGGCTGCCGAGCAGGCTGGCATCCACGATTTTGCCAGTGGGCTGCCCGATGGCTACGATACCTGGATCGGCGAGCAGGGTCTGCGCCTCAGCGGGGGGGAGCGCCAGCGCCTGGCGATTGCCCGGGCCATCCTCAAGGATGCGCCCATCCTTCTCCTGGACGAACCCACAGCCAACCTTGATGCCCTCACCGAACGCCAGGTCCTGGCCGGACTGCGTGCCTTGATGGCCGGCCGGACCACCCTGCTGGTCACCCACCGCCTGGCCGGGTTGGAGCCCACCGACCAGGTTTTGGTCCTGCGGCAGGGCCGCATTGCCGAACGGGGCCGGCATGAGGACCTCCTTGAGCAGGGTGGCTTCTACCGCCGGATGTGGGATCTTCAACACCAGGTGCTAGCCGACGCCGCTTGAACGCAAACGCGCCCGTTCCAGCAGCCAGAGGATGGGCCACTGGGACGGGCGATGGCGCCCGAGCCTCGCTGGACGGACGGCCAGGGGACGCGGGGGCTGCCAGCGGGTCCTCGGCAAGGACCCCGGAAGGCCCGGTCAGGCGGGACTATGCCTCTGTCCTGCCGTCGAATAACTCGCGCAGGGCCTGGTACTGTCTCGCCGGCAGTTTCTCGTCCGCCTGCTTGCGGATGGCCTTCTTCAGTCCTTTGGGATTGACGATGGGTACTTGCGACTCTGATACGTCCAACTCCGCCCGGGGGTTGTAAAAGACCAGCACGTTCTGGATCTCGACGTCCTCGCCCAGCTCTTGCTCCTCCAGGAACTTTTGTAGGGTCTGAGACTGTGATTCGGCTTCGGCTACAGGCCGTCCCAGTCCCTCCTCGGCCATAAAGCGCAAGACGCGGCCCAGGCTAAAGTTGCGGCTGAACTTTTCCCCGTCGTAGCGGATGGTCCCATCCTGGCCCATGGCGGTCAGGATGAACAGGCCCGCCGGGCTCAAGAGCACGTGGGGTACGGGCAGGACATAGCTATAGAGCACGTAGCGGTCGTCAAAGCCCTTCAACCCCTGGGCCAGGGCCTGATCGGCGCGGGGCTCGCGGACCCAACGGTTCATGTTCATCGTGCCTACGCTAGAGATCAACATGCCTATCACCAGGCAGCCGAGGGAGACCCACAGGAACACGAGATCCCGCAGCGTGAGCGAGATGATAAAGCCCGCCACCAGGAAGCCCAGGCCTACGAACGTCGCAATCTTGCCCAGGCGGGCGCCGCGGGTGATCTTTTCCTCATTGACGACAAGTCGCATATACCAATCTCCAAATCTCGGGTTGTCTGGTATCCCCCGGAATCCTCAATCCCTATTCCTCGAATCGCCTGAACACCAGGCAGGCGTTTTGCCCGCCCAGCCCGAAGGAGTTGGACAGCGTGGTCCGCACCTCAGCCTGGCGCGCCTGGTTGGGAACATAGTCCAGGTCACACTCCGGATCGGGCACCTCGTAGTTAATGGTGGGATGGATCGTCCCCGTCTGTATGGTCTTGGCGCAGGCCATGGCCTCGATAGCCCCGGCGCCACCGCTGGCATGGCCGACCATCGACTTGGTCGAGCTGACCGGCACCCGGTAGGCGTCCTCCCCAAACACGGTTTTGATGGCCTTGCTCTCGACGGCATCGCCGACTTCTGTCGCCGGGCCGTGGGCGTTAATATAGTCGACCTCGCTGGGCAGGATGCTAGCATTCTCCAATGCCCGGCGCATACAACGAACGGCACCGGCACCATGCGGGTCGGGAATCGCCACATGGTGGGCGTCGGTGTTGGCCGCGTAGCCCAACACCTCGGCGTAGATGTGTGCGCCCCGGTCCAGTGCCTTATCCAGCCGCTCCAGGGCCATCACCGCCGAACCTTCGGAGCAGACAAACCCGTCCCGCCGGGCATCGAATGGCTTCATAGCCCGTTCGGGGTACTCGTTGTCGCTGGACAGTACCCGCAGCACGGTCAAGGCCACCACAAAAGAAGGGTGGATCAGCCCTTCGACTCCCCCAGCCAGCATCAACTCTGCACTGCCGCGCCGGATCACTTCGACCGCTTCGCCGATGGCCTGGGTCCCGGAGGCACAAGCGGTTACCACCGTCGAGCTATAGGCCCGGCACTGGAAGCGCAAGCTGAGGTGATGGGCGGGCATGTTGCTCAGGGAGGCCGGAAGGCTGAAAGGGTTCATCCGTCGCCAGCCCCTGCTGTTCAGGGTGTCCCAGGCTTCCAGAATGGCATCAAATCCCCCGTTGGCGGTGCCGAACACGATGCCGGCTCTGTCCGGATCAGGTGCCTGCTCGCCGTGACCTGCGTCGGCCATCGCCTGTATGCCGGCGGCCAGGGCCAGCTGCGAGCAGCGGGCCATCCGCCGCGCCTCTTTAGAGCTAATGTAGTGGGTTGGATCGAATCCCTTGACCTCTCCCGCGATCCGGACCGGCAGTTCGCTCGCATCGAACTGGGTGATGGGGGCAATGCCTGACCGGCCCGCCACCAGCCCAGCCCAGGTCTCCTCGACCGATAGACCCAGCGGTGTGACAGCACCGATGCCCGTGATCACGACCCTCTGTTTGACGTCTCTATTCCGCATTCCAGAGGCTCCTTTGGCCGGAGGCCGAAGGTCCAGGGCTTATTCCTCGAATCGCCTCAACACCAGGCAGGCGTTTTGCCCGCCCAGCCCAAACGAGTTGGATAGCGTGGTCCGCACCTCAGCCTGGCGCGCCTGGTTGGGCACATAGTCCAGGTCACACTCTGGATCGGGCACCTCGTAGTTGATGGTGGGGTGGATCGTCCCCGTCTGGATGGTCTTGACGCAAGCCATGGCTTCGATAGCCCCGGCACCGCCCAGGGCATGTCCGACCATCGACTTGGTCGAGCTGATTGGCAGGCGATAGGCATAGTCGCCAAATAGCTTTTTGATGGCCTTGGTCTCGACGGCATCACCGACCTCTGTGCCCGGGCCGTGAGGGTTGATATAATCTATCTCGCCAGGGGCCACGCCGGCGTTCTCCACGACCCATTTCATGGCCCGGTAGGCACCATCTCCATTGGGATCGGGGATGGCCGCATGGTAGGCGTCGGTGTTGGCCGAGTAACCTAGCACCTCGGCATAGATTCTGGCACCCCGGTCCAGGGCCTTGTCCAGCCGCTCCAGCACCATCACCGCTGTGCCTTCTGCGCTGACGAACCCGTCCCGCCGCGCGTCAAACGGCTTGCAGGCCTGCTCCGGATGCTCGTTGTCGCCCGCCAGGACGCGCATCACGGTAAAGGCGCCGATGATCACCTCGTGGATCATGCCCTCGACGCCGCCCGCCAGCATCAGGTCGGTGGCGCCGCGCCGGATCACTTCAGCTGCCTCGCCGATGGCCTGCGTGCCGGACGCACAGGCGGTCACCACCGTGCCGTTGTAGGCCTGGCACTGGAACTGCAGGCTCATGTGATGGGCCGGCATATTGGCCAGTAGTGCCATGGCCGTGAACGGGTTCACCCGCCGCAGTCCCTTGTTTTTGTAGGTCTCCCAGGCCACCAGCCCCTCGTCAAAGCCGCCTACCCCTGTGCCCATCACCACACCGGAGCGTTCCGGTTCGGGAACCTGGCTATTGAACCCTGCGTCAGCCATGGCCTGGAAGCTGGCGGCAAGGGCCAGCTGCGAGCAACGCGCCATGCGCCGGGCTTCTTTGAAGTCGATGTAGTCGGTCGGGTTAAAGCCTTTGACCTCTCCCGCGATGCGGATTGGCATCTGGCTCGCATCGAATTGCGTGATCTCGGTGATCCCCGACCGGCCCGCCACCAGGCCAGCCCAGGTTTCATCGACTGACAGGCCCAGAGGCGTCACAGCCCCCATGCCGGTGATCACCACGCGCTCTTGTATGTCTCGTCGTCTCATCTGTACTCCTCTAGTGACAGTTATCCACCGAAAGGCCTGGCGGCTTTGCCGCAGGCCTGTGTGC
Organism: Anaerolineae bacterium; assembly: GCA_023544525.1. Lineage (GTDB taxonomy): Bacteria > Chloroflexota > Anaerolineae > JAAYZQ01 > JAAYZQ01 > JAMJFU01. The sequence continues at coordinate 12,646 of JAMJFU010000039.1, read as the reverse complement.
CTGCCGGGACCGGCCGCCTCAACCCCGGCGCTGCGCCAGTCCCTGTTTGATAGCTTCCAGTACGCCGTTCTCCACCGTCTGGGCCGCCATCCGGATGCCGTTCCGGATCGCCCATGCGTCGGAGCGGCCGTGGCCCACGATCACCACGCCATCCACCCCGAGCAGCGGTGCGCCGCCATACTCGCGATAGTCGAGCCGGCGCTTCACCGAGTCAAAGGCGGGCTTGGCCAGCAGCGCACCCACCTTGGATACATTGCTGCTGGTCAGCTCCTCCTTGAGGATGTCCATCAGGAGCCGGGACACGCCTTCGGCCAGCTTGATGATCACGTTGCCCGTAAAGCCGTCGGTTACGATCACGTCGGCCACACCCCAGGGAATGTCCTTGCCTTCGGCATTGCCCACAAAATTGATGGGCGTGGCTCTGAGCAAAGGCACGGTCTCCTGCACGAGCTGGTTGCCCTTGCCTTCCTCCTCGCCGTTGGACACGATCGCCACCCTGGGGTTGAGCACGCCCAGGACCCGCTCGGCGTACACCGAACCCATGATGGCGAACTGCGCCAGGTACTCGGGCTTGCAGTCGGCGTTGGCGCCGATATCCAGCACAAAGCAGTAGCCCTGGGGCGTCTGGCTGGGAAAGATCGTCGACAAGGCCGGGCGCCGGATGCCCCGGATGCGGCCCAGGCGGAAGAGGGCTGCTGCCAGTGCGGCCCCCGAGTGGCCCGCTGTGAAAAAGGCGTCGGCCTCGTGCCGCTTGATCATCTCCATGGCAACGACCATCGACGAGTCCTTCAGGGCTTTCACCGCTGCCGCCGGATTGTGCTCGTCCATGGCGATCACTTCGCTGGCATGCAGCACCGTCAGCGGCAGGCCTGCCCGGTCATGCTTGTCGAGTTCGGCCTGGACGGTGCCTCGCTGCCCGACGAGCACAATCTCGAGCTCAAGATCGCGCGCTGCCTGTACGGCGCCATCCACCACCACGTCCGGCGCAAGGTCGCCTCCCATGGCGTCTACGACAATCTTCATTTCTCCCCTCCTCCGTCGGCACGTTCCCCCTGCAATAACACAAAACGGGGCCAAAAGAAACGCTCAACCAGCCCGAGACGGCGGATTCCATGGCGCAAGGCCTGCTGGGAACCCCCGGCAAGTTGAGCTTGATCGTGGGCCTTGGTTGCCGGATCACGTTGCCCCTGCTATCTAACGCAGGTATGCACTCTTCCCGTTCTAGCGCTGCTCGAACAAGGCCTCTAGCTCGGCCGTAGTCGGCTCGGTGGCTACGTGCACTCCGTCGACGAGAATCGTCGGCACCGACTGGTAGCCCCTATTCAGCTCCTCTACCCGGCGTGCAGCAGCCGGATCACGGGTAATGTCGATCTCGGTGTAGGGGATGTTTCGCTGCTCCAGCCAGCGCTTCACCCGCATCACGCTCCCACACCAGGGGCGGCTATATATTGTAACGTCTGGATACTCACTTACCATGGCGCTGAACCTCTCCAGAGGCAGAAGATCGTCTGCTAGTGTACCTCAAGACGGTTCAGAGCGCAAATCGCCAAATTCCCAGCATCCAGGGCAGCCCGGGTTCCCTGTGTGCAGCCTATATGGCTCCATTGTTGGGGAAACTTGTCCAAGCTGATAAAGTGTGGTATCATTTCCTCAACGCGCAGGGGCAGTATCGACGCAGCGGGGCGTCCATTTGGATCAAGGGGTGCCGGAGGCTTGCCTCGAGTGTCCCTTCCAACCCCAAAGAGCTCCCTAGTAGATGCTTGCCCCCAAGCCAACCGCAAGACTCCGCAGCCGGCATCCTTCCTCGTCGCTTCTGTGACCGGCTTTTGGGAGAGGAGGTGGTGAACCACTGGAGACGTCCGCATTGTTTGAGCCCCGTGGATTCCCTAAATCCGTATGTAGGAACGAAACCTGAAGCGCAAACCCTGGAGGAGAGAAATGAAAAAGTCTTTGTCTATCCTGTTGACCCTGCTCGTATTGCTGAGCATGGTCCTCGCGGCCTGTGGCGCCACAGAAGAGCCCGCGGCAGAGCCAACACAGCCCCCTGCGGAGCCGACTGCGGTACCAGCCACCGCGGAACCGACTGAGGTACCACCCACCACGGCGCCGACGGAGCCACCGGCACCCGTGGCCAGCTTAAAGATCTGGGCAGATGACACCCGCACGCCGATCCTGAATGCGCTGGCGGAGGACTTTCTCACCCAGTACAATGTGGAGCTCGTCGTCGAAGACCTGGGCCGGGTCCAGGACATTCGCACGCCGATGATCACCGCCGCCCCTGCCGGCGAGGGCCCCGACATCTTTATCGGCGTCCACGACTGGCTGGGTGCGATGATCGAGAGTGGCCTGGTGACGCCTATCGATCTGGGAGCCAAGGCAGATGAGTTTGTCCCCCTCTCGCTGGAGGCTTTCACCTACACGGACGGACAGCTCTACGGCGTGCCCTACGCGACCGAGAACCTGGGGTTCTTCTACAACACTGATCTGGTCAGCGAGCCGCCTGCAACCTGGGATGAGGTGCTGGAGATCGGCCGCGACCTGCAGGTGGCGGGTACGGTCCAGTACGCGATCGCCATTGCTGGCGACCCGGGGTATAACTCCTTGCCGATGCAGACCGCCTTCGGCGGTTACGTCTTTGGCCAGGATGAGAATGGCGCCTGGAATCCAAGTGACATCGGTCTCAACAGCGAAGGCATGATCGAGGCCGTCACCTGGATGAAAGGGGCAGTCGACGAGGGGCTCATGCCCGACACGACGGACTATGAGACCGGGCACCAGTTGTTCGAGACCGGGCAGATTCCGTTCCTGATGGCGGGACCCTGGGCGCTGGATCGCATCCGCGCCTCTGGTGTGCCCTACGCGGTCACGGTCTTTCCCGACGATGGCGCCCCCTTCCTCGGCGTGCAGGGCTTTATGATCAACGCCTTCAGCGAGAACGTGCTGCTGGCGCAGACCTTCCTGACCGAGTATGTCGCCACTGAAGAGTTCATGCAGCAGATCTATGAAACCGGGCTGCGCCCCTCAGCCTTCAAGTCGGTCCTCGCAGAGACGGCGGACCCCGACCTGGCAGGCATGGGCGAGGCCGGCGCCAACGCGGTCCCCATGCCCAACATCCCTGAGATGGGCTCCGTCTGGAGCGCGTGGAACAACGGCATCACGCTGGCGCTGACCGGTGAGCAGACACCTGAGGAATCCATGAATGATGCCGCTCAACAGGTGAGCGACTTGATCCTTGGCGCACTCGCCGGCATGGTCAACCTGCCCGGCAGTTACCAGGACCAGGCTGGATGCGGCAACCAGTGGGACCCCGCCTGCAAGGCCACCGCCATGGAGCAGGGAGACGATGGGCTCTACCGGCTCACCGTGCAGCTCACGGCAGGTGACTACGAGTACAAAGTCGCACTCGACGGCTCCTGGGCCGTGAATTACGGTTCGGACGGTGCACTGGATGGGCCGAACTACACGCTCAGCCTGGCATCTGACAGCGAGGTGACCTTCGTCTACGACCCGGAAAGCCACCTGGTGACAACCGAAACTGGGTAAGCAGTCAATCTGAATGAAGGCCGGAGGATTTCCTCCGGCCTTCATTTCGTAAGCGCTTTTTGGTAGAATTGCAGGTAGGTGAACATATGGCTACCGTGACACTCCAAAATGCCCGTAAGGTCGGACGTCCCTCACCGGTACTGCCCCGGCTGTTTCGCCTGGCGATTGTGGTCGCTATGGACTCCCTGGTGGTCTGGTTCTTGCTCAAGCTGGCGGCTTTGGGCTACTATCCTTTTGCTGCGGCGATCGGTATCATTGCCCTATTCGTCAACGTGGTGCTGCTGCGCAAGGAAACGTATCCGATCCGCTGGATGGTGGTGGGGCTGGCCCTGATGGCCCTGTTTGTTATCTATCCGATCATCTTTACTGTCTGGGTTGCCTTCACGAACTATGGAGAGGGCCATCTGATCACCAAGGAGCAGGCTATCGATCAGTTGTCCAAGCAAACGTATCTCCCCCCTGAGGGGAAAGCGTATGCCTGGACGGCCTTCAAGTCGCCCGAGGGGGAGTATGCCCTCTGGCTGATAGGTGAAGGAGGGAATGGGTACCTGGCGAGGCCGGGCGAGCCGCTGGCCCAGCCGCAGCCCGGCGAGTTGGGGGTTGGCGAGCTCGACGCGAGCGGCATCCCGCAAGAGATCGAAGGCTACGAAAGATTGAACGCCTTTCTGGCCGCAGCGGATAGCAACCTGACCCAGGTCATGTTTGGCGAGGAAGGCAACACCATCCAAGTTCGTTCTCCCCGGGAAGCGGCGGAACTGCTGCCTCTGTACGTCTATGATCGCCAACAAGACGCCATGATCGATCAGCAGACAGGGCTGGTATACATTAACCTGCGCGGCACATTCACAACGTCATCCGGCCAATCGCTGCGGCCCGGTTTTATGGAGTCCATTGGCCTGGACAACTTTGAGAACTTTTTCATCAGCCCTGCCCTGCGCGGCCCGCTGGTCCAGCTGGTTACCTGGAACTTTGCCTTCGCTATTCTGAGCCTGCTGCTGAACTTCTCCCTAGGGCTGGCTATTGCCGTCCTGTTCAACGATCCCGATTTCCCACTCAAGAAGCTGATCCGCTCTTTGCTCATCATTCCCTATACGGTGCCGGCGTTGATCACCATCTTGATCTGGCGCGGAATGTTGAACCCGGAGCTCGGCGTAATCGACCGGGCGCTCGAGGGCCTCTTTGGATGGGCGCCGCCGTGGTTCACCAACGCGTGGTGGGCGAAAGTTGCCATCCTGCTCGTCAATCTGTGGCTGAGCTACCCATACTTTATGCTGATCTGCAGCGGTGCACTTCAGTCCATTCCCGACGAATTGGCTGAAGCTGCGACCGTGGACGGAGCCAGTTCCTGGCAGAGGTTTTGGCGGATCACTCTCCCCTTGCTGCTCGTTGCTGTCGGGCCACTGTTGATCGCCTCGTTCATCTTTAACTTCAACAACTTCAATCTCATATACCTGTTCAATGCAGGTGGACCGCCGATGGCCAACACCCCGACGCCTGCCGGTCACACGGACATCTTGATCAGCTACGTGTATAACCTGGCATTCTCCGGCAGCCGAGGCGTCGATTACGGCTTTGCCTCAGCCATCACGATTGTGATCTTTTTCATCGTCGCCAGCATCACGCTCTTCCAGTTCCGGTACACCCGAATGTGGGAGGAGGTAAGCGAAAATGTCTAGGGCAGTTGGCTCCAGAGGACGGCTTTCTTCCGCCAAAGCCCAGCGTAGGGCCAGCATCGGCACCCGCCTGGTTGTGGCAGTGCTGCTGATCGTATTCTCGATCTTTCCCGTCCTGTGGGTCGTCTCCGCCTCCCTGAATCCGACAGGTACACTGGCGACCCAGACGCTAATACCCCGGAATCCAGGGTTTGGCAATTACCGTACCCTGCTGACTCTGGACCAGTTCCCCTTCTGGACTTGGTTTCTGAATTCGCTGAAGGTGGCTGGGATTTCTGCGGTGGTTTCCCTGGCCATCACCACGGTGGCCAGCTACGCTTTCTCGCGCTTTCGCTTCCGCGGCCGCCAGACCATGCTCAAAGCCCTCTTGCTGATCAATGCGTTCCCCACCCTGCTGGCGCTGGTTGCCACGTTCTTGATGATCTCGCAGGCGGGCGACGTCATTCCTGTCTTGGGCCTGAACAGCCATGCCAGCCTGATCCTGGTCTATCTGGGTGGGGCGATGGGTGTCAACATCTGGCTCATGAAGGGCTTTCTGGACACCATTCCGCGCGATATCGACGAGTCGGCGATGGTCGAAGGGGCAACCGACTGGCAGATCTTTACAAAGCTGGTTTTGCCGCTGCTGCGTCCTATCCTGATCGTCATCCTTATTCTCAACTATATCGGCACGTACGGCGAGTTTGTCCTGGCGCGGGTCTTGCTTAGGAGCAACGAAACGTATACCCTGATGGTCGGCCTGCAGATCTTTGCCGGCGCGCAGTTCACGCAGCGGTGGGGGGTGTTTGCAGCCGGTGCGTTGATGGGTGCGTTGCCGATCATGATCATCTACCTCGCCCTGCAGGATCAGATTGTGGGAGGCCTGACGCAAGGCGCAGTGAAGGGGTAAAGCGATCCTATACCTGCGCATGGGATGGTTCCGGATTGCGCTGATAGGATGCCTGCGGGCTGGACCATAATCGGTGCAGCGGAAGCCGTCAAGCTCGACGACCGCGGCCACTCTGGCGATTTCCGCCTGACCCACCTCGTTGTTCGCCGCACGCTTCAGCAGCGCGCCCGTGATGAGCATGCGGCTGCAGCGTTGTTGGCAGGGAGGCCTGAGCCTGGGGAGCGTCAGGGATTGAGGGAGAATAGATGGACAGATTCTACGTGACCATCATCCACCGGCCAGAGATGGTGCCGGAATATATCCAGAAGGACGCGGAAGCAGGCAGGCAGGAAGACCTGACCCGCAGCAGTGTAATACAAGAATCGTTGGACATTTTTCGCACCCAGCAGCAGACCGCCCACGACAATGGGTTGCGGACCACCATCCAGATGACCTACGCCAGCCTGTTCAACGAGGAGGCGGTGGCTATCGCCAGGGAGCATCAGGCCACGTACGGCGACGAAATCGGCTCGACCTTCCTCGGCCTGCAGTGCCAGGAGTTCCGCGACCAATTCAAGTCCAAAGAGCTGGCCATCTGGCTTTTCTCCATCGAAGATAAGAAGCGGATCGTGGACGAGGTGTTGGGCCGGTTCCACCAGGTCTTTGGCTTTTATCCCACCTCGACCGGCTCCTACTATATGGACGCCGAGCTGATCAACTATATCAAACAGCAGTACCCGATGATCAAGGTCGCCGTGGCGACCTGCTGGGAGGAAGGCCCCAAAGCCTACTGGAACGCCAACAACTCGTGGTATACTTTTCTTGACGGCGGTCCCTGGAATCCCTGGATCCCATCCAAGCGCAACATCCACTGTCCCGCCTCGGACGATGAGGACGACATCGGCATTGTGGCCATTCCCCACCTCTCGCGGGACCTGATGGCCGTCTTTGATGGCCCAGGCTCTTACTACGGTACCCACCCACAGAACATCCTGCGCGGTATGGTGTATGAAGACCGCGAGATCCCCTACTTCCGGAATATCGTCGACCAATATCGCTCCATGGTAAAATACAACCGTGGCTACGCCTATAACATGATGTTCGTCGGTCCCGGCTGGATGAGCAAGACCGGTCGCTGGGAGGCGGACTATGATTTTCTGCTCAAGAGCTACCAGGACGGCATGGCCTATTACGGGCAGCTCAAAGAGCAAGGCAAGGCCCAAGATGTCACCATGAGTGAGTTCGCCGACATCTACCGCCTGGACCGCGCCTATACCCGTCCCGAGTGCACCCTGTGGCAGGACATCCTGTACGGTTCGCAGCGGCAGCAGTTCTGGTACGTAGATCCCTGGCTGCGTCTTTGCCTGGACATGAACCAGGGTGGGGCCATGATCGATTTGCGACCCTACGCAGCCAAGCTGGTGCGGCCCTGTGGCGTGGGCACCAAGTATCTGCAGGATGCCTCCTACCCCTTTCTTGTGCAGTCCCTTTACCGGGCAGGGTACTTTACTCATTATGCGGGGGAGGGTGCTGTCAAGAGTTGCCGGTTCAGCCACGGCGACGAGGCGGTTGACCTGTGTGCCTGCCGCACCCGCGCCTCTTTTTCGGAGGAGGGAGATACCCGGATCGTGACGCTCGATCCCGTGGACATCGAATTCACAGACTTTGCCATCAGCGTGCAGTCGGTCTTTCGCTTCGCCGAGGGCACAGGGGAGATCGAGATCGTCAGGCACGTACTCGACACCACCGGCCCAGATGCGGAGGTGACCATCGACGAGTATCTCACCGGCTGCTACGGCACCACGGAATACCCCGAGGATCTGACCGGGGTCAGGCTCAGCCTGGAAGGGGCGTCGGGGACGGAAGCCATCGAGTATGCATACAGATGCCACGAAGCAGAGATGCCGGGCATCACACTGGTGGAGGCCGTGGTGCCACAGGTCGACACCCGTCTCTCCATGCGCTCGGACGCCGACGAGGCGAGCGGATACTTCCGCGAGGGCTTTGCCTTCTCGCCCATGTATACCATCGGCATCAAAAAGACCGTCAGGGGAGAAGGAGAATTGCGCACGTGGCTCAAGGTAGAAAAGGCGGGTTGAACAAGCGTCGCTCGCTCAAAATGGGAGTCAGATGGAAATGAGATCTTTTCTATCTCGCTGCACATCTCTCCTCCTGGCGTTGGCGTTTGCCCTCACAGCCACCGGGTGTCAAACAGAGCCATCGCCAGAACCAACCGTCTTGCCAGTTCCTACCGAGGTTGCCTCCCCCACTGCCACAATCCCACCCGCACCCACCCTGACTCCGACGCCAGCCAACACAGCAACGCCAACCAGCACACCACGGCCGACGCCGACCATCCCCGCCAGGCTACAGTTTCACGTCAATCCCATCGACGGACTCGGGCCCGATTTCATCCTCGGCGCGGATGTCTCGATGCTTGGGCAGATCGAGGAGAACGGAGGCAAGTTCTATGACTACGGGGTCGAGCGCGATTGCCTGGAGATCCTCCGCGACTATGGGGTGAACTGGATCAGGCTGCGGATCTGGAACGACCCGACAGATGAGAACGGAGAACCTCTGGGCGGCGGCAACAACGACCTGGACCGGACCGTAGAGATCGCGGCAAGGGCAAAGGCTCTCGGGTTCAAGTTCTTGCTCAACTTCCACTACAGTGACTGGTGGGCTGACCCTGGCAAGCAGTACATGCCGAAGGCGTGGGTCGATCTGGACATGGAAGAGTTGGAGCAGGCCGTCTACGGCTATACGGCAGAGGTGATACAGGCGCTTGCCGGTGCAGACGCGATGCCCGACATGGTACAGATCGGGAACGAGGTCAACACCGGCATGATGTGGCCAGCGGGGAGGACCTATGCGCCGCCCGGTGAGGAGGCTGGCGGCTATGACAGCTTCGCGGCGCTCCTGTCACAGGGAATTCGAGCTGTCCGCGACCATGATCCCAGGGACGGCGATCCCGAAGGGCGGATCAAAATCGCCATCCATCTTGCGGATGGAGGGGACAACGAGCTGTACCGTGCTGTTTTCGACGAGCTGACGGCCAGAGATGTGGACTACGACGTCATCGGGCTCTCCTATTACAGCTTCTGGCACGGGCCGATGGACGGGTTCATCGCCAACATGAACGACGTCGCCGAGAGATACCAGAAGGATGTCGCCGTCATGGAGACGGCGTATCCTTACACGCCTCTGGATGGGGATGGGCATGCCAACCTGTTTAGTGGAAGCGGCGACGCGGACACCGACGGGCCGTACCTGGTCACGGTGCAGGGTCAGGCCACAGCCATGCGCGACATGATCCTGGCGGTCGCCGAGGTGCCGGATGACAGAGGTCTGGGGATCTTTTACTGGGAGCCGGCCTGGATCCCGGTCGAAGGTGCTGGCTGGGCCACGAGAGCGGGGGCTGTGTACGACGGCCTGCCAAGGCCCACGGTAGAACCGGGGAATGCCTGGGACAACATGGCGATGTTCGACTTTGACGGGAATGTGCTACCGTCGCTCAACGTGTTCAAGCTGGTGAGGCCAGAAGCCGGAGGTGAAACGTTCGATCCACTCGTGAGGGTGGTGTATTCCCCGGTGGTCTACACGCCGCTCGGCGAGGCACCTGAACTTCCAAAGACCGTGCAAGTGCTCTACAGTGATGATGCCATCAGAAACGTCCCCGTGAGCTGGGGCCAATATGGCCCCGCCCTGCTTGACGTAAAGGGCAACTTTACCCTGCGTGGCATGGTGGCGCGAACCAATCAAGGTGCAACCGTCACCGTATACACGGGCAGCCCCAAGAACCACGTGGAGAATGGCAGCTTTGAGAGTGATCTCAGTGCCTGGCTCGTCGAGGGAAGCACCAGCGCTGTCAAGATCGGAAGAGAACCCGCAAACGCACACAGTGGTGACTTTGCACTAAACTACTGGCTAGCGAGCGAGTTCGAGTTCACACTCTCGCAGACGGTCACGGGGCTGGAAAACGGCACTTATACCCTGAGTGCATGGATTCAGGGCGGAGGAGGGGACGCCTTGCAGCTGTATGCAAGTGATTACGGCGGAGATGCGCTGGTGGTTGATTTCGAGAATAGCGGATGGCAAAACTGGCACAACCCAACCATCGAGAACATCGTCGTCACCAACGGGCAGTGCACCATTGGCCTGAAGGTTGTCTCGGAAGGCGACACCTGGGCCTGGCTTGATGAGGTAGCACTGGTCCTGAACGAGTAAGGCGGGCCGCTGCCAGTCCGTGAACTGGTCCAGCCGTAGCGTTTGCTGTTGTCTGTCCAGGGGTAGCGCAAGAAGAAAGGGAGAACTGCGCACATGGCTCAAGGTAGAAAAGGCACCCTGAACTACCGCTGCCCGCGCTGCTTGATGCGGGAGATCGACATGGACATGCTCTACGACCGGGACAAGGGCGAGTACTATTGCCTGCGCTGCTCCTTCACCGGCGACGAGCAGGAGGTCTTGCGCCTCAACGCCCAGTTCCGTGCCAAGTACCGGGACCGCATGAAGCGGATCACTGACTATTAAGGAACAAGCGACAATGTCCACCTTTGTCAAAGGGGCTGATGTTTCCCATTTACTCCAGATCGAGGACCATGGCGGGAGGTTCTACGACGGGGGTGTGCAAAAAGATCTATTGCAGATACTCAAGGACCGTGGAGTAAATGCGATCCGGATCAAGGTATGGAACGACCCCGGGAATCCTTGTTGCTACCCTGCCAACCAATCGGATCCGGCGGGCTACAATGACCCCTCGCACGTGACTCAATTGGCAGTCCGGGCCAAGAATATGGGCTTCAGGATCATGATCGATTTCCACTACAGCGACTGGTGGGCAGATCCGGGCAAACAGCATACACCCCATGAATGGGAAGGGCAAGACATCGATCAACTTCAAAGCTCGTTGTACCGCTTTACGCACCACGTCCTGAGCACACTGAAAGCCAATGGCGTAACCCCGGAATGGGTGCAGGTCGGGAACGAGATTTCGAACGGGATGCTCTGGCCCACCGGCTCGACAGACGACTGGGATAACCTGGCTGCCCTCATCAAAGAAGGGCATCGTGCGACAAAGGCAGTTGCCCCCTCCATAAAGGTCGTGTTGCACTATGACAATGGAGGCAACCATGCTGGAACCGTCTGGTGGTTCGATAACGCCCGGTCGCGCGGAGTAGAATGGGACGTGATCGGCCTGTCGTACTATCCTGTATGGCATGGATCGCTTTCAGATCTTGAGCACAATATGGTCGACATCTCTGCCAGGTACGGCAAAGAGGTCATCGTGGTTGAGACGGCGTATCCCTGGACGACAGAGAATGGCGACTCGCAGCCTAACGTATACACAAGTACAGGTCCCGTATCCTATCCCATGTCACCAGCAGGGCAAAAGCAGTTTCTGGGTGACCTGGTCAGCAGGATCAAGGCCGTACCAGATGGCAAAGGCAAAGGATTCTTCTACTGGGAACCCGAATGGATTCCGGTTGAGGGTGCAGGCTGGAAATCCGGAGAAGGTGATGAGTGGGATAACGTAACACTGTTTGACTTTGGCGGGAATGCGTTATCTTCATTGGAGGCGTACCTCGATTGGTGACCCCCTTTGACGGGGACAACCTCCTCGTGGTTTTTGACGGCCAGGACTATCGCCGCCGGGCCAAGTTGCTCAACATCGTCGACAATCTGCTTGCCCAGGGCCGGATCCACCCCCTGGCCCTGGCGCTGCTCCATCATGGCGGGTCCGCTCGCGGCGTCGAGTACGCCTGCAGCGAGGCCACGCTGGGCGTCCTCGTCGAGCACGTCCTGCCCCTGGCCCGTAGTGAGCTCGACCTCGTCGACGTGGAGGCCCAGCCGGGCGCCTATGGCATCGCCGGCGCTTCGATGGGCGGCCTCATGGCCCTCTATGCTGTCACCCTGAGCGAGCGCAGCGAGTGAAGGGTCTCGGCTACCGCCCACGAGGGTGGCTCTGCTCCTGGACAACCCCGTTCTGACAGGCTCTCTATTGACTGCCCAGTTGGTGAAAGCTCTCCCGCAGCGCCGGGTACAATTGCCGGTAGAGACCGTAGCACCGATCGTACTCGGCTCCCACCGCCGGGTTGGGCTCCGTCGTCCCTGTCTGCCTGATGGTCGCCCGGCAGGCGCCGTCCACGTCAGGCCACAGCTCCGCGCCGACGCCCGCCAGGAGGGCTGCGCCATAGGCCGCACCCTCGCTGGTGTTGACCGTCACCAATTCGACGCCCAGCACGTCGGCCAGGATCTGGCGCCAGAGGGGACTCTGCGCACCGCCGCCAGAGACGCGTACCTGCCGGATCTCCTGCAGGCCGGCGGACTGCATCAGGGCCAGGCTGTCGCGCAGGCCAAAGGCCACACCCTCGAGCACGGCCCGGGTCAGGTGTGCCTGGCTGTGGCGCAGGGTCAGCCCGACAAAGGCCCCCCGCGCCAGCGGGTCGGGGTGGGGGGTCCGCTCGCCAGTCAAGTACGGCAGGAAGAGCAGTCCCTCGCTGCCCGGGAGGATGTGGGCCGCCGCTGCCAGCAATGCATCATAGTCCACACCTGGGGCCAGGGT
>JAMJFU010000399.1 GCA_023544525.1 Anaerolineae bacterium | reverse complement strand
AGGAGGAGCAGGGCCAGCAAGGCTACCGCGACGGGAACGGCGTAGCGTGAGAACCTGCGGATCATGCTGCCTCCGAGTCGCCGTACCGCTCGGCCAGCGCCCGGCGGATCACCTCACTGCGGGATACACCCGCTGCCTCTGCCTCTTCGACAAGGCGCGTGTAGAACGAGAGGGGTACGAGAGCCCCGATGTAGACCTTGTGGTCATCCGGCTCTCGCTGGGGTACGGTGCTTCTCCTGTTCATGGTCTTCCTCGAACCTTTGCTCATGCCCGCCATTGTGACACACCAAGGGGCGCAGCGGTACCCGGCAAAAACACAGGTATTCGCCCTGGTAGGGCGAGACGGCATAGCCGGGGTCCGACGGATTGAAAAAAGAAGAGCCCGATCCTTGTCAGGGGATCAGGCTCCTGGCTAGTGGCCGAGCAAGCGCACAATCTCATCGCGCGGGACCTTGACCAGATCGCAGCGCCCGAAGGCTTGTATCAGGCTCTTGGCCTCATCGACCAGGGGACGCAAGTTGGCTGCCTTGACCTGCCAGCCCTGGGTCAGCTGGCCGACCATGAGCTGGGAGTCGGTATGGACCAGGAGGCTGTACGTCGAAGCCGACTTACCTGCCCGCTCGATCCGGCCCAGCAGGTCCTTGAGTGCGGCGATGAGGGTCCGGTACTCGGCCTCGTTGTTGGTCGCCGTGCCCAGGTCGAGGCGGACCGTCTCCTTACGCCCGTCCCTGTTGGACAAAACATAGCTGCCGTATCCGTGATTTCCGGCTCCGTGGTCGAGACTACCCCCATCAGAGACAATGGCGAAATCAAACTCGAAACACATGACGCACCTCCGCAAAAGATGGGATGGGACAGTCGGCTGGGATTTGACTGCCCGCGCACCTGGACGCGGTAGCGTCTCGTCTCCCTCCACGCCTTCACACATCTCCCGACCAAGAAATGGACGACATTCTTGATAGTTCTTGGGAACTGTGTTACAATAGGTACAAGATGGAGAGCCCGACCTGGGAAGAAAACGCATGTGGGCGGGGCATACGCAAGATTCTGGAAATTCATCTCCTGGGGTGGATCAGACGGATTCCGCCTATAATGCCGAAATAGCAGCAAAAGGCGGATTCCAGATACACGCCAGTTAGCCCACCCCGCCGTTGGAATTGTCCTTTTGTTCACGGGAAAGGAGACCGAAAATGCAATTAGAAGTGATTGCTCGAGAACCCGCAGCCGATGCACACCCCACGCCAGTATTGTTCGTGCACGGTATGTGGCACGCTGCTTGGTGCTGGTCGGAACATTTTCTACCCTACTTCGCGCAGCATGGATACAAGTCTTATGCTTTGAGCCTGCGCGGTCACGGTGCCAGTGAGGGTCGCGAACGGCTTCGCTGGATTCCCCTGGCGGGTTTCGTAGCCGACGTGGCCCAAGTGGTGGACCAACTGGAGAGCCCACCGGTACTGGTAGGACACTCAATGGGAGGGATGATTGTCCAGAAATACCTAGAGTTGCGTCAAGCACCGGCAGCTGTATTGCTGGCGTCTGCTCCCCCCAAGGGGTTGATTCCCGCTACCTTGCGTGTAGCTCGCCGTCATCCGCTAACCTTCCTAAAGGTCAACTTGACATTCAGCCTGATTCACAACGTTAGCACGGCCGAGCTGTACAAAGAAGCTTTCTTTTCAGCGAGCATACCTGGGAGAGAACTGACAGCGTACCACGCTCAAGTCCAGGACGAGTCATTTCGTGCCTATGTAGATATGATGGCTCTAGACCTGCCCCGGCCTGAGAAGGTCAATATCCCTGTGCTGGTGCTAGGGACAACCGATGATAATCTGATTGCATCCAGCGAAGTTGAGGCGACGGCGAAGGCGTACAACACACGTGCGGAGTTCTTTCCTGATATGGGACATGCGATGATGTTGGACATCGGCTGGCAGGCTGTGGCGGATCGGATACTGGATTGGCTCAACGAACAAGGCTTGTAAAAGAATCAGCGCTTAGACGCGATTTCGGCTCTGAACAAAGGCGGGCTAACCAGCGGTTGCAGCCGACCGCCTTCGGCGCGGGTATGCGTGCGGCATTTGCCAGCAATCGCTCTGGTTATTGGAGCGAGTCTTGCCAGAGTCGGCGGCGGCTGAACCTAGCCGTTAACCAGCCCCAGGGACATCACTGTTCATCCGTGCGCACGCACGACAGGCGCGAAGGAGAGGCAAGTCCATCATGCCCTTTCTTGCCCACACGGGCATCACCGAGGCAACACCAGGCCGAAGCCAGGGCTATCGGCGCGGAGTTGGACGCTATGGGACTTGGGCCTGAGCCTCCAGGCAACAGCCCTTCAAGGCCAAGGTGGGGTAGGAAAAAAGCAGAGCCCCTGGATTCCTCCAGAGGCTCGACTTCTTGCGTTGGCGGGTGGCCTGGCCTGTGGCAGCTGGCCATTCAGTTTTCGATGCGATGCTCAGTCGCAGCTAGAATGGTAGAGCGTTGTCGTCCTCGTATCCTTGGGGCGGCGGCTCACCAATCGGCGCACCACCATTGCCCTCGCGCTTTCCGAGGAACTTGACGGTGCGGGCCGTCACCTCGTAGCTGGCCCGGTGCTCGCCGTCGTTCCCCTGCCAGATGCGCGGGTTCTGGCTGCCGTCGCTGGCGTCGCCGCGCAGCTCGCCCTCGACAAAGACCTGCGAGCCCTTCTCCATGAACTGGTTGGTCGCCTCGGCCAGCTTCCGCCAGCAGGTGACCCTAAACCATGTCGTGAGCTCCCAGTTCTTGCCGTTGAGGGACTCCTTCCAGCCGGTCGGGCAGCTCGCGACCCGCTCCTTGGACACCACCTGGCGGGTGGCCACCGAGAAGTTGGTGACGGGCGTGCCGTCTTCGTTGTACCGCATTTGCGGTGCCTGACCGACGAATCCGATGAGCGTAATCCTGTGGAACATGTCACACCTCCTGAATGAATTTTGGGGTTGGCAGCCTGTTCCTTGACCGCCATGCACCCCAACGCGGTAGCGTTCTTGGGCTATGCAGAGAAAAAATGGACGACAATCGGTAGCGGCTTCGATGCGGGGAATCACGGA
>JAMJFU010000398.1 GCA_023544525.1 Anaerolineae bacterium | reverse complement strand
TGCCCAGGTTATTGCCCGCCGGCTTGCCGGACTGGGCATCTCGGCGCGCACCAAGGTAGCCAAGACCGGTGTGGTCGGCGATCTGGGCAGCGACAGCGATGCACCCTGCATCGCCCTACGCGCCGATATGGACGCCCTGCCCATCCAGGAACTGAACGACGTTCCCTATGCCTCCCAGGTGCCGGGCGTGATGCACGCCTGCGGACACGATGTCCATGTTGCCTGCCTGCTCGGCGCAGCCCAGCTCCTGGCCGAAGAGGCGGAGGCGGGCCGGTTGCCAGGCCGGATCCGGTTCCTCTTCCAGCCTTCTGAGGAGAGCCAGGACGACCAGGCTCTGAGTGGTGCTATGCGCATGGTGGACGAAGGGGTTATGGAGGGAGTTGACGCAGTTGCCGGCCTGCACGTGTGGGCCGACCTGCCGGTAGGCACCATCGGGCTGCGCAAGGGCACGGCCTCGGCCTACCCCGACAAGTTCGAGCTGGAAGTCAAGGGCCAGGAGGCGCATGGCGCCTACCCACATCGGGGCCACGATGCCATCAACCTGGCTGCGCAGGTGATCAATGCCCTGCAGACCGTGGTTTCCCGCCGGCTGGACCCGACCCGCGCCAAGGTACTCACGGTGGGTACCATCCAGGGCGGGACGAAGGACAACATCGTGGCGGGCAAAGTTACGATGACCGGCACCATCCGGACCTTCGAGCCGGATGTCCGGGAGGCGCTCTTTGCCGAGATGGAACGGGCCTGCTCCGTGGCTCGTGCGCTGGGCGGCGACTATGAGCTCAGGATCATCCCAGGATATATTCCTGTGGTCAACGATCCGGACCTCACCGACCTGGTTCGCCGCGTGGCCAGCGACATGCTTGGCCCCGAACAGGTCCAGGAGTCCACATTGGAGATGGGGGGCGAGGATTTCTCCTATTTCGCACGCGAGGCGCCGGGTACCTTTTTCCTGTTGGGCGGGAGGACTCCCGGCGCGCCGCCACGGCTGCATCACCATCCGGAGTTCGACATCGACGAGCGGTGCCTGCCCCTGGGAGCGGCGCTCCTGGCCGAGATCGCCTTGGCCTATTTGCGCGATCGTAACCGATAGGCAGGGGCACTCTGCCCGGGCTGAGCTGTCGCCCAGAGCCAGGCAGCGCAGAGTCATCGTATTGGTGGTCCAGGGATCATGGAAATCACAACGTTCAACCACATGCTAGACGCAGCCCGCCGCGTTGGTCCCGTGTCTATTGCAGTCGCAGCGGCGCACGACCCAGAGGTGCTAAAGGCTGTGGAGAGGGCCCAGCGGGAGGGCATAGTGGAGGCCACCCTGGTGGGCGACTGGCCGGCGATGGAGGCCTACGCCGCCCAGATCAGCGCGGCTGGTTCCCCCGGGATCGGGGAAGTCCTGAGCCGAGCGCACATCGTCCATGAGCCGGATCCGCAGCGTGCCGGGCAGTATGTGGTGAACCTGGCCCGCCAGGGAGAGGCCGCCGTCGTCGTCAAGGGCCAGATCAAGACCTCGGATCTGCTGGGTGCCGCGCTGAACCGGCACATTGGCATTCGAGGCCGTGGTCTGTTGACGCACGTGGCCATCTTTGAGCTGCCGGGCCTGGACCGGCTGGTGTACCTCAGCGATTCGGGTGTGGTCGTCTATCCCGACGTCTATCAGAAGCTGGACATCATCAACAACGTGGTGGGTGTCGCGCGGCTCTTTGGCGTGGAGAGGCCCAAGGTTGCCATCCTGGCGGCCAGCGAGACCGTAAGCCCCAAGATTCCGGCCAGCATCGATGCGCTCGCACTGGCCAAGATGGCGGAGCAGGGCTGGGTCGAGCATGCCACGGTCGACGGTCCCCTCGGATTGGAGCTGGCTATCTCGCCCAGGGCGGCAGAGCTCTCGGACGTAGATTCGCCGATCGCCGGCCTGGCCGATGTCCTCATCGTGCCCAACGTCGAGGCGGGCAATATCGTGGCCAAGGGGCTGCTCTATTTCGCCCATGCTCGCATGGCTGGCCTGGTCGTTGGTGCGCGTGTCCCAATCGTCATCAACTCGCGAGCCGACACGGCAGAGACACGCTATCTGTCCCTGGCCATGGCCGCGGTCCTATCCAAGTCGGACATCAGATATTAGAGGTTAAACATTCGGGGAGTCCCTTCACAACACCGTGTATCCAATATCCAGTATCTAATACCCAACAAGGGAGAAAGGAGGCACAATGAACGTCATCGAATCGGGCATCGGTGAGCTAATCCAGCCACCGGATATGAATGCGTTCCGCGAGTGGAACCGCACCCAAAAGTCGCGGAAACTGACCGACAAACTGATGACCGAGGCCGAGGCGATCCGCCGCTTTGTGTATGATGGCTGCTACATCGGCACCGAGTTATACGGCACCGTCCGCTGTCCCATGAGCCTGGTGCGCGAGGTGATCCGGCAGGGGTACAAGGACCTGCGCGTGGCAGGGCAGGGCGTGACGGAACTTGACCTGTGGCTGGCAGCTGGCATGGTCAAGACTCTGGACCTCACCTATATTGGCCTTGAGGTCTATGGGGTGTCGAAGGCGTTGCGCCGCGAGGTCGAGAGCGGGCGGGTGGAGAAGGTCGTCGAATGGAGCAACGCTGGCATCAGTTGGCGCTTCAAGGCTACGGCCATGGGCGTGCCGTTTATCCCCGTGCGCTCGATGCTGGGTACAGATACGCTCAAGTATAGCGCAGCCAAGGTGGTCGAGTGTCCCTTTACCGGTCAGAAGGTGGCCCTGCTGCCAGCCCTGATCCTCGACGTGGGCCTGATGCATGTCCACCGCGCTGACCGCTTCGGCAACTGCCAGGTGGAGGGAATCACCGGCTTTGGCGTCGAGTTTGCCCGGGCCTGCAAACGGTTGATCATCAGCGCCGAAGAGATCGTGCCGACAGAGGAGATCCGCCGCTATCCGGACCGGACGGTGGTACCCTACTACCTGGTCGATGCCGTGGTCCACGCTCCTTTTGCCTCCCATCCTGGCGAGATGGCCTACCTCGATTGCCGCGACGAGCCCGAGATCAAAGCCTGGGTGGAGGCCTCTGACACCGCAGAGGGTGCTGAG
>JAMJFU010000397.1 GCA_023544525.1 Anaerolineae bacterium | reverse complement strand
CTCGACCCGCACCGAGGCATCGAGCATAGAGACCGGCTCGTCGGCGACGATGAGCTTGGGCTCCAGGACCATGGCCCGGGCGATGACGATGCGCTGCTGCTGCCCGCCGCTGAGCATGTGCGGGAATTTTGCCACAAAGTCCTGCACAGGCGTCATCTTGACCTCTGTCAACACCTTCAGGATCCGCTCCGCCCGCTCAGACTTGCTCTTGATCCCATTGACAATCATCGGCTCCTCTAGGATGCGCTGCACACTCATAAAGGGCGGCAGCGCGCCGTAGGGGTCCTGCTGGACATAGCCAATCTGCGAGCGGTAGGACTGGAGTTGTCGCGATGTGAAGTGGCTGATCCGCTCACCATCGAACAGGATGTGGCCTTCGGTGATGGGGTTCAGCCCCAGGATCGTCTTCATCAGCGTGGTTTTGCCACAGCCGCTCTCGCCGACGACGCCGACGGCCTCCCCTTTGCCCAGGTCAAAGGTGACGCCATCCACCGCCCGGACATAACCGGCGTGGCCAAAGCCAAAGCGCCGCAGCTCGAACCAGACGCGCAGGTCCTGGATAGAGATCAGGGTTTCGAACTTGTCGCCGTTGCCCCCCAGGGGCACGGTTGTTTCCACAACGTCAGTGTTCAACGCCATACTATGCTCCTAGCCTCGTCAATCGTAGAGCCAGCACTTGACCATGCGCCGGTTGGAGCCAACCATGGGTGGCTCTTCGTCACAGCGGTCAAAGCGAGAAGGACAGCGATCTTTGAACCGGCAGCCCGTGGGTGGGTTGAGCAGGCTGGGCGGCTGCCCGGTGATAAAGTCGGGCTCGACATCGGCCCGCAGCCGGGGCACGCTGGCCATCAGCTTCTGGGAATAGGGGTGCAGTGGCTCGGTGAAAAAGTGGCGCGCGTCGCTCGTCTCGACAATCTGCCCGGCGTACATGACCGCCACCCGGTCGGCCAGCTCGCTCGACGTGGCGATGTCGTGGGTGATCAGGATAAAGCTGACCTCCAGCGCCTGCTTGATGCGCTTGAGCACGTTAAAGATGTTGGCCTGGGTCAGCACGTCGAGGGCCGAGGTCGGCTCGTCGAGCACGACCAGGCCGGGCGCAGTCACCAGCGACATGGCAATGGCCACCCGCTGGCGCATGCCACCGCTCAGCTCAAAGGCATAGCGGTTTATAAAGTCCACCGGCACCCCTACCCGCTTGAACATGTCCCTGGCCTGGGCCAGGGCCGCGTCCTTTCTAACCCCGGAGTGGACCATCATGGGCTCCGCGACCTGATCCCCCACCTTGAGCACCGGGTTCAGCGCGTTCATGGCTGCCTGGGGCACCAGCGACATCTGGACCCAACGCACGTTCCGCCGGAAGTCTTCCTCATCCAGCTTCATCACGTCCGCACCCTCCAGGTAGACCTGGCCCGAATAGGTCGAGACGTTGCGCGGCAGGAGCCGCAGGATGGCTTTGGCCAGCGAGGTCTTGCCGCAGCCCGACTCGCCGAGGATCACGACAGCCTCGGTATAGTCGAGGTCGAGGTCTACCCCGTCCACTGCCTGGACATCGCCCTTGGTGGTACGGAAGTGAAGCCGCAGGTTCTTGACGTCGAGCAATGTGTTTTCGGGCATTGGCCTACAGCCCCCTCAATCTGGGATTAAAGATACGGTCCAGGGAAAAGCCTAACAAGGAAAAGGCCAACCCGGTGATCATCAACAGGATGGAGGGCTCGAGCACCCAGTAGTATTGCGCCTGGTGCAGAGCGCCAGTGGAGTACGCATCGTTGATGACCTTGCCCCAGGTAGGCAGGATCGGATCGCCCAAGCCCAGGACGGCCAGCGCCGCCTCCAGGAAGACAAAGGTGGGGATGGTCACCACGAGCGCGGGGATGATCATAGGGATGATGCGCGGGACCAAATAGGAGAAGATGAGACGGCCGCTGCTGGCGCCGTAGGCCTGGGCAGCCTCGATGTAGGGGGAGGCCCTTACCTGTATGAACATGGCCCGGTAGGTCTTGATCGATCCGGTAAAGATGCTCAGCAGGACGGTCACCCCCAACATGAGCCACAGGCTCTTGGAGTAAAAAGTGCCGACCATGATCAGGATGGGCAGGAAAGGCAGGACCATGTTCACCTCGGTCACCCGTTGGATAAAACCGTCCACCCAACCGCCAAACCAGGTACCAACGCCCGAGATCACCAGGGTGGTGATGGTCGTGCCAACGGCGGCCAGCAACCCGAAAGCCAGGGCGATCGGCGTGCCCCACAGCAGGGCGATCATCAGATCCCGGCGATGATGGTCCGTCCCGGCCAGCCCGTGGACCTGGCCATAGACCACCAGCTCGGCATCCAGGTCGGCATCCTCCTCAAACATGATGGCAGTCACCTCCAGCGAATAGGTACCCTGGAGGGCGACTGGCTTGTCCGGGTCCGAGTTCGGGTCGGCAAAAAGGCCGATCTCCGGCAACGCTCCGCCAAGCCTGCGCCGCAGCGTAGTATCCTGAGAGATACGGTGGGACATGGAAGAGCCTGCCATGGAGATGCTGCCCACCCGGATCTCTCTGCCGTCGGGCGTCAGCCAGGTCATCGAGATATGGGGCGCTTTGGCAGCATATTGGGCCTTGAAGAAAACGGATAGCTCCTCTGGAAACCCCTCATACCGGTATTCGAAGGGGAAGGAAAAGGTAACATCCGTCATCTCCTCCGAGACCACCTCGCGCGTTTTCTCCACCGCTTCGTCCTGGGTGCTGACCGTGATCGTCTCGGGAAGGTCGCCCTCTCGAAAGAGGTTCGTCCAGGCCGGTGACGCCGTCTTGGGGTAGTTGTACCATACGTCCTCGCCCCCGCGCCACAGCCGGATCGCTTCGGTGTACGGGATCGTGACGATGGTGTAGATCGATATGAGGACGAGCGCCAGGACGATCACCAGGCCGACGATGGCCGATGGATAGGCTGCCAGTTGCCGGAGAGTGTTCTTCAACCTGCTCATGCTTTGGTGCCCTCGCTTCCTATCCGGACCCTGGGATCGACCAGGGCATAGATGAAATCAAGAAGGAACACCGTGATGGCCAGCAGGTAGGCATAGATGACCG
>JAMJFU010000396.1 GCA_023544525.1 Anaerolineae bacterium | reverse complement strand
GGGACATCTGGACTCGCGGTCGAGTGGCAGAAGCTATCTGGCGTGAGTTTGGCGTGCGGTATACACCGACCCATGTGGGTCGTATCGTGCGCAACCCTTGAGGTCGGCCTGAAAACACCGCTTCTGCGAAATGCGGAGTATCTGCGTGGTTCGGTGATGGTCATCCTATTCGTTAGTGGACATCGCTCCCGCAGTAACACTAGCTTTTGACGGCTGCCGGTGTTTCAGTAGCATTTGGCATCAGCAAGTGCGCATTCTTTGCGCTTCTAGCTATTCTGTGGTATAATCAACTAGCGCAGGGGTGCCGAATGAGAATTGTACACATTGTGACCAGGTTCGTCTCCAGTTTGCAGTTGCGCCTGACCCTGCTCACTCTCCTGGCCGTGAGCGCTGCATTGGGACTCACCGTCCACACCTGCTTTCATAAACCCCTCCAGATCGAGAGGCTCCTCCAGGCACTGACCCAGATCCACGACGGGGGGCTGGGTCGGATGCTGGGCCATCCAGCCAGGAAGAAGGAAGAATGACGTGACGAGGTGAGTTGTGAGCGCAGAACATACCATCCTCATCGTGGACGACGACCCCCTGACCAGAAAGACGCTGTCCGATATCCTTCAGGCCAAAGGCTACATCCCCATCGCTGTCGCGACCGGGGGAGCAGCCCTTGACAGGATCGAGACGCCGACCCCAGCCGTCGCTCTGATCGATCTCAATCTGGAGGACATGTCCGGCCTGGCGCTGCTGGCGGAGGTGAAACGGGGCTTCCCTGACATAGAGTGCATCGTGATCACGGGCCACGCCAGCCAGGCCTCGGCCATCGAGGCGGTGAACCTGGGCGCCTACGGCTACCTGCAGAAGCCCTACGCCATGGAGCAACTGCTAGTCACCGTCCGCAGAGCCATCGAGAAGCGGGAGACCGAGCAGGCGTTGCGGGAGAGCGAGCAGCGCTTCCGCAGCCTGTTCGAAACGATGGCTGAGGGCGTGATCCTGATCGCTCCAGATGGTCAGGTCGTCCAGTCCAACGTTGCAGCAGAGCGCATGCTGGGGCTCACGCGTTCCGAGATCGAAGCTCGCAGTTACGGGGCGCCAGAGTGGGAGACCCTCCGTTCCGATGGAACGCCGATGCCGCCGGAGGAGATGGCCTGTCCCCGGGCCCTGGCAGAAGGGCAGCCGGTTAAGGATGTGGTCATGGGCGTCAAGCGCCCCGATGGCTCTAGCTGCTGGATGAGCGTCAGTGCTGCACCCCTCGTCGGCCCAACCGGCGGGCTCGAGGGGGTCGTCGGCACCTTCGTAGACATCACGGAGCGCAGACAGGCGGAGAGGGAGATCCGGCGCCAGGCGGCCCGCGCCGAGGCCCTGGCCCGCACCGCTGAGCGCCTGAACGCTCAACTCGACCTGGATGCTGTGTTGGATGCCGTGTGCCAGGAGACAGCTCACGCTCTAGACGTACCCATTGCCAGTGTGTACCTGGTGGACCAGCAACGCCGGGTCTTGTACTGCGCCAGCGGACTCGGACTACCGCGCGACCGGGTGGCACACCCACCGGTCGTGCCTCTGCACGCATTCGACGAGCATTTCCGGTCAATGGGACCGCTGATCGTCGTCCCCGACGTGCGGGCCGCACCTGGCCTCCCCGGCACTGAGCATTGGGCGGGGCTGGACATCCGCAGCCACGTTAGCGCTGTCTTGCAGCGTGAGGGGGTTCTGGTCGGCGCCCTGAACGCCGCTGCAGTGGGCGAAGTGCGTCATTTTACCGACGACGAACTGACCTTGCTCCAAGGCCTGGCCGACCAGGCCACCCAAGCCATTGAGAATGCGCGGCTGTTCCAGGAGGTGCGGCAGCGGCTAGACCAACTGACCCTGCTCTTTGAAACCAGCACCGCCCTCGCAGGCTCACTAGAGGTGGATTCCGTGCTAAGAGTCGTGGCCAAGCGGATCGCGACTGCTATGAACGTTGACGGCTGTGCTGTCTCCCGCTGGGATCAAGAGCAGGATGCCGTGGTAACCCTGCTGGACCGTACAAGAGCCCTCGACCTGGGCTGGTGGGAACCGGACACGTCAGGGACGACCTATCCTCTGCGCGACTACCCAGCCACGCGCCGGGTGTTGACCGACCACCAGCCGCTGGCCCTGCAGGCGAACGATCCGGATGCCGATCCGGCGGAACGGGCCTGGATGCAGGCCAAGGGGATTAGGACCCAATTGATGGTGCCCCTGGTGGTCGGAGATCAGGCGATCGGTCTGCTGGCCCTGATGGAATGCCAGAAGGAACGGACTTTCACGAAGGGCGAGATCGCCCTGTGCCAGACGTTGGCCAATCAGGCGGCCGCTGCACTCGAAAACGCCCGGTTGTTTGAAGAAACGTGCCTCCGGGCCGACCGACTGGCTACACTCCACCGTCTTGGGACCAAGCTCAACTCCGCCCTCGATCTGAGGACCGTCCTCGATACCCTATATGCAGAGATCAAGTGTATCGTAGATACCGGAGCCTTCTACGTGGCCCTTTTCGACGAAACGACGGGGCGGATCGACTTTCCTCTGCTGGCCGACAAGGACGGTCCCCAGCACATCGAGCCGCTGGACATCGCCAGGCGGCCTGGCATAACGGGCTATGTCATCCAGTCTCAAAAACCCCTCTATGTGCCAGATACCTGGGAAGCCATGACCGCCAGGCGCGCGCCCTACGATATCATCCCCTTGGCGGACCAGCCAGCCCGTTCATACATCGGTGTGCCGTTGAGCACCCGCGAGAAGGTAATTGGCGTACTTTCGGTCCAGAGCTACGAACCCAACGCCTATACTGACAGCGATGTACAGCTTCTGACGACCGTCGCCAGCCAGGCTGCCACCGCGATCGAGAACGCCCGGCTCTACGACGATGCCCGCCGCCGGAACCGGGAGCTGGCCCTACTGAACCGGGTCATTGCCGCGTCAGCCGTGGCCCGGGACATCGAATCAGTTTTGGAAACGGTCTGCAGGGAGCTGGCCTTGGCCTTTGACGTGCCACAGTCGGCCGCTGCCCTGCTCAACGAAGAAAAGACCGAAGCAATGGTGGTTGCCGAGCACCTGGCCAAGGGACGGCCCT
>JAMJFU010000395.1 GCA_023544525.1 Anaerolineae bacterium | reverse complement strand
CATTCTCATAGCCGTGCTGGCGCCTCCAGCACTGGCACAGGACTATCGCTTCAACCTCAGGCAGAGCATTGTCCACCTATTCATCAACCCCGACGGCCGGGTCCACATCGTCTACGATCTCACCATAGCCGCCGATGCCGGCTCCGACCCCCTCGACGTCTTTGACATCGGCCTGCCCAACAACACCTACGACCTGTCAGAGGTCAGCGCCTCCATCGACGGTGTATCCCTGGATCGCGTTAGTGACTCACCCTATATCGACACTGGCATTGCCGTGGAGCTGGGCAGCCAGGCCATCCGACCCGGCCAGACCGGCACCCTGCACGTCGAAGCTACTGTACGCAATATGATCTTCCAGGATAGTGACGACTCGGAGTATGCCAGCCTCGAGTTTGCGCCCAACTACTTCAGCAGCGACTTTGTCCACGGCACGACCTACTTGGAGGTCAACTTCCATTTCCCACCTGGCGTCACGTCCGACGAGCCCCGTTACCACAGCCAGCCCTTCACCGATGCCCGCGTGGAGGACAACCGCGTCATCTATACCTGGGCCGACCAGGACGCCAGCGGCAGCCAGGAATACGTCTTTGGTGCATCCTTCCCCAAGGTCTACCTCGAGGAGGGCGTTGTCCAAACAGCCCCGGCCTTTAGCCTGAACCTGGACGCCATCTGCAGCAGTCCCGTCATCTGGTTCATCGTCATCGGCCTCGGCTGGGCCTTTTTTGCGGTGATAGGCAGCCGCGCCCAAAAGCGCCGCAAGATGAGATACCTCCCCCCAGAACTGGCCGTCGAGGGCACGGGCATCAAGCGTGGCCTCACCGCTGTCGAAGCCGCCATCCTGCTCGAAGCCCCCCTCGACCGGGTCATGACCATGATCCTGTTTGGCCTGGTGAAGAAACGCGTGGTCGCCGTCATGTCGCAAAAGCCCCTCAGGTTGGAGGTCCTGAAGGAGCAACCGGAGGGAGCCAAGCTCCGGTACTACGAGCGCCGCTTCCTCAATGCCATCAAGGAGGACGGCACGATGGCCCAGGGTGAACTCCGCGACCTGGCCATCGACCTTATCGGGGACGTGAACAAAAAGCTCACGGGCTTTAGCCGGAGCGAATCCAAGGCCTACTACAGGGATATCGCTGCCCGGGCCTGGCAGCAGGTCGAGGCCGCCGACACCCCCGAGGTGCTGGGCGAACGCTGGGGCGAAGGGCTGGAGTGGACCATGCTCGAGGACGATTGGGACGACCGCACCCGCGAGGTCTTTCGTGACCGGCCCGTGGTCGTGCCCAGTTGGTGGTGGCTCTACCGCCCGTGGGCAGCACACACCAGCCCGGCCGGGGGCACCTCAGCCGGCCCCATCCCGGCCCCGGCACCCTCCGGCGGCGGTACCCCCGTCACCCTGCCTACCCTGCCCGGCGGCGATTTCGCCAACACCGTGGTCACCGGCATAGAGAACGCGGCCAACACCGTCGTCAGCGGCGTCGAGTCTTTTACCGGCAAGGTCACCCAGACGACCAATCCCCCGCCCAAGTCCTCCAGTTCCAGCAGCCGGGGTGGCGGTTATAGCTGCGCCTGCGCTTGCGCCTGTGCCGGCTGCGCCTGCGCCTGTGCCGGCGGAGGGAGGTAACCATGGGTCTAGTGGACCGCATCAAGCATTGGTTCGAGCCCGTCCAGCCCCTCAGCCGGGGCATCTATCACTACCAGACACCGCCCGACGCACCCCAGCAGTACCGCCTGCACCTCCGTGTCGAAAAGGACGGCCACGGCGTGCTGCTCATCAATGCTGCGCGCGTGCTACACCTGAACCAGACGGCCACGGAACACGCCAAGCTCTTGCTCGAGGATAGGACAGCGCAGGAGGCCGGCCGCGAGATCGCCCGCCGCTTTGACGTGCCTGTCGAGACGGCCCGGGCGGACTTTGAGGAGCTCCAGGAAGTGATCACCGGCATCGCCCAGGCGGGCGAGGAGGTCTGTCCCGTCACCTACCTGGACGTCCACCGTATTGAGCCCCTCAGCGCCGAGCTCTCGGCGCCCTACCGCATGGACCTGGCCCTGACCTACCGCTGCCAGAACGATTGTCCCCACTGCTACGTGGGCCGGCCTAAGGACTTTCCCGAGATGTCCACCGAGCAGTGGAAAAGCGTCATCGACCGCTGCTGGGAACTGGGCATCCCTCATCTGACCTTTACCGGCGGCGAGGCCACCCTCCGGCCCGACCTGGTCGAGTTGGTGCAATATGCCGAGGACGTCGGCCTGGTCACCGGCCTCCAGACCAATGGCCGCAAGCTGCGCGATCGCGCCTACCTGGACCAACTCCTCCTCGCCGGCCTGGATCACATCCAGATCACGCTCGAGAGCCATGACCCCGCCATCCACGACCGCATGGTGGGT
This sequence comes from Anaerolineae bacterium, assembly GCA_023544525.1. Classification (GTDB taxonomy): domain Bacteria; phylum Chloroflexota; class Anaerolineae; order JAAYZQ01; family JAAYZQ01; genus JAMJFU01. The sequence continues at coordinate 704 of JAMJFU010000395.1, read as the reverse complement.
GCCGACGGTGCCTGGTCAGAGACCGTCGAGGGCATCCGCACAGTCGTGGACGCAGACATCTATATGATGACCAATACCACCATGACCACCGAGAACGTCGACGGCATCGAAGAGACCGTCGCCTTTGCCGCTTCCCTGGGTGTGCCCACCTTTGGCTGCAACAGCCTCATCTATTCCGGCGCCGGCGCGTGCGTTGGGACCGGCATCGCCGAGGACCAGTTGGCGCCCATCCTGGAACGGGTCCAGGAGGCTACCCAGGAACACCACATGCGCCTCATCTGGTACACACCCACCCAGTATTGCGAATTCGACCCCACCGGCCTGGAACTGGGCATCAAGGGCTGCACCGCGGCCCGCTACAATATGTGCGTTGAGCCCAACGGCGACGTACTCCCCTGCCAGAGCTACTACGTCGCCCTGGGCAACATCCTCGAGGACCCCTGGGACGATATTTGGGAGCACGAGCTGGCCCGCTACCTGCGCAACCGCGACTTTATGATGAAGAAATGCTACAACTGCCCGGACCAGGTCCTGTGCGGCGGCGGCTGCCCTCTCTACGCCCAACAACAGGACAGCCCCTGATCCGTAGGGGCCAGACAACGCGGACCCACGCCCTCCCACAGATCGGCGCACAGCCCTGCGCCCTTCTGGTCGGCACGTGCGCAGCCCACGCACCTTGACATTTCACCCGACCTGCGATATTA
>JAMJFU010000394.1 GCA_023544525.1 Anaerolineae bacterium | reverse complement strand
GCCCCGATGCGAGGGCCGCTACGAAGGGCGATCGTCCTCTCGTAGCATCGCTTGGCCAAAGATCGGCGGTGCATTGCACCTGACTAGAGCAGAGCGGAAACTCCAAGCCCCGCCGCAGACAATCGAGCCCGCCTGTCAGGCGCTGGGACAAGCCTCCCTCCAGGCGACATCGAGCCTGCACAGACCGGCACGTCCTCAGGCCCTGGCGCGCCGGATACGAATACCTCTTGGTGTGACGACTACGAGCGTTCCCTCAAGGGCCTCTAGATCATACGCGGTGAGAACTTGCCCCAGAAGATCGAGCATCGGCCGGATCCCAGCCTGATCTGGACGCAGTAACAGGATCCCTCTGTGTTGTCCGGGCGGATAACGGCGGATGTCACCGAACCCCTTATCGGCCGTCACAAGGAATCGACGTTCAGCCTGGACCACTCGCCACAAGTCAGGATCTTTTGTACCTCCCATCCCTTGCTCAACCACCCCAAGTGCTTGGTAGCCCCGCCGTAGCAGCATCTGAACGGCTGCCTTGGGCAGATCCTCATCTACCTTAACGCGCATGCTTCTGTCCTCATGCTGGCAATGAGATCAAGATCTCTTCGTGTGTCAGTTCCGCAGCGTAGGACAGGGCCGCTCGGATGTCCTCGTCGGTCAGTTGTGGATACTCCTCGCGGATCTGATCCGCCGTCATGCCATCAGCCAAGCTCCCTACAATCATCGCCACCGGGATCCGTGTACCTTTGATGCACGGATCGCCATGGTGCAGATCCGGTGCGATCACGATCCGCTCCTGCCAAGCCACTCGTCCCACCTCGAAACCCTCCCTTACCTACCATGAATGCACGTGCTCCACTCCGCCGGCACATGCCACTTGGTCTTTCGCCCAAGGTCCGATTCACCGAATCAGGTTTCCCTGTGATACCTATTATATCACACTTCATTCCGTTTTGACGATCCGGCCGAAATCGGAAAGGCCCCAATCCCCCTCAGATCCCCAAGCACGTCGCCCGAACGCCCTTCCAGAGATGCCTCGTCCCCACCGGCAAAACCTCCTCGTGGACCAAACCGCACAGATGCCCTATGATTAAAGACAGCACACGGGATCCTGGCCCGTCACAAAATGAAAGGAGAAGACCCAGACCCATGCCCAGATCCTCTCCCTTGCACACCGGCCAATATCCACGGCCCGCCACCCCCCACCCACCATTGAACCTCAGAAGAAATCTGGGTGGGTGGGGTGGGCGCCCAATCTTCCAACCCTCCAACCTTCCAATAAGCGCAGCATCCCTTGGGACGTTTAAACGTTCAAACGTGTCGACGCCCCCCTACCACCGATGCCGGATCCCCTCGTCGGGCTGCTCCTTCTGCCAGGCCAGGACCCGTGTGCGGGTCACCGGCACGCCCACGACCAGCGTCAGGGCCACGATCGTGGCCACGACGATGGCCGTCACAAAGATCGACATCGTGTTATTATGTTTGACCGCGATGCCGGCATAGGCCCACAGGATCACCAGCACGTAGGCCACGTCGCCCCGCGTCAGGCTGACCAGCGAGGCAATCAGCCCGGCCACGATCAGGATCAGGACGCCCCACACCTCCTCGCTCAGCCCCCAGCGACCCCAGTTCAGGTAGTCGAGCACCGACGTCACATTGGCCACCGTGGCCACCGTGATCCAGCCCAGGTAGATGCTATACGGCACCCGCACCAGCCACGTCTCCGCCGGGCTGACCCGCGTCCGGCCAATGCCGATCCGCAGGTAGATGGCGATGAGCAGCAGCAGCAGCGCCCCCATGGCCACCAGCGTCCAGGCAAAGACCTCGTAATGCCACAGGAACAGCCAGGCGATGTTGGCCACGCAGCTCAGGGCATACAGGTAGCCGATGCGCCGCAGCCGCGGGTTCTCCCGCTGGGCGGGCAGGGCCTGGTAGACCGTAAAGGCCAGCAGCCCCACATAGATCAGGCCCCAGATCGAAAACACGTACCCCGCCGGCACAAAATAGACGTCAAAGCGGTCCGAGATCTCGCCCGTGGTCAGGCCGTTGAGGGGCAGGGCGTTGGCCAGGGCGTTGACCACGATCAGGGCGATCGTGGCCAGGACATTGACGGCTTGTCGGATGATGTCTCTCATGTCGGTTCTCCTCCTCGGCGTGTTGGTTCTGGTCGTTGCCTATCCCGGGCCGTACTTGGCCCGCTCCTTGTCGCTCACCTCGACGTCCTCGCCCACCGCGTACAGGTAGAGCCTGGCCGAGTCCTCGCCCAGGTACTTGAAGCGGTCGCCCAGGACCTTCGCTGTGCGCGCCACCCCCTCTTGCTCCACCGTCTCCCGCAGCCAGGCGCCAAAGCTGCCATGCTGCTCGGCGATCCCTTTCATCTCCCGCGCATTCTCCACCATCGCCCGGATCTTGGCCTTGTAGCGGACGATGCGCTCGTCGTTGCTCAGCCGCTCGACGTCCACGTCGGTGAAATCGGCCACCGCGCCCACGTCAAACTGCTCAAAGGCCTCCAGGAAGCCGTCCCATTTGCCCATGACCACCTGGCGGTTTAATCCGCCCATAAAGATCACCGCCGTCATCATCTCCAGGTAGCCGGCGTCGTTTTCTGGCCGCTGGCCGGGATCCACATTCAACATCGTCTACCCTCCCTTCTTCTTGCCGGGCAGATCTGCCGCCCTTGCCTGGACGGGCTGCCCCTTGACCGCCTCCATCAATTCCACCACCTGGTATTCCGATGCCTTCTCGGCCTCCTGCAGTACCTCGATCAGCTCGTAGCAGGCCATGATCTGCTCAGCCACCTCGTCAGGCGTCCGTCCCGGGTCGGCGCTGATCTCCACCGCAGCGATCGTCAGCATCCAGCCCAGCAGCTTGCCAAAGGCCTCGTGGTTGAACCACAGCACGCCGCGGTGGCGGTTGACCTGCATGAACTGCTGTACTTCGCTATCCCTGAGCCAGCTCGTCAACACCTGGTACGCTGCACGTTCTCCCTCGCCGTCGACCGCCCACCACTGCTGGTGGTTGATCAAGATCTTGACCGTGCCGGCCGCCCACCAGGCTGCTGCTTCGTCCAGGCCCAGGTCCTGCAGCGAGCGGGCGAT
>JAMJFU010000393.1 GCA_023544525.1 Anaerolineae bacterium | reverse complement strand
GGCGACGACCGGCACGAGCCAGGCCAGGATGACCGTGACCCGTGTGCCCCCTGCCTCGCTCTGACCGCCACAGATCGACGATGCCAGTTTCAGCGCGTGGGCCAGGGCTGGCTCCTGGTGTTCCTCGTTCTCCATCGGCACGAGGATCCGTCTGTACACCTTGTCCCTCCTACAGGCGCTGCAGGGTGGCTTCCAGCGCCTGGCCGTCTCAGCCTACCACCCGGGTTTCGCCATTGGCGATCGCGAAGGGGAGGGCCCGGGCCCTCCCCTCCCCTTCGGCTCGGCAGGCAGGTTACTCTCCTCCCCCAGTTGGGGCCGGGGCGGCCTGGGCGCGGAAGCGCCGGATCGCCTGCAGGCCATCCCAGGCCAGGATTCCCGCGGCTACCACGAGCAAGATGGCCACAAGGGCGATGATCACGTTGGCCGCGATGGCCTCCCCCGTGAGCCCTGGCGCCGCCAGTTTGTCGATGGACTCGACCACCTTGTAGAGCAGGGCGGCGATGGTGGTAACGAACATGAACACGAAAGGCACGAACGTCCACATGTAACTCTTGCCCTTGGACATCAGCCACAGCGTGATGAGCAGCAGGGCCAGCGAGGCCATGAGCTGGTTGGCCGCACCAAACATGACCCAGATCCCGAGGAAGGGCACGATCCAGATCAGGAACAGGGTCAGGAGAAGGGCGATGACGCTCCCCACGTGGACGTTTCGCATGACCGGGATGCTATCGCCGAGGGCCTCTGCGCTAGCCACACGCATGAAGCGTACGACCAGGTACATGATCGTCAGGGCCATCAGCACCAGGAAGACACCGCCGTAGGGCACGCCGAGCGTCATGGGCAGGCCCCACTGGTTCATGAAGGTGGCCAGGCCCACGGAAAAGACCTGGAGCGGAGACCCTGCGTCTATGTAGCCCTGGAAGCTGCCAAACGCCACCGTCGCCGTCAGGAAGGCCATGATGGCAAAGAACATTTCCAGGAACATGGAGCCACCGCCGACGAACAGCGCGTCGCTCTCTTTCTCAATCTGGCGGGCCGTACCCGAGCTGGAGACCAGGCTGTGCCAGCCAGAGATGGCCCCACAAGCAATGGTGACGAAGAGGATGGGCCACAGCCAGCCGAGCCCTGGGACGTTCCACTCGGTAAAGGCAGGAAAATCGCCCATGCCGGGGTGCCAGATCAGCAGGCCGATGACACCGCCGATGATGCCGACCAGGACGATCCAGAAGGCGACGTAGTTGATCGGCTGTGCCCAACGCCAGATGGGAAGCACAGCGCCCAGGTAGCAGATGATAACCACGAGCATGCTACCAAGGAACATGGCCTGGGTCACTGAGAGGAACCAGATAGGTGAGGTCGCACCCCCGAACGTGCCATACAGCCTGGCAAAAAAGTCTGGAATGGCCTGGATCAGGTTCTGGTCCCCGATGGGCAGGCCGGCTCCAAACCAGATGCCCAAGAAGGCCAGGATCACCGTCACGATTGTGGTGAGGACAATGTCCTGCTTCCACTTGTAAGTCATCTGGCCGGCCAGGACCCCGAACAGGATCACGAGGATCACTCCCAGAGGGATGCTGGGATTGGTCATCAGGCTGAAGCCCACCAGGTTGCCAAAGGCGCCCATGATGAGCAAGAGGTAGAAGTAGATGAAGAGCAGCAGTATGTTGCGCGATCGGGGTGAGATCAGGCGGTAGCTGAGGCCTCCGAAGGTTTGGCCTTCCTCCCGCATGGTGACTACGATGCTGGCATAGTCCTGTACCCAGCCGATGAAGAAGGTGCCGACGACGATCCAGATGAGGGCCGGTAGCCAGCCCCACTTGACGGCGATGATCGGGCCCGTGATCGGTCCCAGGGCGGCGATCGACTTGAATTGGTAGCCAAACAGCACGTTGCGATTGGCCGGAGCGAAATCCACACCATCCATGTACATCTTGGCTGGCGTGGTACGGTTGTCATCCGGTTGGATCACGTCGCGGTTGATCGTCCGGGCGTATAAGCCGTACCCGAGGGCGATGGCCGCGATGCCGATAAGCAGAATGACGATACTCATTGTTTCTTCCTCCTACTCCCTTGTGGAAAGGAATCTCCTGTTCAGCACTGGAAGCTGAACGTCGCCAATCTTCGGCCCGCTTGCCCGAGTCTGTTCCCTCTCTCACCTCCCCTCCGGTACGCTCCTGGGTCAAGCCCAGGAGGCAACCCCAAGTGTCGCAACGGTAAGTCGGGGAGTAGCACATCCCCGGCATCCCCGTCGGCTGTGCCAGCGCGTCGCCGCCGATGCGCCCAAAAAACCGATCCGGCCAAAGCCGGCTGCGGCAGACTGGCTATTACCGGCGTCGCACTGCCGGCAGCAATGCAAAGAACCTGGGGTGATCTGTCGGCTGCTAACCTGCTGCCAGGTTCGAACCGCGTCTAGTGTACCACCAAACAGCCCGGTTGTCAACTAGGTGCCAAATACCTTTGCCACCACCGTCGATAGGCTAGAACACCGAGGATGATAATGCGTTACGGGAAAGAGAGGGGGAGCTTGCGCTCCCCGTGGGGCTCAGATCAACCGGTCGATCATCATGCCGGCAAAGACGAGGGCCAGGTATAGGCTTGATAGTTTGAACATGAGCCAGGCGTTTCGCTCGGTCGGCTTGACGTAGAGATAGAAATGCCCCGCCAACGATGCAAGCCCGCCAACGGTGGCGACGGCAAAGTAGACGATGCCGAAATTGCCGATGACGCCGAGCAGCACGGACTCGACGACCATGAGGACGACACTCATGACGATGAGATTCACAGCGCGCCGCAGGTTGGTCACTACTGGCAGCATGGGCACGTTGGCCCGGGCATAGTCCTCTCGATAGCGGATGGCCAGGTTCCAGATGTGGTTCGGTGTCCAGGTGATCACCAGCAGGCTGATGAGGCCCGCTGTCCAGGTCACGTTGCCCTGTACGACCGCCCAGCCAAAGAGGGCCGGCATCCCGCCGCTGACAGAGCCCAGCAGGATGTTGGTGCAGGACCGTCGCTTTGCGACCAGGCTATAGATGACCACGTTGTCGAACAGCCCGAGGAACATCCACAGGGCCGCTAATGGTCCAAACATGAAGGC
>JAMJFU010000392.1 GCA_023544525.1 Anaerolineae bacterium | reverse complement strand
CGGTTTCCTCTGCGTAAGCGAGATTCTTCGTCGCTGACGCTCCTCAGAATGACGCTCTTCGTCTTTGCCCGTTCCAAATTCGATAGCCATGACGCGGGCGGGGGCAGCCTTGCCCGCACCCTTCCGCCACAGTATAATGATGCTAGCCCTTACCGTGGAGGAGAACCATGCCTGTCCAACTGGACGTGAGGACCGGAAGCAAGCGCGAGCTCCGGGATATTACCTCGCTGGTCAAAGAGGTGATCTCTGCTAGCGGCGTACAGCAAGGCGTCTGCCACATCTTTGTGCCGCACACGACAGCCGGCCTGACGCTTAACGAGAACTGGGATCCCGACGTCAAAGGCGACCTGATCCGCGCCCTGGAGGCCCTGGTACCCGACGTGCGGTTCCGGCACGGCGAAGGCAACTCGCCGGCCCACCTCCTGTCCACGATCGCCGGTGCCAGCGAGACTGTGCTTGTTCGCGACGGGGAGCTGATCCTGGGCACCTGGCAGGGGATCTATCTGGCCGAATTCGATGGCCCGCGGAGCCGGCGCGTGCTGGTCAAGGTGGTGCCAGACCCCGCCTGACTTCTGGCTCGAGCCCTGCGGCTGCCTGGCCGCAGGTGCAGCCTTAGCCCGGCGGTCCCTGAGGCGGTTCTGGCCGGTCAGCCCCGGCCCTAGTCAAAGACGACGACTTCCTTGCCGTGCAGCTTGTCCAGGACGCGGCTGGCGATGAGCTCCAGGTGAGAGTTGACGGCCACAAAGTCCAGGTCGTCTGTGGGCACGGTCAGAACGGGGCAGAGGCTGAACCGCTCCACCCAGCCTTCGTACAGCTCGTTGAGCTGCGTCAGGTAGTCGGCACCGATTTCCTGCTCATAGTCCCGTCCGCGATGGCGGATCCGACCCTGAAGGACCGGCACCGATGCCTGCAGGTAGATGACCAGGTCGGGCGGCGGCAGAATGGTAATCACCGTCTGGTACAGGTCCCAGTAACTGCGCCAATCCCGCTCGCCCATGTGGCCCTGCAGGTATAGATTGTGGGCAAAGATCTCAGCATCTTCGTATACCGTGCGGTCCTGCATTACGGTTCCGGGCCGGTCTATGATCTGCCGGTGGTGGCCCAGGCGTCGCGAGAGAAAATAGACCTGGGAATGAAAGCTCCAGGTGCGCATGTCCTTGTAAAAGTCGGAGAGGTATGGATTGTCGTCGACCGCCTCGTAGAACGGTTCCCAGCACAGGTACTCGCTCAACAATCTGGTCAACGAGGACTTGCCAACCCCGACGTTGCCCGCCACGCCGATGAACCTCTTCACAGCACTCTCTCCCCTCCCTGTCTCGGACTCGATGGAAGCCTCCATCAGGCCTCCTGTACCGCCGGGCTGGGCCGTCCCACCGCGGTGAAGGTCAGGTCGCTGCCCAGATAAAGCCGGTCGCCCCAACCGGCCTTGACCATTACGTCGCGGTCGTGCCGGACCATCTGCACCTCAACCTGAGCAGCGCCGGCCTGGCGGGCCAGATCTTTCATCCAGCCATGCATCACCTCGTGGGCATAGGCCACCGCCTGCTCCAGGTCGCCAAAATCACGGGGACCGTCTGGCAGGTGGACACGCACGCCGCTGCCACCCCCACCCGAAGCGCCCATGTCTCGCTCCAGCGGCGTGATGAGCACGCGCTGGCGTTGGACCACTCCGCCTGCCACCGCACCCACGGCATTGGCCACCTCGGCGTGGGGTGGGATGAGCAACTGCGTGTGGAGCTGCTGGGCCACGCGCGGCATATAGGCCTCCACCGGTGCGCCGATGGCGACCACAGGCCGGCGCAGGCTCAACGAAAAGTCGAGATCCCGGTCCGCAGAGGGATTCCGGCGATCCCCATCGAGGGCCCGCTCCAGGAACAGCGCGGCGGTCGGTTCCTGGTCCCACTGCGGCTGGTGCCCGGGCAGGACCGCCTCGTCGTGCAGGGCCTTGGTGACGAGGGCTTTTGCAGCCCGCCTGGACACGCCTTCGACGACGTCGCGGCAAAAGGCCTCTACCGGCTGGCGGGTTTGGGCGGCCAACAACTGGGCGCCCAACATGGGTGCCTCCGTATCCCACAACTCCAGGCGGCCCAGGGCATGCAGCGCATCGGTGGGCGTAAAACCGGCTCGCAATACCAGGCGCTCGGCGACCAAGCGCTCCACGCGGCGCAGTATCAGCGCCCCGTAGCGGGCCTCGCGCACAATCGCCGCCAGCGATACCGGGCCGCGAGCGAGTCTATCCAGGATGGACTGCTCTTCCTCTTCCAGCCACTGGCTGGTTTGCCGGCGGGCCAGCAGGAACTCGCCAGCCACCTCCGGACGCGGGGGCGCCACGACCTGGGTGCGCAGCTCACTGACGACACCGGGATAGGTCTGGGCCAGGAGGCTCAAAGGGACGACCCGCCTGGGCCCGATGGCCAGGTGCCGGTCGTCATCGACGCGCACATGGCTGTCGCCGCCGAGGCCCACGGTATGCACGTCTACGGCCTCTACCATGGTCCGCCAGCGGCCGACCTGGGCCCCTTCCGGATTCAGTCTCGGGCGGCCTTCGCGCAAGGAGGCGATGTCGGTCGTCGTCCCGCCGACGTCTATGATCCAGACGTCAGAGCTCGAGCCGACGAGGGTGCTCTCTGCGGCTGGCGTGCCTGACCGCCGGGCCAGGTGCCAGGCACCCACCGTGCTGGCCGCCGGTCCCGATAAGATGGTTTCGATGGGCCGCTGCATGGCCCACTCGGCGCGGACGAGGGAACCATCGCCTTTGACGACCATGAGGGGTGCTGTGACGCCTCTAGCCGACAGGGTGTGGCGCAGCGTTCCGATCAGCTCGCGGAGAAGCGGCACCAGGCGTGCATTGAGGGCCACCGTAGTCGCCCGCCGCACCGAGTTGAGGCGCGTGGTTAGCTCGTGCCCGCAGGTGACGGGCAAGCCGGTGCCCGCCCCGCCTTCCGCAGGAGTACGAGTCCATTCCTCGATCAGCGCCCGTGCCCGCAGCTCGTGGGTTGGATTGCGCACCCCAAAATAACTGGACACGGCAAAAGCCTCGACCCGGCCAATCCGGGCGAGCACCGCGTCCCGCAGGGCTGCCTCATCCAGGGGAGCAGCCTCGTCGCCGTGGATATCGTGCCCGCCGCCAATATAGACCACGTCGTCGGTCACCAGCTCT
>JAMJFU010000391.1 GCA_023544525.1 Anaerolineae bacterium | reverse complement strand
GGGGCACTGCTCTCGCTGCTGGCGATGGGCCGCCCTTCCGCCCGCCTAGGAGCAGCCGGCCCACGTAACGCACGGCAGCGTCGTTGCTGGTCTCGACACGGGCCCCCGCCTGGCGCAGTTGCTCGATCTGGGCTGCCATGTCCTGCGGGTCCTCGTCGGTGCCCACGACGACCGCCACCACTTCCAGGTAGCGGCCCGCTTCCTCAGCCGTCGCGCGCGCCCGTTCGATGGCCGGCGCCAGTTCCGCAGCGGGATCGGCGTGCGCGCCGTCACCCAGGACGACGTCCAGCAGCAACACCGCGACCCCAGGGTCCTCGGCCTCCTGCTGCATGCGCCGGATCCGCAGGTCGTTGTCCATCATTGGGTGGAGCCGGCCGACGGTGAACTCGTCCTCGCCCAGATCTACGATGGTATGCTCCTGGCTGACCATCGAGTTCTCCAGCCTGTCCTCTTTTTTCAGGGGCACGTTGGAATAGACCCTGGGCAAATAGTCCTGCAGGAGCAGCAGGGCCTCGTGGGCCAGGGTGCCGCCGGAGAATAGGCCGCGTAGATAGCGCTGGCCCTCGGCGAAGGCCCGGGCCTCGACCTCTTCGTCGGCGCTCGCGGTGCCAGCCTGAGCCAGTGCCACGGCAAGCTGTGCAGTTTCATCGAACGTCGAGGCAAAGTGCAGGTTGTCGACTTGGCGGACGGCCCGGCGGTAACCAATAAAGTCTACGACGACCGGCTTGCCCGATGCCCGCGCTGCGTCCAGCAATCCCTCGGCGACCGCGGGCGAGGGTGGCTTGGAGACCAGTACGATGACCGCCGTTTCGGGATCGCGTCGCAAGAGGTCGAGCGCCTGGTGTGCTGTCACCGCCCCCACCGCTTCCGAGAGGTCCCGCCCACCCGTTCCCAGCGCCTGGCTCAGGCCGCCGCCCATTTGGTGGATCCGGGCGCTGACCTGCTGCAAGCCGGTACCCGACGCGGCCACCATGCCGATGGGCCCGCGGCGCACCCGGTTGGCGAACCCCAGGCCAATGCCGTTGACGATGGCCGTGCCACAGTCCGGCCCCATCACCAACAGGCCGCGCTGGGCCGCCTGCGTTTTCAGCGAGACCTCGTCTTCGAGCGATACATTGTCGCTATAGAGGAAAACATGCTTGCGCAGTTGCAGCGCCTCGCGGGCGACGCCCGCTGCGTAGCGCCCTGGGACAGATACGAGGACCCACTGGGCGGTGGGTAGGGCCTGGGCTGCCGAGTCCAGGCTCTTGGGGAGGTAGCCACGCCGGCTCGCTGTGCTGCTCCGGCGCTTGGTGAGCAACTCGTCCACCTGGCTCAGCGCCTCGTGGGCTGCTGCTTCGCTGCCGGCTTTGACCACGATGATCAGATCGTCGGAGGCGGCGCCCTGGGCTTCAGGGCTTAGCAAGCCGGTCTGCTCCAAGATGTCCTTGTTGGCTCCGGTACCCATGACAACGCCAGCATCCAGGACACCGGGCAGCGTGGCCAGGGAGCGCTGCAATTGCATCAGGACGACCGAATCATAATATGCGCCCGATCGGATTTCAGACTGGGTGACTGCCATAGGCCCCTCCAGAGTATCGATCCGCTGTGGCGCGGTCGTTCGGCTGCCAGCAGAATGGCCACGCATCCTCAAGTCCCGAGCGCCTGACCGAGCGGAGGCCGCCCGGCTTCTGGCTTGCCGCGCCGGTGTAGCTCTTGGCTGCCGAGGTGCGCTGCTTCTCCCTGGTTGGTCCGGCCGCTTGCTTTCTCGGGTTCCAGGCCCCCGTCGCTCGAGGGGGCTGTGCGCACCCAGAAGCGCTTACCCCTGTACAACGACCAGTATATCACAAGGGTAAGGGGCTGTCAATTCGAATTCTCCGGTCCAGGCTCCTATGTGATGCGTCGCAGCGCCTCGGTCACCACGCCGCGCACCAGGTCTACGGTCACCTCTATGGCCGCTGCGGCACGGGCCGCCGTCTCGCGGTCGACGGCGACGACGAGTGCCACCTCCTCACCCTCGTAGACCACTTCCTCGGGCAATGGAGGGCGTCCTCTGGACCCTGTGACCGGCGGTGGCTGCTGGCAATGCCATACCAGGTGCACGCCGGGCATGGCTTCGGCCGAAGCGCTGTCGACGGCGCTTACCTGGGCGTGGGCGTGAGGTGACCGGAGGGCCTGGGCGTGAAGCATGCCCGGAATTCGGACGTCGCTGGTATAGGTTGCCTGCCCGGTGACGCGTGCGTGTCCATCGATCCGCGCCACCGGCCGGCCGGCGACGCGTAGCTGCGCAGCGGTAGCCCATGATTGCACACCCTCCTCTTCGACAATAACCTCGCGTTCTTCGGTCCGGCCCTCGAACTCGACCTGGGTCGTTCTGAGCTCAGGCATCCTTTTGCCTCCCCTCAGCAGCCGCGGCCCGCACGGCGTCCATGAAGCCCTGATAGGCACCACAGCGGCACAGGTTGCCTGCTATGCCCACGCGGATCTCCTCCTTGGCATGTTGGCTACGCCTGCGGGGGCGGGCCGGTGCGCGAACGCGCCCTTGCCTCCGTCCACACAGACCCGCCCCCGCGGGGTTAGGTGGTGGGACAGGCCTGCCAGCCTATCCCGCCCTCATCCGAAGCTCACCGCCTGCATAGCTTGACCACGTCATACTCGGCCAGGTCCGGGTCTGGCGTGCCAAAACGGGCGTTGACGGCGTACAGCCTGTTACCGAATTCCGTGACCGTGGTTGGCACATCAAAGTCCTCGTCGCTCAGGGTGCCCGCTACCTCCCCACTTAGCAGGTCTGGCTCCAGCTCCACGACGGCGATCTGGTTCGACCGGTTCTGCACGACATAGAGCGTCATTCCGTGCAGCAAGAGGCCGTCGCCGTTGGGCAACGCTTCGCCGCCCAGATCGATCTGGGTCATCTCGCCTGACTCGGTATCAAACCTGTACAGGGCCCCCAAGCCGCTGTGGACCAGGACCAGGAGCTTGCCGTTGTCCGTGGCCTCGATGCCATTGGCATTAAAACCTGGCTCCGCAAACTCGTCGGGCAAATCGATCTCTTCAACCGCGGACGCATCAGGTAGCGCACCATTGGGCGCCAGCGGTAGCCGGTAAAGCACGTCATCGAAGCTGTTGGTAAAGTAGGCGGCGTCCTGGGTGACGACCACGTCATTGATAAACTTGTTTCCGGCAGTGCTGAG
>JAMJFU010000390.1 GCA_023544525.1 Anaerolineae bacterium | reverse complement strand
GGCCAGGCGATATCGGCCTGGACCACCCCGGCGGGGCACCACAAAGCAGTGGGGAGGGAACAACGCATGCATCAGAAGCGACAGTGGCTGATCCTGCTGGTCATGCTGGCCCTGGCTGCCATCCTCTTGCTCGCCGCAGGTTGCGGTGAGGAGGAAGGCATGGAGGCGCGGGCCACCGCCGACGAGCTGGCTGAGGACGCCAGCGCGTTTGCGGAGGGCTTTTGTGCCGGGGGCACGGCCACCCCGGCCATCATCGTCCTGGTCGTGCTCTCCATCCGATCGCGCCGGCCCAGGTCCGGCTGAACTGTCCGGTACCTGATCGCTGGTCCCTGCGTCACGGGGTGCAGAGGTCAGGCTCTGCCGTCGTTCCAGGCGGCTCTTCATTTGCGTCTGTGGCATCTCGATACCCGTGGCTACTCAGAGGAGAGCCACGTCTGCGCCAGGGAGGTCAGGCATCTATGGGCATACAGGATACAATCCGGCAGCACCGGCTGAAGTGGATTGAGGCCGGCCAATGGCAGGAGCCCAACCTGACCGACTGCCTGGACTTTATGGCCACCGAGGTGGCTGAAGCCATCGACAAGCGCCTCCGCCTGTCGGCGGGCTATGTCCGGAACAACAAAGAGGGCGCACCCTCGGCCCTGGACATCGGCACCGAAGTATTCGATGCGATCATGATGGGCTGCATCGCCCTCGACCTGCTGGAGCTCGACCTCGAAGAGGTCGCGGCCCTGAAGCTGTCGGCTATGGATCGAAAGAAAGGCATCGAGTAGCCGCCCACGCTCCATTTTACTTCCAATCAGTTTCACGGCATCCAGTACCCACATTATCAGTGCCATACGTGAGAGCATGAAACCATACGAGGATCTGTCCCTGACTGGAAAGCTCCGCCGGCTGCGAGGCCTGGCAGAAGCCGCCCTGGTCAACTACGATCTCAGAAGTCCAGAGATCGCCTATCATGGCTTTGCCACCAATCTCTTCTACCGGGTGACTACGGCATCCGGAGAGCGGTTTATGCTCCGCCTTGCAGTTCCTGGCTGGCGTACGTTCGAGGATCTCCAGTCAGAAGCACTGTGGCTCAATGCCCTCGACCGCGAGACTGAGATTCCAGTGCCGGGCATCGTGCCGGCGCGATCTGGTGAGTTTGTGCTGCCGATGTGCCAGCCTGGCATCCCCAACGTCTGGAACACGACCCTCATGAGATGGGTGCCAGGCCGGCTGCTGGGCCACTGTCTTACGGAGCACAACCTGGAGAAGATGGGCAGGCTATTTGCCGGACTCCACCATCACGGAGCGGCCTGGATTCCGCCTGCCGGATTCACGACCCGGCGATTTGAGCACTGGCTGTCCAGGGGTGAGGATAACCTGATCATAGATGGCGGGCAATCGGCACCAGGAGTGCCGCCGGCGACTGGCGTGATTGCGCTCCCTTCCCGCCTGCGTGACATCCTCGAACGCATGCACCGGCATGTGGAGTCGGCCTATGCGGCGATCGATCGGTCCGACCTCCGGGTCATTCACTGCGACCTGTGGCACGACAACGTCAAGCTCTACCAGGGTGTATTGCATCCCTTCGACTTCGAAGACACCGTTTGGGGGTTTCGCGCGCATGACATCGCCATGGCCATGCTCGATCTCCTGGAGGCCACGGACGAGATGCGATACTCAGAACTGCTGGCAGCGTTTCGGCGTGGGTACCAAGGCCATATGGCCTGGTCAGAGGATCGCATCGAACCGCTCCAGATCGGCCGCTTGCTGTGGAAGATCAACTGGGTCGCCCGCCACCAGCCGCAGTGGCTGGTGAACATGGTCGAAGGTCACGTCCCGGTGTTCCAGCAGTACGAGCAGACTGGACGGGTCGTCCGCCCTCCGGCTTGATAGCCGGATGGACGGCCAGGCTCAATCACCCGCTGCGTTCAGCACCCGCTCTGCCGCCTCTGGCAGCTCGATTGGTGCAAACATTGACATCGGATAGAGATAGCCCTCAGGTTCTGACTTGTCCTCATCAATGATCCGAACCAGGTTGCGAGACTCGGCCTCGGCGTCTGACAACCTGCGATAGACTTTGCCCAGGATCAGACTTGCCGGATTGCTTTCGTTGTTGATGCAGATCACAAAATCACTCATCGAATCACTCTCTTGATCTTGAAATCCTTGCCACCAATGCCATGTGCTTCGTACCAATGGATCTCGGCCTCGCAGACAGTGCCGTCACTCAGTTGAATGGTGGCCAGGCCCTTCATCTTTCGCCAGCGCCCTGTGCGATAGCTGCGCTCAAGGTAGCGCCGAGTGTACACGACCCGGCCCGCTGCTTTTCATTCCGCTCTGGTTGCTCCGCTCCATCCTGGGTAATGAGTTGCCCATTCCCATAAACCTGCCCCTGCTGCGCCGGGTGCCCGGCTGGTCGAGGATCTGATCGATCGACCGGGCAGTACGGGCAAAGCGCTGAGGGTGAGGACTTTGACAGCGTTCTGTTGAGGGCCGGCTCGTCAACTTGCCAAACGAGGTGCTTTGTAGTAGAATCTGACACCAGGTAGGGCCTGCATTCATGGCAGGTGTTCGTTTCAGCCTGTCAGAGAAGAGCTGCGAGGCCGTCGATCATGGCTATTCTCCCGTCTAGCCCTGCCCGCGTGCCTGCAGCTCGTTTCGTGCGCTCATATTCCTCTTGCCGCCCGGCACCTACACCACCCGGCACACAGCGCAGAGCGAGCCGTTCGATTACCGCCGGTTGTGTCCGTGAGTACTGCTTCAGAAGGGCTACCGCGCGTTTGGCTTGCACTCGGGGCGAGGCAGCCCGCATCGTTGTCCTGCATAACTGCAACGTCTCAGTAGACGAGGCAAAACCTGAAGGGAGGCTGGAGATGAACGAGCATAACGACGGGGTAAATGGGCGGGCCATGACCCAAGCCGCGGGTTCGGCAGGCGTGCGTCCCCGCTGGCGAGCCCCTCAGGCGGCACTATTGGCTGCTCTGCTCTTGCTGCTGTCGGCCCCTGTTGTGAGCGCGCTGATGGGCGGCGAGGGGCTGATGTGGACCGTGTGGCAGAGCGCCCCGGTGAAGCTGGTGGTCTGCTGGGAGAATCCCACCGCTGCCGACCCCCAGCCGGGCGACGCCGATCAGACGAGCGGCTGGCAGCGGCGCGAGTGGGTGCGGCTGGCGCTAAAGAATACCTGGGAACGCGAGGCCCGCATCGTCTTCGTG
>JAMJFU010000038.1 GCA_023544525.1 Anaerolineae bacterium | reverse complement strand
GTAAAGGATTCCGACCCAGTTGTCAACTCGCGTGCCCTGCGAGTTCCAGGGGAAGGAAGGGCAGGTTGTGTTAGACCGACTATTACCGCTTTCGTCTCCGTGCAGACCGAGGCATCCACAACCGTGCTAGCGTCTACACGGCCGAAATGGAGCGTCTTTACTTGACCATTTTCCCATCTCCCAGTACAATATGCCCATTGTGACATCTCTCGTCCCTGCACAAAGGCAGATATCGCCAATCGTGACGTCAATGCGAGCGAGACTGGCGGAGGGTCTGTGATCGACCCACGGGAGCCGGATCGGGGCCGTATCCTGGTCGTGGGCCATCGCGGGGCCGAGGGGGTGGCCCCAGAGAATACCTGGGCTGCTATCGAGGCCGGCTACCGGGCCGGCGCGGACCTGTTGGAGCTGGACGTGCAGCTCACCCGCGACGGCGTCCCCGTCCTCTTTCACGATTTTACCCTGCTGCCCAAACTGGGCGACCCGCGCTGGCTGCGCGACCTGGCGTGGGACGACGTGCGAGAGCTCGACGCGGGGCGCTGGTTCGGCCCGGCCTTTGCTGGACAGCGCATCCCGCGCCTGGACGAGGTGCTGGACTGGGCCAAGGGGCGGGTGGCCCTGCAGCTGGACCTGAAGCACGGCTTCCAGGAGGAGGACGACGACCGGCTAGAGATGGCGGTTCTGGACCTGCTGGAGGCACTGGACACGGCCGATCGGGTCGTGCTCTGGAGCTGGGACCGGGTGGCTTTGGCCCGAATACGGGCTCGCAGTCCCGGCGTGGCCCTGGGGGTCAATCTGCGGGAGCGGGTGCCCGATCCGGCGGGCAGCGTGCTGCCGACGGGTGCGCGGTGGGTCAGCGTCTTCTGGCCGCAGGCCGACGGGCGGAGCGTGACCGCGCTACAAGCAGTGGGGCTGTACGTCAACCTGTGCAACCTCTTTACGAGCGACTACACCGAGGCGCGGCGGTTGGGGGTGGACGCGGTCACGGCTACAGATCCGGCAGCAGCACGCGCCGCCCTGGTGCATGACTAGATTGTCGATGTTTGGCTCCGGGCTCCGAGTTGGTGGCGGTGACCGAGGGCTGGCACAGACCGGAATCGTGACCGAAGGGCAAACATCGGAAGTTCTGTTCAGCAAACACCGTAGGGATGGGATAGTTCATGGCTAGGATCCGCGTACTGCATTTCGCCGACTTGCACGTCGGCATGGAGACCTATGGCCGGCTCGATCCAGCCACTGGCCTCAACGGGCGCGTCATGGATTTCCTGCGACGCCTCAGCGACGTCGTCGACTATGCCTTGGGCAATGAGATCGACCTCGTCCTGTTTGCCGGCGACGCCTACAAGAACCGCGATCCAAACTCAACCTACCGGCGCGAATTTGCTCGCCGGATTAAGCGGCTGGCCGACGCCGGCATTCCCGTGGTGTTGCTCGTGGGCAATCACGATCTGCCCGCACAGGAACGAAGGGCATCTAGCGTCGAGATCTTTCGCACCCTCGACGTGCCGAACATCGTGGTGGCCAGCCACGACCGGCTGCACCACATCGAAACCCGGCGGGGCGCCCCTATCCAGGTAGCCACGGTTCCTTACCCCGTGCGACAGCGGCTGCTGGCCCACGATGAGTACAAAGACAAGACCATTGCCGAACTGGATCGCCTGGTTCAGGAACTCGTGGCAGAGAACATCGGCGCTCTGGCCGGCCAGGTCGATCCGGATCTGCCAGCCGTCCTGGTGGGGCACTTTAGCGTGTCTGAGGCCAAGCTGGGTTCTGAGCGCACGGTCATGCTCGGCCGCGACGTCGTCGTGCTCAAGAGTGTCTTGGCCGACCCACTCTGGGATTATGTCGCGCTGGGCCACATCCATCGCCATCAGGAACTCAACAAAGGACAGCATCCGCCTATCGTCTATTGCGGCAGCCTGGAGCGCATCGACTTTGGTGAGGAAAAGGAGCGGAAGGGCTTTGTCGTGGCCGAGATCGAGCGCGGTCACACGCACTGGGAGTTCCAGCCCACCGCCGCACGGCCCTTTGTCACCATCCGGGCCGACCTACGCGAGGCAGCCGATCCCCAGGCCTCGTTGCTCGAGACGATAGCGCAACACAAAGTCTCCGATGCCGTGGTGCGCGTCATCGTTCAGGCCCACGCCGAACAAGAGGGGCTGCTGCGCGATGCCGACATTCGCCAGGCGCTGGATGAAGCCTATTACGTGGCGGGCATCGCCAAGGAAATTGAGCGCCCTTATCGCCAGAGGCTGGGAGGCGAATCACCAGAGGAATTGACGCCTCTGGAACTGCTGGCTCGCTACTTTGAGAGCCGTGGGGTACCCGAGAGGCGCATCGAGGCCCTCCTGGATCACGCTGGTGAGATCCTCAGGCCGGCAGGCTGAACCCCGTTGGCACGCCTAGCAGCGGGCATCTCTCCATCGCGGCAGTGAACCCGCCCCTGGAAGCATAGGTCTGGCAGGCAGAGTAGCATGGATTTCGAGACGGCCGAGCAACGGTACGGCCAGCTAAAGACGCAGCGCAACCGCGGGGAGCTCGAAGAGACGGAATTCCGCGTCGAGGTGGCCAAACTGCTCCTGCGCGACGCCGAGGGCAGTTTCTGGATGCTCGATGCGGAGACCGGAGCCTGGGTCCGCAACGAGGGTCAGGGCTGGGTTGCAGGCGATCCCTACACCGGGCCTGAAGCCAGGGCCACCCGCCTTAACATCGAGGGAATCCATCATGGTAAGAGGCGAGTAGCAGGTCTAACCGCCATCCTGGTCGGACTGGTGGCCATCGCCATAGCCATGCTCCTCCTGCAATGGCCCACAAGCCTGTGGAACGACACGCGCCCCCTGCCAACAGCCACCCCCGTCGTGGAGGTGAGCATTGCCTCGCCCGCCGACGGCAGCACGGTCGCCGCCGGCCAGCGGCTGGGCATTGAATCGATGCTAGTCGCCCAGGCCGGTCTACAATCCGTGGCCAGCGTGGAGCTCCTCGTAGGAGGCGAGGTGGTCGAAACGCGCCCGGTCGGCTCCCGTGTTCAACCAGGACAGACGAGCTTGCCCTTATCCCTGCCCTGGCGCCCTTCCGCCACCGGCGAATACGCTGTTGTTGTGTCGGCCCTCTCAGAGAGCGGGGAATCCCTCGGCCAGGCGAGCATCAGCCTGCTCGTCGCCGAAGCCGTCGACGCCGCCCAGCCTCCACCAGCCTGCATGCTGGATGCCACGTTCTTGACCGACATCACCATCCCAGACGGCACGGGGTTTCCCCCCGGTGCACAGATGACCAAAGTCTGGCAGGTGCGCAACAGCGGCACTTGCGCCTGGGACACCGGTTACGAGTTGGTACACCTGGCAGGAGATCTGCTGGGCGCGGACAGCCCTATCAAAGTCCCAGCCACAGCCGCGGGTGAGCGTGCAAACCTGGAGGCCATCCTCATGGCGCCGGAACAGGCGGGTACATACAGCAGCACCTGGCAGCTCCTCTCCCCCACGGAGGGCCCTTTTGGACCCAGCCTGAGCGTCTCGGTCAGAGTCGAGATCGAGGCCAAGCCAAGGGTACCGCCCACCGAGCCCGGTAACGTTGGGGTGGCAGTGACCGAGGACAGCAAGGCCGTCCACGTGACCTGGGAGGACTTGTCGGACAATGAGGATGGCTTTCGCATCTACCGGGAGGACGTGGAGGCCAGTATCGGCCTCGTACCGGCCAATGCCGAGCTCTTTGTGGACCGGACGGTTGCCTGCGGCAACGCTTACAGCTACGGTGTGGCTGCCTTTAACGCAAGTGGTGCCTCGTCGCTGGCCGAGGCGCCTGAAGTGGTCCTGCCCGCCTGCGCCAGCAACGACCAGCCACCCACTCTCATCCTGACCGTCGTCCCCACGCAGGTGGTGGCCAGCGAGACGTTCACGATCGTCTTTCAGGCTATGGATGATATCGCCGTGCGCCAGGTGATCATCCAGGGGGAGAGCACGGGCGATCCAGAGTTGGACGCCGGCAGGACCTTTCCGTGCTCCGGGACGACGTGTACCGGAAGTTGGGCCGTGAGCTTGAGCCAGGAGGCCAGCACCACCCTGATCCTGACAGCAGTGGCCGCTGACTCCGCAGGTCAAGACTCCGAGCCGGCCCGTACGACAGTCGTCATCGGGCCCGCGGACCAGCCACAGTCTGGAACGGAGCCACGCCCGGACGCCCTGCTTCCGCAGCGAGCTGCGCTCTGCTAGCGTAATATTCGCGCCACCTTTGCATCTATAAGAAGGGGAGTGCGCCGCAATAGGATCCGGGACGGGGGACCGCAGCCACGTCCTCACCTTATGCCCTAACATGCAGGCCGGTGACCTGGCAGGCACCGCGCCCCACAGCTTGGAGAAACCATGCTCAAACGTTGGCAGTTCTGGCTGGGCATCGCCATCAGCGCCATCTTTGTGTACTTTGCTCTGAGAGGCTTGAACCTGGGCGAGGTATGGCAACATATGAGGAACGCCCGCTACTGGTGGCTCCTGCCCGGCGTGGGCATCTATTTCTTTGGGGTCTGGGCCCGCACCTGGCGCTGGCACTATATGCTACGCGCCCTGAAGCCGATCCCGCTGCGCAGGCTATTTCCAGTGGTCTGCATCGGCTACATGGGCAACAACATCTACCCCGCCCGCATCGGCGAGCTGCTGCGCGCCTATGTCCTCAGGCAGAAGGAAGAAGTCAGCGTCAGCTCCAGCCTGGCGACCATCCTGGTAGAGCGCATCTTTGACGGGGTGGTTATGTTGCTCTTTGTCTTTGTGGGGCTGCCCCTGGTGCCAGCCATCCCCGCAGAGTGGCGGTCATTTGTCGTGATCTTTAGCCTGCTCTTCTTTGGGGCGCTAGCCATCTTTTTTGTCATTGCCGCTTCGCCCCACAGGGCACAGGCTCTCTACAATTGGGCCATCGACCATCTGATCCCTTCGCGGTTCAGGACGCCTGTGCGGGGCTTTGCTGACCGCTTTATGGAAGGGCTCTACTTCCTGCGCAGTGGCCGGGATGTGGCCATGATCTTTGCCACCTCTCTGGTGGTCTGGCTGGCCGAGACAGGCAAGTACTGGTTTGTGATGCACGCCTTCGACTTTGAGGTGTCCTTCTTTGTGTTGATGCTCATGAACGGAGTCGTCAATCTGTTCACCACCATTCCATCGGCCCCGGGCTACCTGGGCACCTTTGACGAACCCGGTATCGAGGTGCTCAAGGCATTTGGCGTGAACGAGAACGTCGCCGGCGCCTACACACTGGTACTCCACGCCGCGCTGTGGCTGCCGATCACTGTGTTGGGCCTCTACTACATGTGGCGGGAAAGCCTATCCTGGAGCGAGCTGAGGGCGGCATCGCGCACGCTCAAGGAGGAGCAAAGACCGGCATCCTAGCGGCCGCAGCGCCCAGGTGCAGTCTCTGCCTTAGCCGCCTGCGACCGGCAAAAAGAGGGAGATCCGGTCACCGTCCGCCAGAGCTGTTTCGCCGGCCTGTTCTAGGGCCACCGGGCGGGCGTTGACGAACAGGGAATAGAGTATGCGGTCGAAGGGTTTGCGCAGGCCCTTGCCCTTGAGCCCTTCCTCAAAATCTGGATAGTGTGCCCCGAGCTCGCCCAGAACATCGGCGAGCGTCGCACCATCAGGCATGCTCAGGATCACCTTCTTCTCACCTATGACTTGC
This sequence comes from Anaerolineae bacterium, assembly GCA_023544525.1. Taxonomy (GTDB): domain Bacteria; phylum Chloroflexota; class Anaerolineae; order JAAYZQ01; family JAAYZQ01; genus JAMJFU01. The sequence continues at coordinate 16,717 of JAMJFU010000038.1, read as the reverse complement.
GAAAGGGGCGCCCCCATCTTGACAGTGACCTTCATGTGCCCGACGCTCTTCCGCCCGGGACTCGGGGCAATATGCCACCGCGCCAATGAACCTCGGCCCGGATGCTTGCCAGGCAGGCGCCGGGATCCTCACCGATCTGTTCCACGGAAAAACGCAGCGAACCAGGCAGGCCCGAATCCCGGTCGACGATGTCGACCACCAGTATGCCCTCCCGGCAGGGCAGGGCCAGGTCGACGATATATTCCACCCCGGCATCGCGCACTGGATAGCGGCGCTCAGCAGCCATGCCTGCCTCACGCAGCGCATGGTAGAGCCGGTCCACGAATTCCCCACCCTCCACAAACAGGTCGTTGATCTCTTCGGCCGCCTCAAAACGATCCCAGGTCGTATGGATGAAGGCTATGCGCCGCCAGCGTTGGCTGGTGATGGGAGGCTCACGCCGCTGCAAGGGTCCAAGCTGCATCTTGTAGTAGAGCTCGTCGGCGCGAGGATGGTCCGGCTCGTCCGGCAAGAGGGTGCGGCGGGTGACCAGTTCGTGGCCCGCGCAGCGGGCGTAGTAATGCACCGCCCACTTTTCCTCGCCAAACGCACCGGTGAAGTAGAAGGCTACGTACTCGAAGAACATGCCTCGCGGGGCGTGCTTTTCCGGGATGCGGTACCAACCTTCGTCCCGCGCGACCTCAAAGTCTTTCGGGCGGTTCATGACCGCCACCAGAACCCTATCCTCGGGGTGCATTGCTGGACCCGTTGCCCATGCCAGTACCTGGCCTCCTGACCTGATTATACACCAAGCCTCAACACCTGTCTATAGCTGCGTTTTCGCCATTCCAGGCCGCCTGAGCGGTTGTGCTGCATATAGCCCGATCCGGCGCAGCCCTATACCTGCCAGCTATTGGGCTTCGACGCGCCGTTTCACCACCAGCACGGTCAGATCGTCCGATTGGGCCACCTGCCCGGCATGCTCGCGGACCGCGTCCACCACCGACTGGAGGACCTCGCCTGCCGTGGCTCGGGCATGTTCCGCCAACAGTGCCTCCAACCGTGTTTCACCGAACACCTGGTGCTCTTTGTCCATCGCCTCCGTGACGCCATCCGTGTAAAAGACCAGCAGGTCACCGGGGGCGACGCTGATCTCGCGTTCCTCTAACTCGATCTGTTCAAGCACGCCCAGCACCGTGCCCCGCGCCCCCAAGGGCTGGACTTGGCCGTCCTCTGCGCGGACCCACAACGGCGGATTGTGTCCCGCACTCGAATACACCATCTGGCCGCGCTCCGTGTCCAGAGCAGCGTAGAAGGCGGTCAGGAACAGGTCAGAATGGCTGTCGCTCACGATCAAGTCGTTGGCTCGCGAGAGCACCGTCGAAGGGCTGTTGCCCCCGATGGCCGTGCTGCGGATCACCGTGCGGCCCAACGCCATTAGCAGGGCGGCAGGGACCCCTTTGCCAGCAACATCGGCGACGACCACGCCCAACCGGCGGTGATCGCCGGGCAGGGCAAACAAATCATAGAAATCCCCACCGACCTGCCTGGCTGCTTCGTAAAAGGAGGCGAACTCCCAGCCCGGCAGCGAAGGCAATCGCTTTGGCAGCAGGCTGAGCTGAATCTCCCGCCCAACGGCCATTTCCCTCTCCAGGGCCTGGCCCTTCAGCTCCTCCATGTGCAGGCGTGCCTTTTCGATGGCGATCGCCGCCTGGGCAGCCATCAGCCGCAGCAGGCGGATCTCGTGCTGATCCAGGAGGCGCGGCGTGCGGGCATCGATCACCAGGGCACCCACAGATCGGCCTTCTGCGACCAGGGGCAGGACAGCGTGTCCCCGGAAACCCTCCCGCTCAAGCCAGTCTGGCAGCCAGGGTGCCGGGTCCTGCATCTGGATGTCTTCCGTCAAGAGCAATCGCTGGGTAACCATGGCCAGGCCGGGTCCACTCAGATCACCTGCAGGCACGGAGTGCCCTTCGGCCACCGGATCCACGCGCCAGCCGCTAGCGGCGCGGAATTCGAGGGTATCCGGGGTCTTGCCTGGCAACAGCAGGGCACAGGCATCGGCCCGCAACATCTTTTTCACCTCGTCGACCAGGTAGCGCAGCAGATCGCTGAGGGCGCGTTGGCCCAGCAGGCCTGTTGAGAAGTCGAGCAGGGCCGCCTGCTCGTGGATCCGCCGCTCCTGCAAGAGATCGAACAGCCTCGCCCGCTCCAGGGCAACACCAATCTGGTTCCCGACGCTCGTCAGCAGCGCAAGGGCTTCCGGGCTAAAGTGGGACCAGTCCGGCCCGGCCACGTTCAGAATGCCCAGGACCCTGTCCCCTGAACAGAGCGGTGTCGAGGCATGCACCACCAGGCCCCGGCGATCCCCAACCACATTTTCCAACCGGCCGCACCGGACCTCGTTGTAGGCCCGGGTCATCGCAGCGCTATCGCACAGCTCCTGGCAATCACAAGTTCGACGCCAAACGCTCTTGTCGTCAGGATCGAGTGCTGGGGGTAGGTTGTGGTAGGCGGCCAGCATGTACCCCGACTCTGAGTGGATCCCGTCCTCCCCGCCGTCTTTTAAAAACATCCAGCCTGTCTCCAGGCCCATTAGCTGTACCAGCCGGGCCAACGTATCGTCTAGCACGCTGCGCACGTCCACGGCCCGGTTCAGCGTCTCGGCAATATCGTTGAGGGAGGTAAGTGTCGCAATGGAAACAGAGTCTGAGGCCATAGAATTGCGCTCTCCTTGCAAGGGACGCCAGCCACCGGCGGTAGAGGCGCTGCCGGGGCCGCTTGCCGGACTCCCAGCCCACGGGCCAGGACAGTCGCCACGAAACCATGAGGCAAAATCTTACCACAGGCCCGGCTAATTTGTCAAATCGACGTAATACAAACTTCACCGGCTTGGCTAGGCCTGCGGGCACTGCAGGCCAGTTCTGCCCGGAGTCGACCAGGGCGGCTCCAACTCGGCCTGTTATGCTCAGAAACTGTTGACTTGGCGTCGGGCGTCTGATATAATAAAGGCGCTCCGGAGTATCACTGTTCTCATCGTCATCGTAGCGCTGGACGTAGCCGCCACGGCCGGGCAGTTCGGTACCGGTCATCTGCCGATTCTGCAGACTACGCCTGCCGTCGATGCCCTGGCCTGCACCGCACAGGGGCAACTCCAGCACCGAGGCTATGGTTGGAACCCCGATCCAATGGTCGGAGGCAATGGGCCTCAGGAGGTGAGAGACATGAAGTGCAAGGAACGCATGGAGCAGTACCTGCGGGAGAACGGCGTGCCCTTCGAGGCCATGACCCACGCCCAGGCCTTCACCATGCAGGAAGTGGCCGCCGCCCTCCACGTGGCAGGTGACCAGGTGGCCAAGGTCGTCATCGTCAAAGCGGGCGACCGCATGGTGATGCTCGTCGTCCCGGCGCCGTACCGCCTGGACTTTGGCCAGCTGCGCACCCTGCTGGATGCCAAGAAGGTCCGCCTGGCGGCGGAGAATGAGTTTGAGGGCCTCTTCCCAGACTGTGCTACGGGGGCCATGCCGCCTTTTGGCAACCTCTATGACCTGCCGGTGTACGTCGACGAGGTCCTGGCGCTGGAGCCGGACATCGTGTTCCGCGTCGGCACCCACCGCGACACCATGAAGGTTGCCTACGCCGATTTTGCGCGGCTGGTGCAGCCCACTGTGGCAGAGTTTACCTGGCTAGCCTGAGCCCAGGCCCGCGGCCCAGAGGCAGGCGTCGGCGCCTGCCTCTGGGGAGATCGTTCACCCCCGGCGGGGCTTGAGGCCGCCGGGGGCTCGCCGCCCACGGCTCGGAACAGGGAACCTTCCCCTTCTCCTGGGCGTCTAAGGTATAAGCAAAGCCGCTCGGATTGGCCGAGCCGGCATGGTTCCTTGCTCACGATGCCAGGGCTTGATCACATCGTCCCTGGCGACGAGCCAGGAATGATCAGATGCCAGCAGGTAGAGGGATGATGACATTCAGTCCAAGGTTCGTAGTCATGAGTGCCACGGCAGGGCTTCTACTCGTTTCGCTGCTAACGTGCGCCAGCCCATCACCCACGGCGGAGCCCCCTGCCCCGCCAGATCCCGGGGAGGCCAGCACCGCGGCGCCGGGCTCGGATGATTCCCCGTCAGACACCCCAGCGCCGGTCGAGCTCGAGCCGCAACCCACAAAGATGCCGCCTGCCCGGAGCTTGGTCCCGGAGCCGGTCCCGACGCTGGAGCCGGGCCGGGTCACGGGGGATGTCCCCCCCGACCTGCTCGACGCCATCCTGGCCGATGCGGAGGCCCAGAGCGGCATCCGCCAGGAAGAGTTCACTGTGGTCCGGGCCGAGGCGGTGGTCTGGAACGACGGCTCGCTGGGCTGCCCCCAGCCGGGCATGATGTACACCCAGGCGCAGGTCGACGGCTATTGGGTGGTGCTGGAGGCCGGTGAGCAGCAGTACGACTATCGGGCCAACGACAGGGGATACTTTGTCTTGTGCGAGGGGGGACTGAGAGAGGAAGGCCTCCCGCCGAGTGAGGGGAGCAGCCCCGAGGTGGACCAGTAGCGATCTGCCCCCATGCCCTACGCACTCGCCGGATTCTTGGCGAGGTGACATTGAATAGGAGGCCAGGGGGTACCCCCTGGCCTCCATCTACTTGCTGATACGGATGCTACGCTGCCTGTGGCAGCTCAGGTCCTCCTCCCTGCTGGCTAGGGCCTGTCGATGACGAACATCGGCGAGGTCCAGGTCTCCCAGTGAGCCGGGTTGTTGTCGTCGCCGTTGGCCTTCAGCACCGAGATCACCGCGTAGTAGGTCCCATCGGGCACCGTGTAGGTCTTTTTCCCGGCGAACGTGGTACCGTCGAACGGGAAGCCGTAGAAACCCGTAGAGGTGCTGTTCCGCGGCAGGTACTCCTCGTCGTAGGCGCGATGCCAGGCCTTGCCCTTCTCAGCGAATATCTCCACGCGGAATTTCTCGGGCTGGTGCTCAAAGTGGACCAAGAAGGCGGGGAAGTCATCCTGCATTGCAAAGACCCACCCCCCCTCCGGCATCAGGTAGTAGGAACCTTGATAAAGCACTCCGAGCAACGGGAAGCCGAGACTCCCGGGCGTAAGCACCTGGATGCCCTGGTAGTCGCCCACAAAGCCCGCGAACGGCACGCGGTAGACCTGACCCCCATCCCGCGGGGTAAGGACGATGTAGCCGCCATACTGGCCGAACTCCGGTCCGGTGGCCGGATAGATGGTGGCATTGACGCTGGCTGTGCCGCCGGGGGGAATCGATACAAACGCCTTGTTGAACTCGACGTAGGCATCGGACCCCCAGAAGCTCGGCGTGATCACGCCGCCGGTGGACAGGGCATTCGCGTACGACAGGTCGTAGACCATGCCCTTGTCACCGTTGTTCTCGATGGTCAGCTTCTGGGTGTAGGGTCCGGCCTCGCCCTCGCCTGTGGCGATCTTGCCGGGCTCAATCTTGGTCGTGGCCAGGATGGCATCGTCGATGTCCAGCATGCCTGCACCCTGGCGATGAACGTTATCCAGGAAACCGAGGCCGGGGTTGCCCCACCAAGGCTTGGGATCGGCGCTGTTCTGCAGGATGCCGCGCACCGCTTGGGAGGGCGTGTTCGGCTTGGCCTGCAGCAGCAGGGCCACCGCGCCGGCCACGTGCGGTGAGGACATGGACGTGCCGCCCATGGTCGCATAGCCACCCTTCTCCAACGGATACGTGGAGTAGATGTTGCCGCCCGGCGCGCCGATGTCCGGCTTGAGCGCCAGGTCAGGCGACAGCCCGTAGGAGCTGAAGGAGGAGATCAGGCCGCCAGTTGGACTGGGGAACATGTCCATCTGGTCAGTCCAGGTCATCATGATCGGTGGCGTCTGCGCCCTGATGAAGAGACCGTCCTCGAGGGAAATGCCGACGACCGGCGTGACGCCGTCGATGGGCGTACCCAGGGTGCCGTTGAATACGCCTGGAGCATTATTGTGGATGACAACGCCTGTGGCTCCGGCGTTGATGGCATTGGTAGCCTTTTCGTTGAAGGAGCAGGCGCCTCGCTCGGCCAGGGCGACTTTTCCGCTGGGATCAGCCAGAAGCGGAAGGTCGATGTTGCATGCCCGACCGATGTAGACGATCTCCTCCGTCCCGGAGGTGGGTACAGGACCAGAGAAGGTCATGGTCACGTAACCGACCTTATGCTCATTGACAGTGAAGTAAGGTAGCAGGACGTGGGTGTTGTCGAACGATGCCACGCCGATCACCTTCTCGCCGAGGCCGGGCGCGCCGGCGCTATACAGTCCGTTGGCGCCGTTGTTGCCGATAGAGGCCACGACGACCATACCGGTGTTCACCAGCTTGTCGCTGGCCACGGCGGTCGGGTACTGCGGCCACTGGTAAGCCGAGCCGATGCTCATGTTCAGGACATCCATATCATCGGCTAGCGCCATCTCCATGGCGGCGATCATGATGTCGGCGGTGGTCGACCCTTCGCAACCAAAGACGCGGTAGGCACCAAAGGTAACGCCGGGCGCCACGCCGGTCACCGTGCCGTTAGCGCCAACGATGCCAGAGACGTGCGTGCCGTGGCCCTGACAGTCGTCGGGATCATCATCCGGCACAGGGATGGGGTTGTAGGATGGTGAGGTCGAATCAGCGTTGAACGCATCGCCCACAAGATCATAACCATAGGCCACCCGGCAGCCCTCGCCAAAGCAACCGCCCAGGTCCGGGTGATCGTAGTCGATACCGGTGTCCATCACCGCCACCTTGATGCCCGCGCCGGTGAAGCCCAGTTCGGACTGGGCGACATCAGCGCCGGTCATCGCCAGCGCCGTGTACAGGTCCAACTCCTCCCCATCCGTAGGCTCGGGCAGCGACACCGCGACGACCGGGTAGAGCGCCGTGACGCCCGGGATGCGAGCCAGTTTACCCAGGTCCGCGGGGTTGATCTTGACCGACAGGCCATTCCACAGCGTGTCAAAGGCATAGCGCTCGGTGAATTGGAGCCCGGCCTTGGCCGCGGCGTTCCGGAAGCCATCCTTCTCCTTCTTCAGGAAGCCGGGAGGGGTCCCGTCCACCCCAGGCGGGCTGGCCAGTTGCACGAACCACGTGTCTGGCGTTTCGTCGACGAAATCACCTCCGTACACCACCGGTGGCGGTGTCTGAGGCTCCAGGGGCTGCACACCCCCTTGCGAAGACACCGGGATGGCCACGGCTAGCAGCGACACTAGCATCAGTGCTGTTAGTAACCTCTTCATTTGTCTCTCCTCTCAGATTTTCCGATTCTGCAGCGTTGCTGATAGGCTAAACGGCCACGTGAGCTTGTTTTCTCGCTCTCCACCTCCCTTCTGAAAGCCCTCATGATGGCTGACCAGTTTGTGCAGGTCGCTCCATCATGACTGGTGGCCCGTCGGACACCGGCATTGGGGAACGCATTTGCCTTCCCGTTCCGGTTGATCTACCGTGGCGAACGGCATGGGCAGATCTGGCAGCCCTGCCCGGCGCCTCGCGCCGCAACGAGCGAAGCGGCCATGTCTACCTGGATCCCAGCATCCACAGCCAGGTGGGCACAACGTTAGGAACCTGGTTCACAAAGGTTAAACGGCCCCAAAGAAGCGCAAGACCCGCCACCCAGACGGGTGTGCGGGTCAAGTTTCACGGTGTCTGTCGCCAGGGGACGCCTACGCCCCCGTTGCCAGCCGGCTAGCATGACTATCGCAGCCGCGCTTCGATGTGTAATCCGTTGTTAACCTGCACTGACAGATGGATCGCGCCATCCGCTTCGCAGGCAGCTAACGGCAATCTTGGTGGGCCCGGACAGGGATTACCTGGCACCATTTTAGCACAGTTCCGGTACACGGTCAAATGCCAAATGGAAATCGCAGGCACCTATATACCGTCCAAGATGCGAAAAAGATACGGGCTGCAGGCGCTCTCGCGCCGACTCACAGATACAGCACCGCGATCCAGGCCAGCAGGCCGATCACGGCCGAGATGAACAGGCCTGGCAGCAGCGTGCGCTTGAGCACATCCCCCTCGCGGCCGGCCAGGCCCGCCGTGGTGCAGCCCACGATCAGCTTGGCCGGGGCGATCATCGAGCCCAGGGAGCCGCCCGTCGTCTGGGCGCCGAGGATCACGACCGCACTGATCTGCAAGAGCCCTGCCGCCTCCTGCTGCAACGGCGCAAAAACCACGTTGGAGTTGGTATTGCTGCCAGTCATAAAGGCACCCAACAGGCCGATGAACGGCGAGACCAGGGGATAGAGCGGGCCGGCGACCTCTACCAACCCTCGGGCCAGGATGTGCGTCATGCCGCTGTTGTCCATGGCCACGGCAAACCCAACCATGGTGGCGATGCCAATGGAAGAGGGCACGCCGCTGCGTACCGTCTGCCGCAGGATGCGTCGCGTTACACCAGGTTCATACCACCCCGTCCGGCGATAGACGAGGTACCAGGCCAGCGCCACGTAGGCCAGCAATGCCCCGGCATGTCCAAACAGGCTGATGGTCCGCCCCAGGCCGGCCGCCGTCGTCCAGCCCAAGCTCGTCTGCACTTCCGGAAACCGGACCCGGATCTGCACCTCGTTCAGGACCTGGTGCAGCCAGGGCCACAGCTCGGCGGCCGCGACCACGATGACCAGGCACAGGTAGGGCGCCAGCGCCAGGCCCAGGGGCATCGCCTTCCGACCCGCTGCCGGCTCCTCGAGCAAGGGAGCGCCCTGCTGCTGGGTGTGGCGGTAGCGGGGCAGCCGGGCAACCGCGGCGCCGGTCGCCAGTCCGGCCAGGCCTGCCCCAAATCCTGCCAGGTTCCACAGGCCACTCACTGCCAGCAGGGCTTGCACCGCGGCCATCACCGTGCCCATGATCGCCAGCGCCGGCCAGGCTTTGCGCAGCGCTGACCAGCCATCGAGAACCCAGACTGCGGCCAGGCCACAGCCAAAGCAGGCAATGCCCAAAAAGAAGGATGACCAGGGGGCCAACTGCTGCCCCGGCAGGCCGGTGGCTGCCATCAGGGCCTGGAACGAAGAGGCGATATCGCCAAAGGTCACCGACCAGGAGTGGCCGATGGCCACGGCCGCCACGGCCACGACCGGCGCAAAGCCCAGGCCGATGAGCAGCGGCGCGACCACGGCGATGGGCACCCCGAACCCCGCCACACCCTGTAGGAAGGAACTAAAAGCCCAGGCCAGGAGCAACAGCTGCATGCTCGGCTCGGCCGTAAGCCGGGCGATGCCCTGGCCGATGATTCGGATGGCACCGGCCTCGTCCACCACGCGGTACAGGATCAGCGCCATCCAGATGATGTACAGGACGTAAAGCGTCAGCAGCAGGCCACGCACCTGGGAATAGAACAGCACCTCTGGTCCGGCGCCAAAGCGCAGCCAGGCCACGCCCATGGCCACCAGCCAACCCACCGGCCCCGCTTTTTTGCCGCCCCAGCGCAAGCCGACCATCAGCACCAGGACGACGGCGATGGGCGAGAAGGCTAGCAGCCAGTTGATGAGGTTCAGCGGTGGTGTCTGCATCCTGGGGCCGATCCCTCGTTTCGCTTATGACCTGCTATTGTCTCGATGTGGCGCGGGCCAGGGCCTGTTCCAGGTCGGCAATGATGTCTTGCGCATCTTCGATGCCGGCGCTCAATCGGACCAGCCCCTCGCTAATGCCCAGCGCAGCACGCACCTCGGGCGCCACCTGGCGATGGGAGGAGTGGGCAGGGTACAGGGTCAGGCTGTAGACGTCACCCAGGGTCGTGGCCGGCAACACCAACTCCAGGGCCTCCATGAAACGGAACACCTCGGCCTGTCCTGCACCGGCCAGCTCAAAGCTCAGCATGCCTCCGCTCCCGCGGTCCCCAAACAGGCGCTGTGCGACGGCATGCTGCGGATGGGCCTCCAGGCCGGGATAGTTCACCCGGGCGATGGCCGGCTGGCCAGCGAGCCACTGGGCCACGGCCTGGGCATTGACACAATGCTGCCGCATCCGCAGGGGCAATGTCTTCAGCCCGCGCAGGGCCAGCCACGCTTCCTGGGGCCCGAGGTTGGCGCCCAGCAACTTCTGCCGTTCCCGCAGGTCAAGGCCGCGCTCGGCCGAGCAGGCCACCACGCCGGCCATGACGTCACCGTGGCCAGCCAGGTACTTGGTCGCCGAGTGCACAACATAGTCAGCGCCATGCTCCAGCGGGCAGAATAGGTAGGGGCTGGCAAAGGTATTGTCGACGATCAGCGTGGCGCCAGCCTGGTGGGCAATCTCGACCAGCGCCGGCACATCGGCCACTTTCATGAGGGGGTTGGAGATAATCTCACACAGCAGGGCAGCCGGCTGTACTTCTTCCACAGCGGCAGCGACCTCATCCAGATCGGCAATGTCCACGAAGCGGGTGCGAACGCCCAGCTCGGCCATGGTCCTTTCCAGCAGGGCATAGGTCGCACCATAGACATCGGCCGCGGCGACGACCGCCGTCCCGGCACGCACGCCTCCGCCCAACAGGGCAGCGTGCACAGCGCCCATGCCCGAGGCAAAGGCCACCGCGTCGCCAGCGCCCTCCAGCGCGGCCATGGCCGCCTCAAAGGCATGGACCGTGGGACTGCCGTAGCGGGGATAGACATAGCCGGCCCGTTGCCCACCAAAGATCGCGTCCAGGTCACGCATATCTTGATAGATGTACCCCACCGAAAAGTGCACCGGCGTGCTCACCGGCGTAAAGTCGGGGGCTGCTGATCGTTCCCCGGCGTGGACCGCCCGGGTAAAGATGCTCTGTCGCTCTTTCATCTTTCGGGTCCTTTCCCCAATGCCTGCCTGCCAGAGATTGCCGCCGTCCGAGCCAGCCTTTCAGGGCCTGGGAACGGGCTGTGGGCTATCCAAACCGGCCGGTGACGTAATCTTCGGTGCGCTGCTCGCGCGGCCGGGTAAAGATGCGCTCCCCAGGACCGGCCTCTATGAGTTGGCCGTTCAGCAGGAACACGGCCGTATCGGCGACGCGAGCAGCCTGTTGGACGCTGTGCGGCACAAAGACGACGGTATAGTCGGCCTTGAGCTCGCGCAAGGAGGCCTCGACCTTGGCGGTGGATAGGGGGTCCAGCCCAGAGGTGGGGTTGTCCAGCAGGATCACATCCGGCTCCAGGGCCAGCGTGCGAGCCAGGCACAGGCGCTGTTGTTGCCCCCCCGAGAGCAGCACGCCGGGTTCGTCCAGGCGATCCCTGACTTCATCCCAGAGCGCGGCCTGGCGCAGACTGCGCTCCACGCGCTCCGTTAGCAGGCTGGAGCTTGTCTCGCCCCTCATTCGCAGGCCATAGACCACGTTCTCATAGATGCTGAGCGGCAGCGGGATCGGCACGGCAAAGACCATGCCCACCCGCCGGCGCAGCTCGGTGACGTCGACGCGCGGCGCATAGATATCTTCCCCATCCAGGAGAATCTGGCCCTCCAGGTGGATGGCCTCGGTCTCGATGAGATCGTTCAGCCGGTTCAGACAGCGCAGCAGTGTGCTCTTGCCTGCGTGCGCGGGGCCAAAGATGACCGTGATCTCATTGGCCGGTATGTCCAGACTCACGTCCTGGAGAGCCAGGTGGTCATCGTAGCGAAACGTCAGATTGCGAACGGTGAATTTCGCCATTCTCGCCTCTTGATCTGGGCCGCAGTGCGGGCAGAAGAGGGCACACCCACGCCACGGCAGGACCCGGCTCCTACCACTGGCGACGGCGACGGAAGCGACTGCGGATGACCGTCGCGACGACATTCAAGCTCAATACAAGCACCAGCAAGACCAACGCCGTTCCGTATTGTATCTCCAAAGGCATGCCAGGCACCTGTGTCGCGATCACATACAGGTGGTATGGCAGGGCCATGGTCTGGTCCAGCGGGCTCTTGGGCAGCTGGGGAAGATAAAAGGCAGCCACCGTGAACAGAATGGGCGCCGTCTCGCCTGCTGCCCGCTCCAGGCCCAGGATGACGCCTGTCAGCATCCCGGGCAAGGCATTGGGCAGTACCACCTGGCGGATCGTCTGCCACCGGCTGGCGCCCAGGCTCCGGCTCACCACACGGAACCGCTGCGGGACGGAAAGGAGCGCCTCCTCGGCGGTGGAGATCACCACAGGCATGGTCATCAGCCCCAACGTCAGGCTGCCGGCCACGATGCTCGTCCCCAGTCCCAGAAAGAGCACGAAAAGCCCCAGGCCAAACAAGCCATAGACCACGGAAGGAATACCGGCGAGATTGATGATCGCCAGCCGGATGCTGCGGGTCAGCCACGTATCGCGCGCATACTCTGACAAGTAGATGGCCGCACCCACGGCCAGGGGGATGCTGGCAATGGCTGTGCCAAAGGTCAGCAGCACGGTCCCGATGACAGCCGGCAGGATGCCGCCCTCCTTCATGCCGTTGCGCGGAAAGGACGTCAGGAACTCCCAGTTCACCGCGCCAATCCCCTGGACGATAATGTAGGCGACGACCAGGACGATGGGCACCATAACCACGATCGCCAGAAAGGTCAAGAGGGCAAAGGCGATCCTTTGGCTTGTCTGTCTCGACATGCTTCCTCCCGGGCATCACCGAGGGTACGAATTGGCCCCAAGCTACCCGTTGTCACAGCCCCAGCGGTTCACGCGACATCAACCAGTGGAGAGATGCGCGCAACCAGGTCCTCCACAAAGTGCCCATCCCGAACCGAAATCTCGATTGCCCCCTGGGGGCAGGCTTCAGCACAGCGACCACAGCCGCGGCACCCTTCACCGATCACGGCCCGACCATCGACCAACTCGATGGCGTCCACAAAACATACTTCAGTACAATCGCCGCAGCCGGCACATTGGTCGCCCACGCTGACCGTCAACCCCGGCATAGGCTGCACCTTGGCCCCGATCTGTGGGGCCACATGAGGCAGGACACGCCACAGGCAGCAGCAGGGGCAGCAGTTGCAGATAGTCAGAAGCCGGTCACCCGGACCGACGCCCAGCCACAGCGTGTCCAGCTTGTTGCGCCCGATGAGGTGCACCAGCCCTGCGTCGCGGCAGCGTTGCACGTGCAGAAGCGCCTCCTCTTTCGAGACGAGGCGCCCCAGCTTGGGGTTAATGCCTGCTGCCGCTTCGCCCAAGAACAGGCAGCCCAGATCGACTGGATAGTCCTCACAGCCGGCTCCGTCGCGGCAAAGGCAGCGGTCCATGATCCAGTGTGTATTGGCTTCCAGAACAAAGTACTCCACAACCTGCGACGGCAGGACCACCTCCTCAGCCGTCCCAATCGCTTCCCCAACCTGGATCACGCCATCCTTGGGCAAGTAGTAGAGCTCGTCACCCCCAAAGAGCCAGCGGTCTGCCACGGCGCCAACGACTGGCCAATGGGTTGCCCGGGCCGCCAGAAAGCGCCCTGGAAACGCTCTTCTCACCAACTGCACAAACCAACGGGGACGGCTCATGGTCAGCCCATCAGCCGCCCGCCACGTCGCGGGCCGCCCTTGATCACAACGAGAGAGGCGATGGCGTTGATGACAAAGGTCACTGCAAAGAGAAGGATGCCCACGGCAAACAGCACGTGATAGTGGGTGCTGCCCTGCGCCACCTCACCCATCTCTGCCGCAATGGTGGCAGTCATGGTCCGCGCCGGGAAGAATAGGGCATTCCACTCCTGAGGGATGCGCGCTGCATTTCCGGTGACCATCATCACCGCCATCGTTTCGCCGATGGCCCGGCCAATGCCCAACATCACGGCGATGATCACCCCCGAGCGCGCTGCGGGCAGCACCACCCGCCAGATGGTCTGCCAGTGGGTCGCGCCCAGGGCCAGGGCACCGTCCCGGTGGGCCTTGGGCACAGCGTCGATGGCATCGTCGGCTACGCTAATGATCGTCGGCAGTGACATGTAGGCCAGCATCAGTGAACCGGTGAAGGCGGTCAGCCCCGTCGGCACGTTCAGCCATTCCCGCACTAGCGGCGAGACGGCCACCATCCCCAGGAAACCGAGCACCACCGAAGGGATGCCTGCCAAGATCTCGACGAGGGGTTTGAGGATCTCGCGCAACCAACCAGGAGCCAACTCCCGGATAAACACCGCCGTCGCCAGCCCCAGCGGCAGGGCAATGACCACCGCCCCCAGCGTCACCAGCAGTGAGCCCAGGATCAGGGGCAGGGTCCCAAACAGGTCCTCATTGGGGTACCAACGCTCGCCAAAAAAGTTGCCCGCCGAGGTTTCCCAGAACGCGGGAACCCCCTCGCGCATCAGGAACAGGAAGATCAGCACCACAAAAAAGATCGCCGAAAAGCCGGCAACCCGGATCAAAGCCTCGATCACGAACTCTCTGTTCCTCACGCCGCCTCCAGCGTTCCGACTACCTGCTCGCTCCCAGGGCCAGCCCAACCTGGCCTATTGCAGCGGCACAAAGCCCAGCTCCCGGACAATGGCCTGGCCTTCAGGCCCCATGATCCACGCCAGGTAGGTCTGCACCGCACCCTGTGGCTCGCCCGCCGTATAGATGTACAACCCCCGGGCGATGGGATAGCTCTCGTCCCTGACCGTCTCTATGCTGGGCTCAACGTATGGCTGCCCCTCGCCCACGGCCACGGCAACAACCTTCTGGTCCGAGGTCACATAGCCCAGACCATCGTAGCCGATGGCGTTGGGATTCTGGCGCACCTCTGCGGAGATGCCCTCGGACGAGGGCATCAACAGGGTATTTGGTGAAAAAAGGGCATCGTTCTCTTCCTGGCCCTGCCGCACCACGTTTTCGAGAAAGAACACATGGGTACCGCTGTTAGATTCCCTGGACAGGAGGACGATAGGCCGGTCCTCGCCTCCGACCTCCGCCCAATTGGAGATTTTCCCTGTATAGATGTCCGAGAGCTGGGGGATCGTCAGGCCGTCGACCGGGTTGCTGGGATGGACCACGATGGCGATGGCATCTCCAGCGACTGTGTGCTCGACCGGCTCGATACCGTTGGCTTGCGCCTGCTCTACTTCTTCGGGCTTGATCTGCCGCGAGGCATTGGCCATGTCTACCGTGCCGTTGATGAGGGAAGCGATGCCCGTTCCAGACCCCCCACCTGTGACCGCGATCTGCAGGTCGGGCTGGACCTGGGCATAGGCCTCCGCCCAGGCCAGCGCCAGGTTGACCATCGTGTCAGAGCCCTTGTTCTCCAGGCTGGTGCCAATGCCTGGAGCGGGTGTCTGAGGCTCACCTTGCTGCGGGCCACAAGCGGCTACCGCTGCTAACAGGAGCAAGGCGAGGATCGAACGTAGCCTACTCCCTGACTTACTGCCCACCTTCCCCCCCTCACTTGACCGAGATACAGTCGACCCCGCGGCGATTATAACATCTCCTGCCTGGAAGGTCAAAACCTCCTTTTGACTTTCGCCTCTCATTCTGCTACAATGCCGGAAATCGCTGCACGGTCGGAACCTTGTCCAGAGATGGACAGGCTCGCATCCATTTCAAGCCGGGCACTGTTCTTGCCCGCCGGGGTTGAGGCATGGAATATCCACAGAAGATGAAAGTAGGTGACCTGCGGTTGTTCTACGGCGATTTCCAGGCCCTGAAGGGCATCTCCCTGGTCATAAAGGAACGGCAGATCACAGCACTCATCGGGCCATCCGGGTGCGGCAAGAGCACCTTCTTGCGGTGCCTCAACCGCATGAACGACACCATTTCCGGCGTGCGCATCTCGGGCGAGGTGTTGCTCGACGGCCAGGACATCTATGCCCCCGATTTCGACGTCGTCAACCTGCGCCAGCGCGTCGGTATGGTTTTCCAGCGGCCCAATCCCTTTCCCCAGTCGATATACGACAACGTCGCCTTTGGACCCCGCGTCCTGGGCATGCACAGGGAACGCAGCCTGGATGACCTGGTGCGCATCAGCCTGGAGGGTGCCACTCTTTGGGAGGAGGTCAGAGGCGACCTCAAGGGATCGGCGTTAGAGCTGAATGCCGGGCAGCAGCAGCGACTGTGCATCGCCCGCGTGCTCGCCGTCGAGCCAGAGGTGATCCTCATGGACGAGCCCTGCTCCGCCCTGGATCCTGAGGCCACGCTGGCCATCGAGGATCTGATGCGCCGCCTCGAGCAGGACTATACCATCGTCATTGTGACTCACAATATGCAACAGGCCGCCCGCGCCTCCGACTGGACTGGCTTCTTCTGGCTTGGCGAGCTCATCGAGTATGGCCCGACGGGCCAGATTTTCATCAACCCAGCAGAAGAGCTCACCGAGGAGTACATCACCGGCCGCGCTGGCTGAGCCGCAGCACGCCGGAGGCGATCAACGATCCTGATCTGGCCAGTCGCCCGACAGCCAGCGGCGCGCCGCCTCGGGCAGGTTGGCCAGGGAGTTCCTGATCCGCGTGCACTCGGGCAGGGAATTCAGGAACATCGGGCCGTAGGTCTTGGTCAGGACCCGCTTGTCCAGGATCACTACCACGCCCCGATCCGTCTTGGTGCGGATCAGCCGCCCAAAGCCCTGCCGGAAGCGTAAGATGGCCTCTGGCACGGCATATTCCCCGAACGGATCGTCAAACGTCTCGGCACGCGCCGCAAAGATCGGATCGTCCGGCACGGAGAAGGGAAGCCGGGTGATGACCAGCACACTCAGTGCCGGGCCGACCACGTCTACCCCCTCCCAGAAGCTACGCGTACCCATCAACACCGCTTTGGGCGTCGTCCGAAAGTTCTCCAGGAGCTGGACCCGAGAGGTGCCGGCCCCCTGCTGGTAGACGACGATGCCAGCGTCGGCCAGGGGACGGCTGATGCTCCGGGCAGTGGCCCGCAACTGGTAATAGGAGGTAAAG
>JAMJFU010000389.1 GCA_023544525.1 Anaerolineae bacterium | reverse complement strand
CTGGAAGTCCTGCGGCGGCAGATCTCGATCATCGAGCAGGACTTCCAGGTTCCAGTCCCGTACGTCGACCCCATCCACCAGCACCCGGCCCTCGTCCGCGTCGTAGATGCGGTTGATCAGCTTGGCGATGGTGCTCTTGCCCGAGCCGGTCTGTCCGACGATGGCCACTGTCTGCCCGGGTGCCGCCCGGAAGCTGACCCCCTCCAGGGCCGTCTCCGCGCGGGGACAGGCCTCCGTGGGTGGGCGGTAGCAGAAGCTGACCCCATCAAAGACGACTTCACCCTTGATCGATGACTCATGGCCTCGCACATTCTGATCCAGCTCGGTCTCGGCGCTGATCAGCTCCAGGATGCGGCGAGCGCTGGCCACGCCCGTCGCCACGCGCGAGTAGGCCCACTGCGCGGCAAAGGTAGGGAAGCCAAAGAGCAGCAGCAGCCCGTTAAAGGCCACCACGTCACCCACGTCGATGCTGCCCGCCCGGAAGAGCAGCAGGCTGTGCAGCAGGCCGCCGGCCTGAATCAAGCCCAGGAGCAGCAGCGGCAGGTACAGGGCCTCGATGTCCCCCTGCCGCACGTACGCGTTGCGCCACTCGGTAACCCGCGTCAGAAAGCGCCGGCTTTCCTGTTCCTCCTGTGCCGCCGCCTTGACCGTCTCGATGCCCTCGATGGCCTCGACCAGCGTGGCGTTCATATCCCCAAAATTGCGGCGTACCTCTCGCGCCGCCGGATTCAGCCGCCTCAGATAGTCGCGCACGCTGCCGACATAGGCCACCAGGTAGAGGATGGGCGAGAGCACGAGGTGCGGGTGGATGCTCGGTGCCACAAAGAGGGGCATGAACAGAAAATTCAGAGAGCCAACCACCAGGTTGACACCTGGATTGAACATCAGGTTCACTTCCCGCACGTCGTTGGTGGCCCGGGCCATCAACTCACCCGTGGGTCGCAGATCGTGGAACGACATGCTCTTGCCGATCAGGTTGGCATACAGCTCGTCGCGGGTGTCTCGTTCCAGCCGTTGGCCCAGGACTTCGGAAGAGAAATTGCGTGCGAGCTGTAGCCCACCGCGCAGCAGTTGCGAGCCGGCGATGATGAGCGAGGCAGCACCAACGGCCCGCAGGTCGGGAGGCGAGGAGCCTACGGCATCAAAGGCCTGGCCAATGTACATGGGCACAATCGCCGCCAGTGCCGCATTGCTAAAGGCGCCAAAGAACATGCCCAGGATAAACAGCTTGTGGCGCAGGACATGGGACAGGATCCAGCGCACCGGCCCGCGCCGGTCCGACTGCCATGTCTGGGAGATGGTGAACTCGCTGGCGGTCATGGTGCTCCTGCTGGGTCAGGGGGCATGCCCTGCCTCGTTGGGGCTGCTTCTACGGCGCGCGGGCTCGCGGCCAGGCCCTCGGGACCCTTAGCCCGGGCTAGCGGCAGCCGCAGCCGCAGTCTTCCTGCCCACCCTCGCAATCACAGGCCAGGGCCACCGCCTCGATCTCGACACGCCCACCCAGGGGCAGGGCGGCCACCTGGACGGCCGAACGGGCGGGTGGGGACTCGGGGAAAGACTCGGCGTACACGCCATTCATCCGGGCGAACTCGCCCATGTCGGCCAGAAAGACGGTCGTCTTGACGACGTGCTCCAGGCAGGATCCGCACGCCTCCAGCACCGCCTGCAGGTTCTGCAACGCCTGGCGGGTCTGGTCCTCGATCTCACTACCGGCAAACTCCTTGGTGCCGGGGATGATGCCCAATTGGCCGGCTGTGTAGATAAAATCGCCGGCCCGGATGCCCTGGGAATAGGGCCCCACGGCGGCCGGTGCTTTCTGGGTGGCAATGACCTCTTTCTGCATGATGGTTCGACCTCCTCACTTGGGTGTGCTTGTGTAATTGCTGGGCCACCGGCCCCAGGGGCTGGGCCCGGGACTGTCATGCCTGTCCTTGGCCGTCTCGGCCCGGAGCCTGCAAATGTCGGGCCAGGCAGACGGCGTCTGGGACGATTATAGCACAGCCAATGGCATTGGACAAAACAATGGGCCTGGCACATTCAGGCGGCCACGGTCACCAGGCCAACCATGCCTGCCCCGGAGTGCACCGACAGCCCAGGCGTCAGCTCGGCGATAATGATCTCGTCGGGGCAGGGCAGGCTGGCCCGGACGAGGGTCTCGAACGCCTTGGCCTGCTCGAAAGCATCGACGTGGGCGATGGCCATGCGCGCGATCTCTCCCCCCTCCAGGGCCCCAGCAGACAGCTCGACGACGCGGGCCCACGCCTTGCGCGTGGTGCGCACCCGCTCCAACAGGTCCAGTTTCCCATCGCGCACGGTGAGGATGGGCTTGACGTCCAGTAGCGTGGCCATGCCCGCGGCCAGGTGCCCGACCCGGCCGCTCATGGCCAGGTACTTGAGCGTAGACAGGGCAGCGTAGATGTGGGTGCGGTCGCCAACCGCCCTGGCCGCGGCAATCGCTTCCTCGACCGTGGCGCCGGACTCGATGGCCTCGGCCGCGGCCAGGACCATGAACCCCTGGCCCATGGTCAGGGTCTGGGTATCGAACACAGTGACCTGGCGGTCGGGCATCAGGTCGGCAGCCAGTACCGCGGCGTTGTACGTGGCGCTGACCTCGCCGCTGACCGTGAAGCACAGGACCTGCTCGGCCCCCTCGGCAAAGGCCGCCTCGTAGGCCGATGCGAACTGGCCCGGTGCCGGGGCGGAGGTGGTGGGCAGCCGGCCCTCGCGGTCGACCCGGGCGAACAGCGCCGTATCGTCCAGGTCGACGCCGGTCATGAAAGCCTCTGGCCCAAACTGGACGACGATCGGCACCTGCCGGATGCCATACCGCGCGGCGACGGTGACCGGCAGGCTCGAATCGGTATCGGTGACGATGGCGATCTTGGTCATGGTTCTCCCCCACTCCCCCCTGATGGTGCCTGTCGTGCCGGGTCGAAGCAACTACAGGGAACGGTGCTCGGTCCGGGCGATGATCTCGTCCTGGAGCGCCTGGCCCAGATCGCAGAAATAGTCGCTGTAGCCCGCCACGCGCACGATGAGATCCCGGTGTTCCGCAGGATTCTGCTGCGCAGCGCGTAGCGTTTCCGCGTCCACCACGTTGAACTGGATGTGATGGCCGTCCAGCCTGAAGTAGGTCCGCACCAACTGCACCAACTTGTCCAGGTCGGCATCGGTCTGGAGCAGCTGAGGTGTGAATTTCT
>JAMJFU010000388.1 GCA_023544525.1 Anaerolineae bacterium | reverse complement strand
ATGGCAGGGGCTGTGTTATACTCCTCGCCGGGCTCCACACCTAACAACCATTGAGGAGGGCTACTCATGACAAAGCAGGCATCAGAACTCGTCCAGTCCATGCCGCAGGCCTTTCTACCAGAGAAGGCGGGCAACGCCAAGGCGGCCATCCAACTGGATCTAAGGGGCGACGGCGGGGGCGTATGGGTGTTGGACATCGCCGATGGGGTATGCCAGGTCCAGCCACCGTCCGGCACCAAGCCTGACGTGACGGTGACAATGGATGCCGATGATTTCGTGGCCTTGTATCATAACCGCCTCAACCCTGTCCAGGCTTTCATGAGTGGCAAGATCAAGGTATCGGGCAACGTTGGCATGGTGATGCAAATGCTCAACTGGTTTGAACGCTGACCCGAGCCTGCGTCGGAAGGCACGAGCCCGGCAGAGGCGGGAGGACGCGCCACGCAACATGGACGCATATGCCGTGAACGTCGCTGGAACCTGTTCGCCCACCTGGGCGATCGGATCAGTGCAAAGGCTATTCGGGCATGACGATCCGGCCAAAGAAACACAGAGAGCTAAGGGCGGCCCAACCCTTAGCTCTCTATCAAAAGGAGGAGAAGAATTTTGAGAAGTGGCATGGCCCATTCATGACCTGTGCCGTTCGCTCCCGCCCTTCGCGGGGCTCCGGATCAGGATGACGCTCGCCCGCCATGAACCATGCCAGTTGCTCACAGGTATATTACCACAAAGCGCGTAGCAGTACTGGACGTAAACTATACGTTTACCCTACGCTGGCACATCCCTGCCGGGCTTGTGTTGGCGAATGGCTCAGAAATATGATACAATAGCCGCGGAAAGGAGCCAGAATGACACAATCGATCGTAGAGATCCGCCTGACTCGAAACCTCCGGTACAAGCTGACCTACATCAAGGTCTTTGAGGACTACTTGGAGTTAAATCCAGGCCCTACTGTGGCCGAGGTCCTCAAGTCCTTGATCCAGGCACAGCAGTCAGCCATCGGCCCCGTGTCCAGGTACCTGCGGCGTCTCAACGTCCAGGTGCAGGACCTGGACCTGGACCAGCGCTTGCTGAACCACGCCGCGAGCCGGGAGGATGTGCGATCGCAGTTGCGTTTCATCCACGACGGCCTCAGACGGGCCGTGTCCTGGTACAAGACACAACTGGTGGACAAGGAGATGGTCGCCGACCCAGAGCTGCAGGCGGTCCTGCTGGAGTTGGGCGAGACCGACGCTGCGCAGTTGTGGCGTGTCGAGGCGGTCATGGCTATTCTACGGATCCCTGCCAACGTGAAGGAAAAGGAGTATGACCAACAGCGAGCTCAGCCAGAGTATGACGAGGACTGGCGACCTCGGCTGGTAGAGGACGTAGGACGGGCCACCTGGAAAGCGGACGAGTCGCCTCAGTGGCCAAGACCGAGCAGGTATCGCCGGCGCGATTCATCGTCACGTTGAGCAGGGGCCGACATAGCAGGGACCCGGCGAGGGAGTGCCCCTGCGGTGCAGGGTTCTGCAGACCTCTGAGAGAGGAGAAGGAGTAGGACAGTGGAGATCAAAAGGGTAGGCGTCGTCGGCTGCGGGCTGATGGGCTCAGGAATCGCCGAGGTCTGTGCCCGATCAGGATACGAGGTTTTGGTCCGCGAGGTAAACAGCGCCCTGCTACAAAAGGGCCTGGACCGCATCAACAAGTCGTTGGCCAAGGCGGTATCCCGAGGCAAAATGAGCCAGGAAGAGGCAGACCAGGCCACCGCGCGCATGCAAGGCACGCTGGATCTGGCCGACTTTGGGGATTGTGACCTCGTCGTCGAAGCCGCGATCGAGAACATGGCCATCAAGAAAGAGATCTTTGCGGAACTCGACAGCGTCCTGCCAGCACACGCTATCTTGGCCAGCAACACGTCGTCGCTCTGCGTCACAGAGATGGCCAGCGTCACCAGGCGTGGCGACAAGGTGTTGGGCATCCATTTCTTCAACCCTGTGCCCGTCATGCCCCTGATTGAGTTTGTGCGCACCATCCTGACCAGCGACGAGACGATGGAGATCGCCCATGAGTTCGGGGCGTCGTTGGGCAAGACGATGGTTACGGCCAAGGATACCCCCGGCTTTATTGTTAACCGCTTGCTGATGCCTTACATCCTCGACGCCGTGCACATCTACGAGAATGGCCTGGCCAGCAAGGAGGACATTGATACTGCCATCCACCTCGGCTTGAACCATCCCATGGGGCCTCTGACCCTGCTGGATTTCGTAGGGTTGGATACCTGCCTCTTTATCGCCGACGCGATGTACGAAGAGTACAAAGATGCGCGGTACGCCGCCCCACCGCTGCTGCGACGCATGGTGCTCGCCGGGCACCTGGGTCGCAAAAGTGGAAAGGGATTCTACGACTATTCATAGGCCTTGCTCCTGAGCCGCAGCCCTCAATCACCCGCGACGTCCCGTGCGTAGCAAGATCCGGGGCCAGAGCGGCTCTGCAGGCAAGCAGCCCCATGATCCGGGTCGAGGAGATCAGCAAACGTTACGGCGGGCTCACAGCCCTTGACCGGCTTTCGTTGGAGATACCAGACGGGGCCGTCTTTGGGCTGTTGGGACCGAACGGCGCCGGCAAGACCACGTTCCTGCGCCTGGTCATGGGCCTCATTTTTCCCGATGGTGGCCAGATCGACCGCGGGGGACTGCCTGCAGCGCGCATCGGCTACCTCCCAGAACGAGCGTTCTATCCTTCACGCTTCACCGTCCGCGAGTACCTGACGAAGGTGGGCCGGCTGGCAGGACTGCGAGGCCCGGCCCTCAGAAACGCGCTGGCCGAGAACCTGAACCTGTTGGAACTGGAGCAGGTTTCCAGCCGCAGGCTCGGAGCCTGCTCGCGGGGCATGCTCCAACGCGTCGGGCTGGCACAGGCCCTCCTCGGCAATCCGCCATTGCTCCTACTGGATGAGCCGGCCCAGGGCCTGGATCCTGGGGGCCAGAAGTTCATGCGTGACCAGATCCTGGCCCTGCAGCACGAGGGCAGGACCGTTCTCCTATCCAGCCATCACCTGGACGAGGTCATCCGGGTCTGCACCGACGTCGCGGTGATCAGCAGGGGGCGCCTGGTGCGTAACGGGCCGTTGACATCGATCCTGGCCCCCCGCCGCCAGGTTACCATCCGCACCAGCCCCTTGCCCCCAACCGTGCTCTCCACGTTGGCTGCACTGGGTCCGGGGATC
>JAMJFU010000387.1 GCA_023544525.1 Anaerolineae bacterium | reverse complement strand
GTCGCTCGGCGTACAGCCGCCGCAACTGCTCGATGTGCGGTTCCAGCAGGCCGGCCCGGCAATAGGTCGCCAGGACGTTGGCCATGAAGGGATTGACCCCGCCGCCCATGGTTCGCAGGCCGCTGCCGATCAAGCGCTCGATGAGGCCCGGTGGGCCGAGCAGCCAGCCCATGCGCACGCCGGGCGCCAGGATCTTGGAAAAGCTGCCGATGCGCAGCACCCGGCCCATGCCATCCTCCCAGCCAGGCTGCCGTTGGTCCAGGGCAAAGAGTGAGGCTGGCACCTGGCCTTCGTAGGCCAGATCACGGTAGACGTCGTCCTCCACCAGTAGCAGATCGTAGCGCTGTGCCAGCTCCAGGAGCGGGCCGCGCCGGTCATCGGCCAGGGTGATACCGCTTGGATTCTGAAAGTTGGGGATGGCATAGAGCAGGCGCGCCCTTTGCCCGCGGCGTGCCAGGGCCTGCAGGCGGCCTTCCAGGGCTTCGATGATCAAGCCTCCGCCGTCCGTCGGCAACTGCCGTGGGTCCAGGCCGTGGTCGCGGAAGAGCTGCAGCGTCTCGTGATAGGTCGGTGCCTCCACCAGCACGATGTCGCCAGGCCGGGTGAACAGGGTGCAGAGGTGGTCGATGGCCTGAGACGAGCCCCCACTGAGCATGATCTGGGGCCGTTCGACCGTCAATCCCTCCTCGCGGGCCAGCTTCTGGCGCAGGTAGTCGATCAGGGGGCCGTAGCCCTGCTCCGGGCCGTATTGCAGGGCCAACGCGGCCCGCGCGTGGAGGACCTCCTGCGCCGCCTGGGCCAGGTCCGCCGCCGGGAAGGTGGCCGGGTCGGGCAGGCCATAGATGAACGAGATCGTGCCGGGCGGACCGGCAGCCTGTACCGAGGCCAGTGGATCATAGCCTTCCTGTTCCATGGTGGGTGCTCCTTTCCTCGCCATCGCGGCCGGCTCCCGCCTCGCGTGGCTTCAGCTGGACCTACAGGGGCAGGAACCGGTAGAAGACCTGGTTTGCCAGCAGGCGGCCCCGTGGCGCGAGCCGCAGCCGCTCCTCATCGACCTCGACCAGGCCCAATTGATCCAGTTCGTCGATCTCGGCAGCGTACCGCTGCCGTAGATCTGATCCGAAGCGCCGCCGGAATCGCTCAAAGGGCACGCCCTCGTCCAGCAAGCGCAGTCCCATCATCATCGTCTCGCCCATCTCGAGCTCGGGCGGGATGGCCTCGCTGGAGGCAAGGGGGCTTTCCCCTCGTGATATCAGCGCGACGTATGCTGAGGGCGAGGCGACGTTGGCCCAGCGCTGGCCCCTGGCCCAGGAGTGGGCGCCGGCACCAACGCCTACGTAGGCTTCGTTGCGCCAGTAGATCAGGTTGTGCTCGCAGCGCAGGCCGTCCTGCCGTGCCCAGTTGCTGATCTCATAGTGCTGGTAGCCGGCTGCGGCGCAAGCCTCTTCGGCCAGTTCATACATGTCCGCTGCCAGATCGGGATCGGGACGGGGCAGCTCGCCCTGCCTGATGCTGGCAGCCAGCCGCGTGCCGGGCTCGACCGACAGGGCGTACAGCGACAGGTGCTCCGGCCCCAGGTCCAGGGCCCGGTCCAAAGAGGCCCGCCACGCGTCCAGGTCCTGGCCGGGCAGGCCAAAGATCAGATCAAGGCTGATGTTCTGCAAGCCAGCATCGCGGGCAGCCTGGAAGGCGGCCAGTGCCTCCGCTGCGGTGTGGATGCGGCCCAGGAGTTGCAGCTCCTCGTCGTCAAAGCTCTGGATGCCCAGGCTCAGGCGATTCACGCCCAGCGATAACAGGCCATCCAGCACGGCGCCGTCCACGGTCCCCGGATTGGCCTCGATGGTCACCTCGGTGCCTGGGGGTAGGGGACGTCCCCTGCGGGCAGCTTCCAGGAGGTGCGACAGATCAGAAAGGGGCAGCACGGTGGGTGTGCCGCCCCCGATATAGACCGTGCGTAGCTCAGCCCGGGGCCCCGACTCGAGCTCCTGGGCCACGGCCCGCACGTACTCGCCGTACAGCGGCTCCAAGCCAGCGAAGGAGTTGAAATCGCAGTAGGTGCACTTGGCCCGGCAGAAGGGAATGTGGATATAGAGCCCAGCAGCCGGATCCGCCTCAATCAAGGGCACCTATCCCTCGCTGCCTGCGACCGCCTCGATGGCCTCAATGATCTTGACATAACCCGTGCAGCGGCACAGGTTGCCGGCAATGGCCTCCTTGATCTCGTCGCGGTTGGGTTCGCGATTGCGGTCCAGGAGCGCCTTGGCCGAAAGCACAAAACCCGGGATGCAGTAGCCGCACTGTACTGCCCCGTGTTCCACAAAGGCCTGCTGCAGCGGGTGTAAGGCCTGGCCGTCGGAAAGCCCTTCGATGGTCAGCAATTGCCGGCCCTCAGCCCGCAGGGCGGGGATCAGGCAGCTTAGCACGGCCTCACCGTCCATGATGACGGTGCAGGCGCCGCATTCACCCTCATTGCAGCCGATCTTGGTGCCGGTCAGACCCAGGCGATCCCGCAGGACGTCCACGAGCAGTTCGTCGGCTTCTACCTCTATGTTCACCTGCTGTCCATTGACGGTCATGGTCAAGGGATAGGTCTTGGGCTCCATGGCGTTCAGGTTCTCCTAAGCTCTAGGTGTAGACCAGTGCCGGGCTATGCCGCCCGCGGTTGTCCCTTATTCTCGGGCCGCCGCCTCTTGCGCGGCACGGGCCAGCGCCTCGCGGACCAGAACTTTTAGCACCTCTACCCGGTACTCCCTTGAGGCGCGCAGCAAGCTGGTGCGGGGCTGGGCCTCCGTCGCGGCGATCTCGCCTGCCTGGTGAAAGGTATCCTCAGTGGCTGGACGCCCGGCGAGGAATGCTTCGGTCTCACGCGCCCGGAAGGGCACCGGTGCCACTGGCCCCAGGCCAATGCGGGCCCAGGCCAGGTTGTGGCCGTTGGCGTCCAGCCGCAGGCTTACGGCGCAGTTCAGGATAGGCAGGACCAGCGCTCGCCGCCGGCCGATGCGCTCCCAGGCCGAGCCGTGGCGCCCATCAGGCACGGGGAAGCGGATGGCCGTGACCAGTTGCCGGGTCGGATCCACCGCCGAGCGGCCCGGACCCAAAAAGAGCTCGGCCACCGGGAGCCAGTGGCTGCCGCCCCCGTCGGCAATCTCGACCTCAGCATCCAGGGCCAGCAGGGCCACGCTGCCGTCGGCTGCGGGCAGGGCGCTGACCAGGTTGCCGG
>JAMJFU010000386.1 GCA_023544525.1 Anaerolineae bacterium | reverse complement strand
CCCAGGTCAACCCTGTCTGCCTGGCTACATCTGACCGAAGACTGCAACCTGCGCTGTCCCTACTGCTACGTCGACCGCGGATCGCGCAGCATGGGCGAGCGGGTGGGCCGGCGGGCGGTGGACCGGCTGCTGGAGTGGGCGGCCGCAGGCGGCTACCGCGTGCTGAAGCTCAAGTACGCTGGCGGCGAGCCGACCCTGCGATTCGATCTGATCCGTAGCCTCCACGAACGGGCCGCCCGCGGCGCGGCCCGGGCCGGCCTGGCCCTGGAAGAGGTGATCCTGACCAACGGCGTGGACCTGACGCAGGAGATGCTGGCCTTTGCCGCCTGGGCCGAGATGCGCTTGATGGTCTCGCTGGATGGCGGCCCGCTGGGCCACGACCGCCTGCGGGGCCGGCCCGATGGCCGGAGCACCCACGCCGCCGTGGTCGACGGCGTGGAACGGGCCATCGCTTGCGGCCTGCGGCCCAACATCTCGATCACGCTCACGTCGATCAACCTGGACGATTTTGGCCAGGCCGTGGCCTTTGCCCTGGCACGCGACCTGCCGTTCAACCTGAATTTCTACCGGCCCTGCGTGGCGGGTCCAGGCGGCGTCCTGCCCTCGTCCCTGGTGCCCGAGCCCGAGCGCATGGTGAAGCGGGTCCTGGCGGCCTTTGACCTGGTAGCGCATGCGCCGGACTATCCCTGGCCGCTGGGTGGCATCCTGGACCGGGTGCAGATCGGCGCGCCGCACGCCTACCCCTGCTCGGCCGGCCGGGATTACCTGGCCGTCGATACCCAGGGTCGCGTGGCTGCCTGCCAGATGCTGTTGGGCAATCCCTGGTCGGACCTGCGGGCAGTGGATCCGCTAGACACGGTGCGGCGCAAGGGGGAGATCCTGTTCCAGCCAGCGGCGGACCGGGTGGGTTGCTGGGACTGCCGCTGGCAGGCGGCCTGTGCCGGCGGCTGTCCGCTGCTGCGCGACACGCCGCTACACGCTGCCTACTGTGGCGTGTACCGGGCCCTGCTGCCGCACCTGATCCGGCTGGAGGCCAAGCGGCTCATCGCCGCCCGGCAGGTCGCCGCCCGGCAGCAGGCGGCATCTCGTGTGACAAATCCTGCGGCGTTGTGATGGGCTGCCTGGAGCACACTGGCAGCAGACCGCGTCGCTAGTCCCTGCGGATTGGGGTGAGGCATCCCAACTATTGTCATTACCCGCGTTGATTGCCCGTCATCCGGGATGCCTCACTCCACCGCTTTGATCTGCCCCGGCAAACCAGACTGGCCCAATCTCAAGATTGGGCCAGTCTTAGATTCTCGCCATGGTGTCTGCCCATGAGGACGGCTTCTCAAGCGCCGTGACCCGGGCGTTTTGACGCGATCTGGCGACTCGTCGGACCGGCGCGAAGTCTGGGCACTCTGCGAAGAAGCATGTTGCGTTGCGGAGTCGATCGTGGTAGAATAACAGAAGAGGCCAAGCGATGTGACCGATCAAGATGCAATACAAGTCAACCCGGACCTTGTCTGGGATTATGACATCCCCGACGATTCTGTACAGGATGAGGCATTCCGGCGATGGTATGTGGCGCGGGTATTGACCCGGGGACGGATGGAGGACATCCGAAACCTTGGCCTGCGCACTATCTACGCCTATTTGCCTCATTTGGTCCTTCCCGAAAGGATCCGCCGTTTCTGGCAGTGGTACTTCGATCAGCCCGATGTCAGGGCGCGCCATGGACTTGTTGACTCCTCTGCAGCGTAGGCTCCTCGAGGAGATAGGCAGATCACCGCTCCAGGACAAGTTCTTTCTTACGGGCGGTACCGCCCTCGCTGCCCTCTATCTGCACCACCGCTATTCGGTGGACCTGGATCTGTTTACCGAGGACCCTGCAGCGATCCCCCACGTGGTGCCGACGATGCAAGAGATTGCCAGCCGGCTTGGCTTGGAGATCACCTTCACTCGGACGCTGGGCACCTTTCTTGAGGCGTTTGTCAGCTCTGCCGACGCAGAGCGGGTCGAATTTGATTTTGCGCTGGACAGCCCCTACCGCCTCGAACCGGTACGCCGCCACCCGGAGCTGCAGATTGACGTCGACAACCCCACAGACATTGCCTGCAACAAGCTCTCGGCTTTGTTTGACCGGGCTGAACCGAAGGACTATGTGGACGTCTATTTTATCGTGCAGGAGCTGATGCCCTTTGAGCGGTTGGTGGCCCTAGCACGGCAGAAGCACATCGGCATGGACGACTATTGGCTGGCCTTGGCCCTGGCCCAGGTCGAAACGGTGAGCATATTGCCTCGTATGGTCAAGCCCCTGTCAGTATCTGAACTAAAGGCGTTCTTTCTGGCGCGGGCCAAAGAAGTCATGGATCGAGGAGGACCTGCTCTTGACCCTGATGGACAAGATCTCCGCTCCGGTGTATGATGGGACCTGGAGGTAAGGCACGAATGGCGCGATTCAGCGCAACTAACCTCGATCTGCCAGAGAGTGACATCTCTCAGTTTTGCCAACGGTGGCGTATACGCGAGTGGGCTCTCTTTGGCTCAGTGCTGCGCGACGACTTTGATGCCGAGAGCGACTTGGATATCCTGGTCGACTTTGCCCCGGATGCTGACTGGAGCTTGCTGGACCACATCCAGATGGAACAAGAACTCGAGGCGTTGCTGGGTCGAAAGGTAGACCTCTTAAGCCGGCGAGCGGTGGAGCGGAGCCGCAACTGGCTACGCCGCAGGGAGATTTTCGACACGGCCGAGGTCGTCTGTTGCCTGGAACCGCGTCTGCCAAGGACCGAGTGAGGGCTCGCGGGAGCGTCTTCTCGGGTACCCTCTAGCAAGCTCTCCGCCTTGTTTGACCGGGCTGAACCGAAGGACTGGGTGGTCGACTAACCGCCCGGCACCTGCACCTGCATACCCTCAATCCGAGCAAGGTGCTTACGATCGAACGTATAGGCAGTCGTCAATCCCTGGGCCAATAGCTAAGCAGCGTTAAAGGCGTCAATAAAGTGCATGTTCTTGTCTGCGTACCAGAAGATGGCCTGCACCAGCAGATCCCCTTCCGCTACCTCCAGGCCAGGGGTATTGAGGATGGCGAGGACCTTGCTCTTGATGCTGTCCCGTGCCAGGCCATAGTACGATTCCAGCGTCCACACGATTTCGGCAATGACCAGGCTGTTGATGACCAGGCTGTCTGACGCGGCCGCAGAGTGGCTTGCATGGACCCTTTCGCCTGTTCGAGTTT
>JAMJFU010000385.1 GCA_023544525.1 Anaerolineae bacterium | reverse complement strand
GTGCTGGCGCGGACCTCATCCTCGAGAGTGTCAGCGAGCTCAGAAACTTGATGTGAACGAGGGACCCAGTCCTGGCCGGCTTTCAGGCCGGTGTAGCCCCGCTTCAGACCTGGGGACTGGCGCCCGTCCCCTGGCTGTCGTTGCCTTCCTGTTCCGCCAGGCCGAGCCGCACAAACAACCAGGGACATGGGAAGGCAACGGCCCAGCCCAGAACTGCATATCTCACAAAGCGTAGCGTCGCCTCCAAACCGTAGGGCATGGATTCAGGCAAGATCAGCCGCGGCCCGACGTACAGGATACCGACGATGATCAGTCCCACCACCAAGCGGAGGGCACGCTTTCCCCAGGCCCCATCTGCCCTGAACCGTACCCAGGCCCGCTCCATGACCACACCCACGCCCAGGCCAGCCAGGCTGGCCGCAGGTGTGATCGCTCCCTCTGCGGGATAGAGCCCTTCGGTGTCGGCTGGGTGCAGGAAGATCAGGACAACAGATAGGGCGACGGCCAGTCCAATCTGCACTGCCGGGTGCAGTGCTCCGATCCAGCGGCCTGCCCTGGGCTCGGCCCAGACGAAGAGTGCCAGCAGCCCCAGCCCGACCAGCCAGCCTGCGATGACATCCTGGGGGAAGTGCACGGCCAGGACCATGCGAGACAGGCCGATGGCCACAATCAAGACGATCGCCACCACGCGAAAGGCGTTGCTGCGCAAACGGATAGCCAGGTAACCCCAGTTAACCGCTGCACCCTGGGCGTGACCACTGAGGAAGGAAGGACTCGTCTCGGGGTAAGAGATATCCAACCGGGGGTCAGCGGGGCGGGGGATGGCAAAAATGTACTTGATCGTACTGTTGAGCCAGGCCGAGGACAGCGACAGGATACCCAGGCCGACCCCGATCCTCCTACTCACGCACCAGTAGATCACGGGCAGCAGGATCACATAGAACGGCTCGCTGCCCAGGGGGGAGATAAGGGCAAAGAGGGTTATCACCCACGCATCGGCGTAAAATTGGATCTGGACGAGGACCTCGGTCCCCCAGGGCACCAACGACTCCAGCCATTCGCCCACGGTTTCTCCTCCTGTGCAGTACCTGCCTGGTTCCACCTTCGAGGGCTACCAGCCCCTCCCCAACCGGCCCGGTCACCGCCGTCCGCCCTCTCTGTCCCGCACCCGCGGCTGGAGGCAACGGGCACATCGGGTCACGGTTGATCTGCCGCGCCCGTCCCCAGGCCTGAGGCTAGAGCTTGCTGGCTTCCGCCAGAGCGTTGAAGAGACCCTGCGCCCGGATATCTTCCTCCGCCAGTTCCTCCGGATGCCACTGGACACCCAGGGCGAAAGGATGCCCGGCTACCTCAACGGCTTCCGCGATGCCATCTGGCGCAGTACCCGTGATCTCGAGGGCCGGCGCCGGTTCCTTGATCGCCTGATGGTGCAGGGTGTTCACTTCCAGTGAACGGCTAGCCATAAAGTCTGCCAGGCGCGAACCCGCCAGGCAGGCAACACGATGGGCACGCAGCGTGCGCGGGTGTCCTGGGTACCAGTCGTGCCTGCCCGCCCCCGGAACCTGGGCCTCGATGTCTTGATAGAGACTGCCTCCCAGGGCCACATTCAGCACCTGGATGCCCCGGCAGATGGCCAGTAGTGGCTTTCCCTCGTCTACCGCCCACC
The DNA here is from genome assembly GCA_023544525.1 of Anaerolineae bacterium. GTDB lineage: Bacteria > Chloroflexota > Anaerolineae > JAAYZQ01 > JAAYZQ01 > JAMJFU01. The sequence goes on along the minus strand of JAMJFU010000385.1, from coordinate 1,578 downwards.
TGACCAGCGCCATCTCTGTCTCATCTCGTTCCGGCGAGGGGATCCCACACTTCTCATGGGCCACCTCGCCGTAGTGTACGGGATCCACATCTCCCCCTCCCGTCAGGAGAAGGCCGTGCAGGCGCTCGTACACTGCGCGCAAGAGGTGCCGGTCGGCAAGATTGGGGATCAGCAGGGGTGCAGCGCCAGCCCGTAGCAAGGCCTGGACATAGGTCTGGTTTTGACCAACACGTGGCGGCCGGTGCTGCTCGTCCGAGGGGATCGTGCCACTGGTGAGGCCGATGACTGGCACTCGATCTGCGCTCATGAGCCGGATCCATGCAACCTGGCCAGTCACCCGGCGGCGCCTGGCTTAGGGGCTAGCGGTGTCCGCGGGGCTGGCAGTGGCCGTGTCTGTGGGGCTGGCCGTAGCCGTGTCCGTGGGCGTTGGCGTAGCGGTCTCGGAAGGGGTGGGCTCGACCGTGGTCGCCGTCTCGGCCGGTATCCCCTGGCCCGTGGGCGTCACCGTAGCCTGGGTCACCTCCTCGTCCACCTTCTCAAAGACCCGGTCGACCACCTCGTCCACGCCGCCCAAGGTACCCAGCGACTCGCCATTCACCGTGACCAACACGGCGCCAGCGTTGCCGATCCGCAGCTCGACACGCTCCTCACCATACCAGGAACGGTAGGTATCGGGCTCTAACTCGCCCTGGAACTGCCGCACTCCATCCACCGTGATCTGGATCCAGGAGGTGTCGGTGAAGACCAGCTCCAGGAAGATGCCCGTGTAGACGGGCGGCGAGGGACTGGGCGAAGGCGATGGTGTGAGGCTGGGTGTTGGGCTCAGTTCCAGCGTAGCCGTCGCTTCCACGGTGCCGGTATCCGCGGTGGCCGGCGACGCCGTTGATGTCCTGGTCGCGGCAGCTGAGGAGGTCGGTGTGCTGGTCGGCAGATCGCTGGCGGTCAGCTGTTGGGTTGGTGCCGGCGTGGGATCGACCCTCTGGCTGAAGAGCAGACGGCTCAGGTAGGGGTATCCCCACCAGGCTCCTGCGGCCAGTGCCACCACCAGGATGATCGCTCCAATGACGAGCCAACCTCGTGTCGCGCGAAAGCCGGGCATTTCGTGCAGGGGAACTGGCCGGAAGGCTTCTGACCCGAATGGCGGGCTTCCCTCACCCGGCAAGGCCTCCGGCTCCGGCGGCTGCACGAGCCGCGTATAACGGTCGGATGCCTCTTTGACGTCCAGCTCCAGGTAGGAAGCATAGTTACGCAAAAAACCCCGCCCCACGACCGGGTCGGGCAGGGATCCAAAATCCTCATTTTCAAGGGCTTCGATATACCGGATGCGGATGCGGGTGTCCGCCTCCGCCTGTCCCAGGTCGATGCCCAGTTCTTCGCGGCGCTGCCGTAGCCATTCGCCCAGCGGGCGTCCATTCTCCTCAGTCACGCATCCAACTATACCTGTACTGCCCCCAAATGTCAAATTCCCTTTCCCAGGGCACCGCCGATCGGGCTGAGCAAGCGGCACTGCGGGGCGTTCACGGTGGGTGCACTAACGACTTGTCAGTGACAGAGCTGGAGCCGAGCTGGTGCTCGGCG
>JAMJFU010000384.1 GCA_023544525.1 Anaerolineae bacterium | reverse complement strand
CGCCACGCGAAAGCAGTTAGGTGCCATCGCGGGTGGTGGCAGCGGTCGCAGATTCACTGCCGAATATGTAACCAAACAGATGCAAGCCCGCTTCGAGAGCCTCGAGGATGAGGCCAAAAAGAAGGCCATCTTTGAGAAACTGACGTCCGGTCGGGTTTCTGCTTTTCTCGCGGACGCCCCGGTGAGCATCGTCGTCTGCGGCAGGAAGGATGTTTGGGATCTGCCCTACGACACCTCGGCAGCCATCGAAAACATCCTGTTGATGGCGACAGCGCTGGGTCTGGGTGCCTGCTGGGTGATCGCCCCCTGCATCGACATCCGCGATGAGGAACGCCTGAAAGACCTGCTCGGTGTACCAGAGGGAGCAAAGGTCGTCAGCATTGTCGCCGTTGGCCATCCCACGCGCCCTCACCGGCCTCGCCCACGTCTGCCGTTGCATGAGTTGGTCTACGATGAGAAGTGGGATGTTGCGTACTATGAGGAGGAAGCATGAGCAGCAAGGGGGTCTCTCTGGACTATGTCAACAGCATCGTGTATGACCTCGAAAAAGCCTTCTGGGATGAGCGTGGGATGGGTGCACGCTTTCGGGTCACGACGGTCGGGCGCGATTACTTTCTCGACAAGTGCCTGCCCAGGATAGAAATCCGGGAAGTAGAGCCGATCGTTGAGGTCATCGAGCAGGTATTGCAGGAAGAGGGAATTGTTGCCGGTATGTCCCACGAGATGGACGGCAAACTGCTGAGCCTCACAGTGCAGGGCTGCCTGCACGAGAAAGTCGAGCAGGGGCTCATGGCCAAGGGCGTGGAGCCCTTCACCTGCATACCCGCCAACCTGGTGGTGCTGGCCATTGAAGAGACGCTGGATCGCCCCGTTGAATTGGCCGAGATCAAGGTTGAGGACGGGGCCTGCCACTTGCTTCTCGCTTTGTTTGAATCGCGGCCGACGTTTGACTGATCGGAGGCGAACATGACCAAGGTCGCAACACTCACTGATGCCGTGGCATCCATCCCAGATGGATCTCACGTCTCTCTGTCAGGGTTCGCCATCTCTCGATGTGCCATGGCGTTTGCCCACGAGGTGATCCGACAGGGGATCAAGGGGCTGACCGTTTCCCAGTGCGTTACGGCTATGGAGGCGGACATACTGGTTGGCGGGGGGGGCGTGGAACGCATCATCTCCGGAGGCGGTTCACGGGGTCGTTTTGGCCAGCACCACTGCATCAACCGGGGCATCGAGCAGGGAACGCTGATCGCAGAGGAGTACAGCAGCCTTTCGATGGCCTTCCGCTTCCTGGCCGGCGCCCTCGGCCTGCCGTTCATCCCGATACGCTCTCTGCGAGGGTCGGATATCCTCAAGCGGTTGCAGGAGGTGGCGCCGTCCGAGGTCGCAATGGTGGATGACCCCTTTACCGGGGACGATTGGCTGGTGCTGAAACCAGTTGTGCCCGATGTGGCGGTGATTCAGGTGCAGGTGGCGGACGAGGAGGGCAATGCCTGGATCTTGGGCCCGCGCTGGACCAATGAAGAGCAGCTGAAGGCGAGCAAGCGGGGGATCATCATCACCGAGCGCCTTGTGTCTACCGATATGATCCGCAGCGAGCCAGAGCGGACCGTGATTCCGGGATTCCGCGTCTCTCACGTGGTTCACCTGCCCTACGCCGCTCATCCCACCGCCGTGTATCACGCCTACGATTTCGATGCAGACCACATCAAGCACTATGCCCAGGCTTCCAGGACACCGGAGGGAACCCGGGAGTACCTCGACAGATACGTGTACGGCACTCGGGACCACGAAGAGTACTTGGAGCTGATCGGCGGCGCGAGTCATCTGGATGGACTGGCGGCCGATCCGGCGCTTGGGTACTGAGGGTGCGAGGAGAAGACCGATGACGGCAGAGTTTGAATATACGCCCCTGGAGTTGATGGCAGCAGCAGGCGCTCGTGAATTGAGAGATGGCGAGATTGTCGCCGTGGGCCTTGGACTGCCGGTCGTGGTGTCGTTTCTTGCCAAGCGCACCCATGCGCCGAATATCACGCTTCTCTTCGAGTTGGGCGTCGTCGATCCCGAGCCCGTAGATACGGCCGTTGGTCTCGCGGATCCCAGGATCTGGTACCGGGCCAAGATCCTGAGCAGCTTCGTGGACATGCTGGGCACCGTATTGCACAAGGGCCTGGTCGATGTGGGGTTCTTGGGCGGTCTCGAGATCGATGCCTACGGCAACCTGAATACGACGCTGTTGGGCGACCCCAAGGGCAAGTACCGCCACTTTACCGGGAGCGGCGGTGCCAACGACATCGCCTCCTACGCACGCCGGACGATCACCATCATCCGCCACGAGGCACGAAAACTCAACGAGGCCGTGGCCTTTGTGACGAGCCCTGGCTATCTGCGAGGCGGTGAGGAACGTGAGGCGGCGGGGCTGGCGGGAGGGCCGAGCCGGGTGATCACGGACAAGGCGATCTTTGACTTTGACCCCGAGAGCAGGCGCATGAGGCTGGTCTCGATCCATCCTGGCATCACGCAAGAGGAGGTTCTGGCGAACATGAACTTCCAACCCATCGTGCCTGATGCTGTTCCCACGACCGAACCGCCCACGTCGGAGCAGGTCCGCTTGATCCGCGAGGAAATCGATCCGGATGGGATGTATGCCGGCTAGTCAACGGGAGCCTTTTGCAGCCAGTGCTGAGGGAAGGGAAAGATGCCTTATCTAATCACGGACGAATGCATCCTGTGCGGGGCCTGTGAGGCAGGCTGCCCGAGCGGCGCCATCGTGGAGGGCGATGCCAAGAACCTGATCCTGGTGGAGATCTGCATCGAGTGCGGAACCTGCGAGCAGAACTGCCCGGCCGGCGCCATCATCTTTGTGGAAGTGGAAGAGCCGCAGCCACAAGGTTAGGGTCAGCCGACCGGCCAGGCCTGTCGCGGCAAGGCAGGCACGACTGCCAGAAATGTGCACCTGATGGCCGTCCTTCGCCCGGACTTTTCAGAGCAGGAGGGCGAGATCATCGGACTTGCCGGGCCTGACGGCTCGGGCAAGACCACTCTTTTCGATTCCCGTACGAGCACTGCCGTTATGCAGAGGAGCGCAAGCAGATGGCATACCTGAAACTCGAAGGCGTCCACAAGTCATTCGGCGGTTTGAAGGCCATTCACGATGTATCGCTCGGGGTCCAGCAGGGCGAGATACTGGGCCTCATCGGGCCCAATGGCTCGGGCAAGACCACCCTACTGAATCTGATTACCGGCTTTCTCAAAC
>JAMJFU010000383.1 GCA_023544525.1 Anaerolineae bacterium | reverse complement strand
GTCGATGGGCGCCGGCCCCTCGCTGGGTAGCGCTGGGACGGAGGCCAGCCCCGACAGCCCGGTCCGCTACGTGGGAGACAAGACGTTTGTCCTCCATGAAGGGGTTTGGACCGACACCACCTTTGATCCCGACAAGATGAAGGCCATGCCAGTCGGTTTTGGCAGCGAAGACTATTTCGCCCTGCTCGCTGCCCGCCCGGAGTGGGGCCGCTACCTGGCCCTGGGTGACCACATCATCGTGGTGCTCGACGGCACCGCTTACGAGATCCGCGAGGGGGAGGCCCCACCTCTCGAGCTGCCAGAGGCAGTGCCGGCTACGGCCGCCCCGCCGGAAGCGGAGGAAGGGCCTGCCGGGCAGGATGAGCCCAGCAACCCCTTCCAGGCCCTGATCCAGGCTATCCTCGACCTGGTCGATCAGATACTGGAAGCGTTTTCGCCGTAACCTTTGAAGCTTGGAGACGAATGTGAAGATGGCTATCATCGCTGTCACCCGAACCTGGATCCTGCTCACCCTGGCGCTGGTCTTGCTGGCGGGCTGCGGAGGCACCGGACCAGATCTGTCCTACCCGGCCGAGGCGGACCACCTGCTCATCGAGGCTGATACGGCCGGTGGCTTTGTCCCGCAAACGTACGCAGAGAACCACATCCCCGACTTTCGGCTGTGGGGCGACGGCCGGGTTGTCTGGACCGACAAGGATGGTCCCAGCATGAATGTCTGGGAAGGACGTCTTTCCCAGGAAAAGGTCGAGGATCTGCTGGCGTGGATGGCCGGCGAAGGATATTTCGAGATGGACGACTTTTACACCGTCGAGAATCCGCCCACCGACCTTCCGACGAAATGTATCCGCGTCAATCTGGCGGATCAAAACAGGTCGGTCTGCGAGTACTTTGACGGGGCGCCTGAGGCCCTTGACCAGATCTATAGCCTGTTGCATGGCGGGGCGGGGGCCACGCAGGTGGCAGCCTACGAGCCACAGATTGGCTGGGTGATGGCCGAGCCCATGTCCTGGGAAAGTGGCGTGGAGCCGGTAGCCTGGCCAGAGGTCCTGTCGCCAGCCTTGTCGGCCATGGCTGGTGGTGCCTGGGTCGACGGGCCAGCGCTCGAGTTTCTGTGGAGGAACCGGATGGAGCAGGGCCCGCTGATGGTCCTTGAGGAGCTCGGGAATCGTTACGAGGTGATCCTGCAGATCCCAGGCTTGATGCCCCGGGCGCCTACGCCGCCCTAGTGCCCCAGCAGATGCCAAAGCCTCCCGAGGATCTAGACTCGGGAGGCTTTTCTCTGGGCCTACTATAGGCTTGTCTTTATCTGTTCTGCAGCTGGCCGTGTCATCCCCGGCACGGCCGCCAGTTCGTCCACGCTGGCATTACGGATCGCATCGATGGACCCAAAATGCTTGAGCAAGGCCGACCGGCGCTTGGGACCAATGCCCGGCACCTCATCCAGCTGTGAGCGGATCGTCTGCTTGCCCCGGACCCGGCGGTGATAGGCGATGGCAAAGCGGTGAGCCTCGTCCCGGATGCGCTGCAGGAGATACAGCCCTTCTGCATTGCGCGGCAGGTGGAGCGGCTCTAGGCGGCCTGGGACAAAGACCTCTTCCTCCTGCTTGGCCAGTCCAATGGCTGGCACCTGGTCACTCAGGCCGAACTCGTCCAGCACCTCGATCGCCACGTTGAGCTGGCCCTTGCCCCCATCCACGACCAGCAGATCCGGCAGCAGATCCCAGGAGGTTTTCTTGCGCCCTGGGCCCTGCACTGCCTGAGGCGCGGGTTCCGTGGCCCGCCGGAAGCGGCGGCGCAGCATCTCGCGCATGCTGGCATAGTCATCCGTGCCCTGTACACTCTGGATCTTGAAACGACGGTAGTCGTTCTTGCGCGGCACACCCTTGACAAAGACCACCATCGCGCCAGTGGTGGCAGAGCCCTGGATTGTAGAGATATCGTAGCACTCGATCCGGTTGGGGGGTCCTTCCAGGCCCAGATGTTCCTGTAGCTGAGCGATGGCCGTCGACTGCCTGCCTTCGTCGGCTATCCACTGGGCGTGGAGGTGCGCCAGGGTTTCCGCAGCATTCTCGGCAGCCATAGCGACCAATTCCCGCTTGTGGCCCTTCCTGGGCACCTTGAGCGCTACGGTGTTCCCGCGCCGGTTGCGCAGCCACTTTTGGATGACCAGTGCCTCGTCGATCTCGTGGGGGAGCAGGATCTCGGGCGGCACATACGCAGCCTCGTCGTAGAATTGCTTGATAAACGAGGCCAACACCTCGGGATCGGACTCTTCGGCGGCGCCATCCAGCACAAAATACTCGCGGCCAATCAGCCGGCCCCGGCGGATGAAAAAGACCTGGACACAGGCGTCCCCGTCGGCGCGGGCGAAAGCGATGACATCCTGGTCGGCAAGGGCCGTGGAGACGATCTTCTGACGCTCGATCACGCGCTGGATGGCAGAGAGTTGGTCACGATAGATGGCAGCCTGCTCGAAATCCCATTGCTCGGCGGCTGCTTCCATCCTGAGCTCCAGATCGGCCACGACTTCGTCCGATTTTCCTTCGAGGAAGCGGCAAAGCCCGTCGATCATGGCCCGGTATTCCTCTTTGCTGGCAGCTCCGATGCACGGTGCCAGGCATAGGCCGAGGTCGAAGTAGAGACAGGCCCGCTCGTCCTGCCCGGTGATGTTCCTGTTGCACGTGAGATAAGGGAATACGCGCCGCAGGGTCTGCAGGGTCTGCTGTACTGCCCAGGAGGCTGTGAACGGCCCAAAATAGCGCGCACCATCCCGCTCCATGCGCCGCACGATGAGGACCTTGGGGAAATCCTCCTGCCAGGTCACCTTTATATATGGATAGCGCTTGTCATCCTTGAGGCGGACGTTGTACTTGGGCTTGTAGCGCTTGATCAGGGTGCTTTCCAGGATCAGCGCCTCCAGCTCAGAGGCGGTGACGATAAAGTCGATATCGTCGATGCCGGACACGAGGCGCAGGATCTTGGGGCTGTGGCCCGCTGAGGCGTGAAAGTAGGATCGCACACGGGCCCGCAGGTTCACCGCCTTGCCCACGTACAGCACCTGACCCTCGACGTCTTTCATGAGATAGACGCCTGGCTTGGTTGGCAGGGCGTCAAGTTTCTCTTGTAGCTTTGCTGTAACAAGATTGCTCATAGTTTGTATTCTAGCACAGGGGAGCGGCTTCGTCAACGGTTACGACGCTGCAATCCAGGGCCCTGTCAAAGTCGTCCAGCCGCCCTACTCTGCCATGCGTCCTGTCAC
>JAMJFU010000382.1 GCA_023544525.1 Anaerolineae bacterium | reverse complement strand
CGCCGAGCACCAGCTCGGCTCCAGCTCTGTCACTGACAAGTCGTTAGTGCACCCGAGACGCAATACCGGGTTGTGGTGGCAAAGGAGAGCCGGAGGCCAGTCCTCCGGCTACTGCCTGGCCGGGGCCGGTCGGTCAATCACCGGCGTCGCTTCCGCGCCAGGCCGACTCCGGATCTGATGATTTGCCAGAAACGGCAAGGAATAGTATAATAGAGACAGATCATACCGTGATGGAAATCATAGAAGATTTCCGGGATTATGTGATATAATGGAACTGGATGCAGGTAACCAGCGTATATAGAAATAGGAACGCAGGATCCCTTCTCGTCGAGGAATTGTAGAATGCATTCAGTACAGGATATCGATATCCTGCCAAGAGGTTAATGACTATGATGCGATTTGACCGATTTACAGAACGCGCGCAGGACGCGGCCCGGGGGGCTTACGAGGTCTTGCAGCGTTATGAACATACCCAGGTCGATACGGAGCACTTGTTGCTGGCGCTCATCGAACAACGGGATGGGGTGATCCCCGAGATCCTGGAGCAGATGGGTCTCGACCTGGAACTGATCCGCGAGAGGCTCGACGAGGAGTTGAAACGAACTCCACGTACACAGATCTATGGCCGGGGCGTGAACCAAGTCTATATCACGCCACGGCTGAAGCGGGTCATCGACCAGTCGAACGAAGAGGCGTCGAAGCTAAAGGACGACTATATCTCGACGGAGCATCTCTTCCTGGCCATCGCCGCCGATCGGAATACGCCTGCCGGCCGCATCTTGGCCGACGTGGGTGTCACACGCCAACGCATCATGGAGGTCGTTGAAGAGGTACGTGGCGGCCAAAAGGTGACCAGCCCCCAGGCAGAGAGCCACTACCGCACCCTGGAGAAGTACAGCCGCGACCTGACCCAGCTGGCCCGGGAGGGCAAGCTCGATCCGGTCATCGGTCGCGGGGCCGAGATCTTGCGCGTCATCCAGGTGCTCAGCCGTCGCACCAAGAACAACCCGGTGCTCATCGGTGGGGCAGGTGTGGGTAAGACGGCTATCGCCGAGGGGCTTGCCCGCAAAATCGCCGAGGACGACATACCAGAGATCCTCAGCGGCAAGCGTGTGGTGCAGCTTGACCTGGGGGCTATGATCGCCGGCACCCGCTTCCGAGGGGAGTTTGAGGAGCGGCTGAAGGGCGCCATGGAGGAGGTCGAGCGCGCTGAGGGCGAGATCATCCTCTTCATCGACGAAATCCACACCGTGGTCGGTGCTGGCGGGGCGATGGGTGCCATGGACGCCTCGAGCATGATGAAGCCTGCCCTGGCCCGCGGCGAGTTGCGTTGCATTGGCGCCACTACGCCGGACGAGTACCGGCGCTACATCGAGAAGGATAGTGCCCTCGAGCGTCGCTTTGCCCCGATCTGGGTAGAGGAGCCGTCGGTCGAGGAGACCATCGACATGCTGCACGGGCTGCGGGATCGGTACGAGGCACACCATAACGTGTCGTTCACGGATGAGGCCCTCGACGCGGCTGCCCATCTATCACACCGTTACGTCACCGAGCGCCACCTGCCTGACAAGGCGGTTGACCTCATCGACGAAGCGGCGAGCAAGCTACGCGTGGCGATCTACTCCATGCCGCCAGAGCTCAAGTCGCTGAAATCGCGGCTGCAGAAGCTGGCTACCGAGGAGGAGGCGGCCTGGCAGAATCGCGACTATGAGCGCGCCGCCCAGTACAAGTCAGAGCGGATCATGCTCGAAGCCGACTACAAGGAGAAGCGTGATGCCTGGCGCCAAGAGACCGGCCTCGACGAGATCGTCGACAAGGCGGACATTGCCGAGGTGGTCGCCAGCTGGACCGGCATCCCTGTCTACAGCCTGCTGCAGACCGAGGCAGAGAAGCTCCTGAATATGGAGGAACATCTCCACGAGCGGATCGTGGGCCAGGACGAGGCCATCAACGCCGTCGCGGACGCCATCCGCCGGGCGCGGAGCGGCCTGAAGGACCCGCGCCGGCCGATCGGCAGCTTCATCTTCCTGGGTAGCTCTGGCGTGGGCAAGACCGAGCTGGCCAAGGCCTTGGCCGAGTTCATGTTCGACGATCAGGACGCCATGGTCCGCATCGACATGAGCGAGTACCGCGAGCAGCATACGGTGAGCCGCCTCTTTGGGGCACCACCCGGTTACGTCGGTTACGAGGAAGGGGGCCAGCTGACGGAGGCGGTCCGTCGCCGGCCATACCAGATCGTTCTCTTTGACGAGATCGAAAAGGCCCATCCGGATGTGTGGAATGCCCTGTTGCAGATCCTCGAGGACGGCCGCTTGACCGATGGTCAGGGCCGCATCGTGGATTTCCGCAACACCGTGATCATCATGACCTCCAACATCGGCACCGAGTATGCCAAGCAAGCGGCATCCCTGGGGTTCCTGCGGGCCTCTGATGCTGGTGACGAAGCGCGCGAGAGCAGGAAGAAGGTCGAGGACGGGCTCCGGCGGACATTCCGCCCCGAGTTCCTGAACCGCGTCGATGAAATCATCATCTTCCACACCCTGACCGTCGAGCATGTGCAGCAGATCGTCGACCTGCAGATGGGCGAGATCCGCGAGCGGTTGGAAGAGCGGGGCATCGCCGTCGACCTGAGCGAGGCAGCTCGCAAGTGGCTGGCCGAGCAAGGCTACGACCCGGCCTTTGGCGCGCGGCCACTGCGGCGCACGCTACAGCGCTTTGTGGAGAGCCCACTGTCCAAGCGGATCCTGCGCGGTGAGCTAGAACCGGGCGATCACGTGCTGGTGGATGTGGACGAGGCAGAAGGCGAGGGCCTGTTGTTCCGAAAACAGGAGCCAATCGCCGTCGAGCTTCCTCAAGCGGCGGAGAAGGCCGAGAGCTAGAGCCATTGCACAAGAGGGTACGAGCCCCGGTTTCCCCTGGAGAGACCGGGGCTCTTTTTGATCGTGGTAGCCAGCTATGCTATAATCGGCGTTGCCAGGGCGCCGGCGCATGAGAGTCGCGCTCCTGACGAAAGGATGAGTGCATGCCGGCTGACGTTGTGTGGACCCTTGATGGGGATGAGTCCAGTTGGACCGAATGGGCCTCGGCTCGCGCTACTGCTCCCGCCTCTCCCCTGCTACGCGAGCTGATCGCCGCCCAGCCGGCAGCGGCTGGCGGCTGGGCCCTGGATCTGTGCTCCATTTTCTCGACATTGACGACTGGCGATCCTCCCTGGCGCCTCGCATTGAGGCCGGCGAGGCGCCGGTGCCCGCCTACCGTGCC
>JAMJFU010000381.1 GCA_023544525.1 Anaerolineae bacterium | reverse complement strand
CGGGTCAGCGTGCCTTCGGCCAGCGCCTTTTCGTAGAAGGGCTGTAGGTGCTGGTCCAGCCGGCCGGGACAGAACGCGTCCCAGGGATTCAGCTCGATGGTCACGCCCAGGTGCACGAACCAGTACGCCTGCAGCGCTTCCCAGAAGTCCCGCGGGGCATGGGCCGGGACGTGCCTGCACACGGCCGCGATCTGCGCCAGTTCCGCCCTGCGCTGCGGATCGGCCTCCTGGAGGGCCAGCGCCTCGGCCAACTCGGCGTGGCGTTCGGCAAAGCGGATCATGGCCCCGACGACAATGCCCATGGCCCGCAATTCCTGTTCCCGGGCATAGGCCTGGGGATCGCCGAGAAAATCGAGCGACGCCAGGCTGCGCTGGATGTCGGCCTGGAACTCCAGCAGCCCCCGGCGATAGATCTTGTCGTCCAAGACGGTGTGGCCCGGCGACCGCTGTTCCATGAACTCGGTAAAGACGCCGGCCTCGTAGGCAGCCAGCCACTCGGGTGCCATCTCCTGGAAGAGCAGGTCACGCATCGAGCGTCCCCGCCAGAAGGGGATGATGTCCGCTTCGTACCGCGCGCGGGCCTCGCCGCTGACGGCAAAGGGGATCTTTTCTCGGCTATCCAGGATGTCCAGGTCCTCGAGGCTATGGCAACAGAGCTCGGGGTAGGTGGGCGTCGCCTTGGGAGCGGGGCCTTTTTCGCCCACGATCAGCTCGTCCTGCCCCAGGTAGATCGCCTTGTGTTCCATCAGGTGCTGGAATACGAGGGCGCGCCGCACCGGCTCAGAGACCCGCTCCCTGTGCTGGGCGTAGAATTCGGTGACGAGCTCGGCCCTCTCTGTCGAAATGCTGGGCACGGCCTCCAGGCTCTGCTGCCGGAGGCGGGCCACCCGCTCGCTCATAGCCATCGTCTCAACCTCCAATTCTGACCGGGACCCCGGGTCGTCCCAGCACCTGCGCGATCTGGGCCACTTCCTCGGGGCCAGGCGGGCGCAGCGCTGCCAGGCTGTAGGCCCGGTTCAGCCGTTCGTACTTTTCCACTGCCGTGGGGTGATAGGGCAAGAGGTCTATGCCCTGCAGGTGTGGCAGGGACGCAGCAAAGGCGGCCAGCGCGCGCAGGTTCTCGGGGCCGTCGTTCACGCCAGGGATGACCGGCACGCGTAGCACGATGGCCTGTCCCGCCCCCGATAGGGCGCGCAGATTCTCCAGGACGGGCCCGTTCGAGACGCCCGTGAACCGGCGATGTTCCTCATCGTCCATCAACTTCAGATCGTAGAGAAAGAGGTCGACATAAGGCCGCAGGGCCTCCAGTACCGGCCAGGGCGCATAGCCACAGGTGTCCACGGCCGTGTGGATCCCTCTCTCCCTGGCAGCCTGGACGGCGGCCTGCAGGAACTCGGGCTGGGCAAGGGGCTCCCCTCCCGAAAAAGTGACGCCGCCCCCGGACTGGTCATAGAAGGCCACGTCGCGCTCGACCTGCTCCATGACTTCGGCTACCGTCATCGATCGGCCGACGATCTCTCTTGCCTCGGCGTAGCATACCTCTACGCAGGTGCCACACAGTTGGCACTTGGCTGGTTTGACGCGATACTCATCGTCCTCCCGGAACGTGGCACCGTGCGGGCAGGCAGACAGGCAAGCCCCGCAGCGGATGCAGCGGTTCGGGCGCAGGATGAGTTCTTGCAGGCTCGACTGGCTCTCCGGGTTGTGGCACCAGCGGCAGGCCAGGGGACAGCCCTTGAAAAACACGGTGGTACGGATGCCCGGCCCATCGTGGATGGAGAATCGTTTGATATCAAACACCAATCCTTGCGCCATCCCTGCCCCGATCAGGAGAATGCAAAACCCCCTCGCGATAGCCAGGATTATAGCACCCTTGGGGGCAACCGGCAAGGGGCCGCCGTGGGCTCGTACTACCCTCCAGGAAGGTACAAAACCCGGAACCCCGGAAAAGCAGGGGACACTCGCCAAGTACAGGGTGTTCCAGGACGATGCCAACCTTCCTGGAAGGTTTAGGGTCTGGGGCTCCGATAGATCGGCCTCCCACCTACCCCGGGGGACTTTTGAGGTTCAATGGTGGGGGATGGGGCCATTCGTGAGCGGGCGGCATCTGAGCATGCCTGGCTCCTCCTCACTATCTGGCTCTGCGCCGATATCAGGCGCCTCGTTGTGCTGGGGGATGGGCGGCGGTGGGCATGCGTACGGCGTCCGAGCATGCCTGGCTCTTGCCTGATATCTGGCTCCAGCGCTGCGCTTTGCCTTGCTGTAGGAATTGTGATATGATGGTGCCTGGGCCGGGGAAGAGAGTGGTCCAAAGCGGAGGGGTGAGCTTGTACCCGCTCGCCAAGGTGAGACCCTGATCGGTGGCTGCCGTGGCCGATCGGGCAGGATGCCAGGCAACAGGACGGAGAAAGGAGAGGGTAGAACGGATCGAGACCCGCTTGTGAGGAGCGCCCGCCGGCGTCGATGATGTGTGATTGTTCTGGCAAGGCTTCACCCACTGCAAGGAGGAGGACAAGAATGAAGCGGATTACGTCATTGCTGGTCGTAGTTATTGTATTGGCCAGCCTCGCGGCTGCTTGCGGCCCTACGTCTGAGCCACAGACCGTCGAGGTCGAAAAGGAAGTGACCAGAGTCGTCGAAGTTGCCAAGGAAGTCACGGTAGCACCAGAAGTGGTTGAGCTTCCAACCCTGGTCATGGTCATGGTGATGGACGATGTAGTCACACTGGACCCGCACCACGCCTACGAAACGACGAACCTGATGATCCATGCCAATACCTATGATACGCTCGTCGAATACCGGCCCACAGATCTGACCAAAGTAGCGCCCCGGCTGGCCGATGAGTGGACCGTCTCGGACGATGGCCTGGTCTACACCTTCAAGCTGCATCCCGGCGTCACGTTCAGCTCGGGCAATCCGGTGACGGCCGAGGATGTTCGCTTCTCGTGGATGCGGCTGATCAACCTGAAGGGCAATCCCTCGTTCTATGCGGACCTGGTCGAGGGCGTGGAGGTCGTCGATGACCAGACGGTCAAGGTCACGCTGACGGACGCATCGCCCGCATTCCTGGGCATGATCGCCACACCGGCCATGAGCGTGCTGGACAGCAAGGTGGTCCAGGAGCAGGGCGGCACTGACGCCGAGGATGCCGACCAGACCGATGGGGCCAAAGAGTGGTTGGATCAGAACTCTGCCGGTTCCGGCCCCTACATCCTGACCAGTTGGACGCCCAAGGCGGAGATCGTCCTGGAGGCGAACCCGGACTACTGGCGGGG
>JAMJFU010000380.1 GCA_023544525.1 Anaerolineae bacterium | reverse complement strand
CCTTGTCCACTTCGTACTTGATGAAATCGTAGGGCGTGATCTCGATGTAGGCATGCACCACCTGCGGCGGGCTTGGGCCTGCGGACAACCCGTGCCAGGGGTGCGGTCTCCAGGAATAGAACGGGGTCGTTGTCATGGTACCTCCTAACCCGGACAGGCCGGAATGAAAAAGAGAAGCCGGCTTCTCACCACCAAGGCAGCACGAAGGTCACAGGTGCAGGACTTTGCGCCTTCGTGGCTTTTGTGAACGCTGCTGACACGGGCCTATTGTACCACGACTCGGGCAAACTGAACAGACGCCGCACAGGTCCCAAGGACCTTCAAGGCCCTTGGGACCCGTAGAGGATATGCGCCAAGCTATGTACTAGTCGAGCTCAAACCGTAGCACCTCTCCAAGGTCTGGGCTCTGCCCATGGTTGGAGATGTAGATAGCGCCGTCGTCGCCAATGGCCACAGCCGTCGGAGAGATCAGACTTTCGTCGATCAGTGTCTCCTGGGAACCATCTGGATTGAGGCGGATCAACTGCCCGAACGGACTCGACATAAGCGAATCCGCGGCAATCTCCAGCACCAGCAGGCTCCCGTCGCCATCAAAGGCGAGATCGATGATATTGGTGAAGCCGTCGGCATAGACTTCAGGCGCCTGCCCGGGCACCACTCGCCAGATGCGCGCCCCGTCTACCGGGAAGGGGAAGCCGGTCAGCTCGCTGACATAGTAGGCCCCGTCAGGGCCGATCGCGATAGATGTTGGCACCGAGTCGATCCAGGACCCTCCCTCGTCGCGGGCCGGGAAGAGGGCCAGCATCGAGACCTGGCGGTTGGCATCAACGCGCAGCAGCGTATTGCCCGCCGCATCAGCCACGATTCGCTCGCCGGCCAGGGCCAGGACGGCGTAGGGGTTGCTCTCGCCATAGTGGGCGCCGTCCGGATCGTTATCAAGCTCCCAGGCGAGGATGTCGCCGACGGGGTGCCACTCACCACTGGCCGCCACCTTGACCAGCTTTCCACAGCTGTCGCTGAGGCCAGGAGCGAAGCAAGCCCCGACCGCCACGTATGCACCACCCCGGCCCTGGAAGGAGATGTCATGGGGTCCAAAGGCATTGTGGCCATTTGGGGCTGCAAACGACGACATGCCGGTGGCAATGCGCTCCTGCTCGCCATCCAGGATGCGCGTTACCGCGCCGGTAGGCCCATAGCAGACCGGTCCCTCGGGTCCCATGATACCGCAGGTGTCACCGCCCTCTCCCGCCTCGACGACATAGAGCGCACCCTCCGGCCCGAAGGCCAGGCCGCGCGGGTTGTCCAGGCCGCTGGCTACTACCTCGAACTGCGGCTGGGCTGCCGCGTTCAGGGGCGCGCTGAACAGGGTCAGGGCACCCACGAGCAGGCCAACCACGATCAGCGCCAGGGTTCCTCTGTAGTTCGTACTCATGATCGGTTTATCCTTTCTGGTGTTTTTGAAGTCAGCCCTGCCCGGGCCTGCCGCTGCGACCATTACATTCTATTGTCCACGCAGGCAGGTCCTGCCGGGCTGTGTTGCTCTTGCTGAACGTTGACTCTGATACTTGCTGTTGTTATCTTGTGCGGTCCCAATGGCACGGGGACATCGCGTCCGCAGGGATCCTGTCGTTGGCCCGCGGTCCTCGTCTGGTGCGCTTCCCAGAGATCAGTACGTGGCGTCTACCCTCCTCTGCCGCGCCCTCATCCCTGGAGCGGTCGGAAAACCGGCACGGCGGCCCGGGGCAACTGCCCGGCCTACGGCTGCCACGGAACAGGTGACGCGCTCCAGCAGCATAGTGGCGTGCAGGCATGCCTCGAACTTCTGTATCTATTCGGTTTTGCCAATTTGGGTCGCCGCCTTGATGAGAGGCATCCCAGGGATCAACCTGAGATGGCTTCCAGCGGTGGTTGGAGCAATACGACGGTGTTTGGATGGGAGCTAGGTCTTGGTGTCCTTGCTAAATGGGAATAACTGCCAGAACTCCCACGGGCTTCCCCATTGAGTTGCACGCACTAATATAAACCCGCGGGGTAGATTTGTCAAGTTAAGATTACGTAAATAATCCAAAAAGCAGCCCTATTGGACGAGGCTAATCTTCCGGGGTGACCACGACCACCTCCACCCCCGCATTCTGACCTACCTGCTCGGCAAAGGACTTGACCCTCTTAGGGTGGAATGCCGTCAGGGCAGAGTCTACCCTTGGCTGGCCGAGGACCAGGGTTGCTGCGTCGACCCGGCGCAGGTAGGCCTCAATCGTCTCCAGGACCGGGCCGCACAGGACCACCGCGCCAGCATCCAGCCCTTGCTGCCGCGCCCGGGCCTGGGCGGTGCCCAGCGCTGCGCGGCCCAGCCACCGCTGCTCCTTTTCCACCGCCTCGGCCAACGCCTCGTTCTGCTCCCCGGCAAAGTTGGGATCAAAGACGCATAGAAAGACCAGTTCGCTGCCCCGCTCCTTGGCCAGCTCGATGGCCCGCTCCTGGGTACGGCGGCCGGCCTCCCCGCCTCTCGTGGCGCACACAATCGGTCCCATGGCTTAACCTTCTTCCCCGGTGATTTGGCGCTCGTGTGTTTCGCTGTAGATGAGGTCGAGGGCCTCCAGCCGGTAGTCAACCTCGGTGGACAGCTCCTCGTAAACCCGATCGGACAAGTAGTTCCGCCGCAGAGCATCCCACAGCGCACCCCGTTCGGCCTTAAGCGCCTCCCGGCGGGCCTGGAACAGCATCTCCCCTTCCAGCTCAGCGTGCTCGCGGAATAGCCCGGTGAGCTCACGCACGATCTCTTTGCGGTCCTCTCTGTATCCCTCGCGCAGACCGAACCACATCTCGTCGGGCAGCAGACCCTCGCGGTGGAGCTGCTCCAGGCGGGCCAGCCCGGCCTGGGCGGCGAATAGCCGGCCCAGGCGCATCTCGCGGTCCACCCAATGAGGTGACCGTTCCGTCAAGCCCAGCCGCTCCAGCAGGAACTGGATCGTGGTGCCCTGCGCCAGCAGTGTGAACAGCACCACGCCGAAGGTCATGGCCTGGAGTTCCGCACGCGCTGACAGTGTGGCCGGCAGGCTCAGGGCCAGTGCCAGGCTGATCGCCCCGCGTAGACCCCCCCAGAATAACACGTGCCGCCAGCTAACCGGGAAGCGTCTTGTCCGGCCCAACAGCTGGGCCAACCAGGAGAAGCCATAGACCACGATCGCCCGGCTGCCGACCACGGCCATGACCGCCACGGCGATGGCCGGCAGATTCTCCCACAGCAGCGTCATGTCCACGCTCAGGCCGATGAGCAGG
>JAMJFU010000037.1:13133-22924 GCA_023544525.1 Anaerolineae bacterium | reverse complement strand
AGGCGGTCGCGCCACCCAGGATCGCGCAGGAGTTGGACCAGTGCCTGGGCCAGTGCTCCCTCATCGTAGGGATCGACGAGCACGCCCGCATCGCCCACGACCTCTGGCAACGAAGAGGTATCCGCGGCCAGCACGGGCGTCCCACAGGCCATCGCCTCCAGTGCAGGCAGGCCAAAGCCTTCCACCAAGGAGGGCACGGCCACCAGGTCGGCCAGTCCGTAGAGGGTCCTCAGGTCTGCCTCCGACACCCAGCCGAGGAAGTGGATACGGTCTTGCAGCCCGGCCGCCTCCGCCGTGCGGCGCGCCTCGTCGGGGAACCGCTCGTCCGCCGGTCCGGCAAAGACCAGGTCGTGGGCTATCTGGCCTGCCACAGCGGCAAAGGCCCGTACCAGTCGCGCCTGGTTCTTGTGTGGCCGTCGTGTCCCCACACTCATCAGAAAGGGAGCGGTAATGCCCAGCCTGCGGCGCAGGGCTTCCTGCTCTGCTGCGCTGGCCGGCAGGCACAGGGATGGATCCGGGGCCTCCAGGACGACCGAGACCTTGTGGGGTGGGACGCGATAAAGGCGGGCCAGATCGGCGGCTGTGGCCTCTGACACAGCGACGATCCGGCGCGCACGCCGGGTGCTGAGGGCCATCAGCAGGCGGTAGTAGGGCCGCGACCAGGCGTGAGGCATATAGGCGGGATACCGGTCAAAGATCAAGTCGTGGACGGTAATGACCACCGGGCGGCTCGTCGCGAGCGGCGCGACGAAATAGGGCGAGTAGAACAGATCCGCACGGCTGCGGCGTAGCTGAAATGGCCACACGAACTGCTCTTGGGGCCAGTAGAGGGGCCACGGCCCGTCCTTCAGCTCGACGTTGGTCCGGGAGGCCAGGGATCCCCAGTCGAAGCGGCTGTTGCTGGCCTGCCCGCGAAAGACGACCCAGGTGCAGTCTCCCGCCCAGCCCGGGGCCCCCTCCGATCCCAGTCCCGCCAGGGCCTGCAGCAGGCGGAAGGCGTAGCGGCCAATGCCGTGGTACCGGTCGTTGATGTAGCGGGCGTCAAAGGCGATGCGTTCTGGCACCCTCATGACCGTCCCCCGTTGGCCCCCGCTACCGGGTCCGGTGTCGCATCAGCCCCAGGGCCGGGTGACCGGAAAGACCACACCCAGAGGGCGGCGGCGAATGCCCCGAGCACGATACTCCACAGGACCAGGCCCACCAGCAGGCCAGACACAAAGCCGCCCGTGGCCGGCCCGAACCGGCGCTGCCGGGGCCGGGCGCTCTCCAGATCTGACGGCGTAGGCGGGGTCGCACCGGCAGGAACGTCCGCGTCCACGTGGTACAGATAGATCGGGCCGTAGCTGTCGCCCGCCGCCGAGGTGAGCAACTGGCCGTTGGCCACGATCCATTCGGCCAGCTCGGGCGTGATCCGCCCGTAGCGGAGCTCCACATCCTTGGGGGCCAGGGCAAAGGTGATCACGCCCACAGCCCGTGCCTCGGCGGGCGTTCCCGCGGCGCTGATGAGCCGGTCCGGGAAAAAGTACTGAAACTTGAGTGCGTCCCCCGTCGCGTTCAGGACCTCGACCTGGGGGAGTTGCTGCTGGACATAGGTGCTGAGGCGATGATAGGCGTTGTCCACTCCGGCGCCATACGTTGTCCACCACTGAACCGCATTGTAGGCCAGCAGGAGGACCAGGAAGGCACCGGCCGTCGCCTGCCAGGCTGTGCGCCAGCGTTGAGGCCGCAGCTCGTCCCCCAGCGTAACGGCCGCATAGCCGGTCAGCACGATGGCCGGAAGCAGGAGAAAGTAGAAGAACTGGTCGTTGCCACTGCCAAGCAACGCCACAAAGCCAAAGAAGGGATAGAGGATGAGGCTCCAGCTCACCAGCAGACGCGAGACCTGACTGTCGCGGTGGCGCCACAGTAGATAGGCGGTCGCCACTCCGCCCAGGCCCAGGAGGGTATAGCTGCTGCCATAGGCGGCCAGGCGCTGAAGCAAAAAGTCGACCAGGGATACGCCGGGACGGTTCCAGCCGCTGATCTGTACCAGTCCCACCAGCCGCTGGAGCGAGAGCCATTTGACCTGGATAAAGTCCTGCCAGCCAGCCGATCCCAGGATCCACAGGGGATAGAGGCCATAGGTCAGCCCCGCGACCGACACGACCAGCAACGACGGGACCATGTGAGGCAGGGACCAGCGCCCACTTGAGCGCCTGGGGACCGCACGCCGGGCTTGCCAACCGCCAAAGAGCAACAGCGCCGGAATGCTGGTGATCGTGAGCTCCTTGACCAGCAGCGCGCCGCCCAGGAGCAGCCCCGCCCCAACCGCCCAGGGCCAGGAACTGCGCCGTGGGCTGGCGGCCCGGGCCAGGAATAGGACCATGCTGAGCAAGGCCAACAGGGCGGCCATGGTCTCTAACATCGCTCGCCGGTTGGTGCGCAGTCCAAAGGGATCGAGCAAAAAGAGCGCAGCGAGGAGGAGCCCCAGGGAGCTATTGCGCAGATGCCGGCCCAGGAAGTAGAGGAGCACTGCGGTAGTGCCCGCCAGGAGGGCGTTCAGGATCCGGGCATGGTAAACCAGGGCAAAGATGTCACCGGCGGCGTAGAGCGGGGCGCCGGCCGCACCCGCGATCCGGAAGAAGGCCCCCTCGGCCAGGAAGTAGAGGGGGGGATGGACGTAGATCGGCTCGCCCCGATCCCAGACCAGCGCGCCTTCGCCTGCTACCCGTACCCCCGCTCGGGCGTACAAGATCTCGTCCGTGAACAGGTCTGGCGCCACCTCCCGCCGCCAGAGGGTAGCCATAACGCTCAGGGCGAAAATCAGGACGACTGCCAGCAAGCGCCAGGGCGCGCGCAGGTGGAGTTTCATGGCCTACGGCCCCCCCAGCAGCATCTGCAAGAACTGGGCCAGGCGGGGCTCCTTGGGCCGCTCATGGCCGGCCGAGGGCCACCAATAGGCAAGTGCCATGGCGGCCAGATAGGCCAGCGCGGATGCTCCCAACTTGACCAGGGCGGCGCCACGTCCTCCATCCGGCAACAGCCACAGGGGTAGCAGCAGGGCGGCCAGGGGCAGCCAGGTCCGGAGAAGCTGCGTGCGGATAGGGGCGGCGGAAGATGGCCACAGAACGCCCAGCTCCGCCCGGAGCAGCGGTGTCATGGCCAGGAGCGCCGTGCACCCCGCGGCCAGCAGCGAGAAGGCCGCGCCCAAGGCTCCCCAACGGGGCACAAGGGCGATGAGAACTATGATCTGCACCGCTGTGGCGAGGGCAGCCGCGGCGGCCGGCCGGCGCCGCCCGCCCCCCGCCTGAAAAATCGCGATCAGGAGGGTGACCAGAGCCAGGATCGCGCCGCCCAGGCCGGCAATGCGCAACAACGGCGCCGCCACCAGGTAGCGCGTGGGGAAAAAGAGCGAAAGGGCTGCCTCGGGAGCCAGGGCCAACACCAGCCCCCCGGGCAGGAGCAGCCTGATCCAGGCTCTGAGCCCAACACGCAGATAGGCTGTTGTGCCTTCGCCCTGGCTGGCGACCGCGCCTGTAGCGCCCGCGATGTAGGAAAAGAGCACCAGGTTGAGCGACTGGGCGATGTATACGGGCGTGCGGGCCAGGATGACGGCGGCCTGGTAATAGCCAGCCTGCTCATTTCCACCGCTCGGGGTCAGCATTTTGAGTCCGAGGATGTCGAGGTTGAGCATCATGGCCGTACCGAACATGGCCATGAAGAGCGGCGCTGTAGCCCGCATCACCTGGGCGTCGGTCCAGCCCTTGCCTTGCCAGAGCCGGGCTCCGCGCGTGACCCACAAACTGTGGGCCAGCGCCGAGGCGCTGCCCAGCGCGAACCCGGCGATGACGCCGGCCACACCCGCGCCAGCCAGAACAAAGGCCAGGCCCGCGGCCGATTTGACGACCACCTCTCCCACTTGATTCACGGCCAGGGAGGTAAACTGGTAGCAGCCCCGGACGGCGCCGTTGACGACCGCGCGCGCGGCCAGCAACACAGCCGTGATGCCGACCAGCGGAACCACCCAGCGGTAGGCTGGCCCGAGGGGTATCCACCCCAGGGCATACAGTGCCCAGAGGCCGCCGCCCAGGCCCAAGCCCAGTCCCAGGTTGGACACCCAGGCGGCGCGGAAGCGGCGGCGTGTCCCATCGGTCACACCCAGGGCGGCGATGTCATGGGCCGTGGTCCAGGCAAAGCCGGAGCTTCCGGCCAAGGCCAGCAGCAATAGGAGTGACTGCCCTACCCCCAGAACGCCGAACTGCGCCGGCGTGAAGAACCAGCTCATGGCTACGCCAAAGGCGTAGTTGATGATGGCGGTCGCGGCAAAGGCTGCAACCAGCACCGCACTGTGTGTGGTGGCGCGGCTCATGCCCTGATCTCTCCGGCGGCGGATCGGCCTGTCTGGCGGTCTGGGCGGGTCACGGCGCTGGCTGAGTTGTGGCATCCATCTTGGTTTCGCACGCCGGGGACACCGGAACAGCCTGTGGCTGAGCGACCAGCCGCCTGAAGATCCGGTCATACTCAAAGACCGTGCGCTCCCAAGGATAGAGGGCCGCCTTTGCCTGGGCCAGGCTGGCTGTGTGGGCGCGAAGCAGGGGATCGTCCTGGAGACGCTGCAATACCGCGCGCAGCGCCTGCTCGTCACCGGGAGGAAAGGTGAATCCCTCGCTGCCCACCAAATCGGCCACGCCGGGCAGGTGCGAGGCCACGGGGACGTTGCCGGCGGCCATCCCTTCCAGCAGCGCAATGCCAAAGGCCTCCGACCGGGTGACTGACGGCAAGACAATGGCGTGCGCCTGCTTCACGAGAGCGATCATCTCGTCGTCAGGCAGGGATCCCCAGAAGGTGACCTGGGACAGGTCCAGCCGCTTGGCCAAACGGCGGCAGGTTGCCTCGTAGTGACCAGTGCCTATGACCCACACACGCACTCCACTCAGGCCGGCGGCGGCCCGCAGAAGCACAGGCAGGCCCTTGTAGGGGCGGACTTGGCCCAAGTACAGGGCTGTGAAGGGCCCGGGCTTTTCCACGGGTGCGTAGAAGCGCTCATGATCTACGCCCCACGGGATCACCGACAGCCGCTCCTGGGGGATATAGCGAGACATGCGCTGCCCGTAGGCGGGCGTCATCACGGCTACATGATCCGCCAGAGCTGCCAAGCGCTCTTGCAGCGCGTTATATACGCGGGCCAGGTAGCGGATGGGAAAGCCTTGTAGATCCACCGGCGCGTGATGGGTGTAGACCAGCTTTGGCCGGCGCGGCCCCAGCCCGTGAAGCCCACGCAGGAGAAAGACATCGCTGAAGGTCGGTACGGGGCCGTGCAGATGGATCAGATCGTAGCCCTGGAAACACTCCCGGAGGCTCCGCAGCCGGAGCGGCATGGCGGACAGCCGGATCTCTCCAAGTTCCCAGTGCGGGAGGTCGCGACGCGACAAGAGGTCCACGTGGTACCCCAGGTCGCTCAGGCCCTCGCTTAGTCTCTTGGCGACCCGCGCCACGCCGCTGCGCACGGGGGGTACTTCCGAGATCACCAGCAGGATTCGCACTCGTTTTCCTCCCTAGTTCCGTCTCGGAACAGGCTGCGCTGGATTCTTGACGGCGAACCCGGGGCAGCCGATCGCGGCTTGCAGAGCCCGTCCCGGAAGTGCGGGCCAGGAAGAGGCTGCAATGCCCATGGCAACATTCACAATTGACTCGTCCATATGATCCGGCCGGTCAGCGAGGGGGCACATGAACCTCCCCTCCCTGATCCAATAAGAAACGAGAGAAGACAGCGCTGGTTCTGATTGCTTGGGACATATACCAGGCGAGCGCCGCTCTCTCTCTCGGTACACTCAGCATACCACAGGACTTTGAAAAGGGCAAAATGGCCGGACCCAAAGATCCGGCCGAGGTCAGTGCTCTGTTTGGGCGACGGGGTCACCTGTCCGGAGCCGGGGGCTTCTGTCTCGCACACCGGCCAAGAGCAAGCACAGTGCCAAGCCACGCAAGGCTGCCTCCGTGCCGGGGAGGGGGGGCACGCTCACGTGCGCCGGATGCGCTTGCCCTTCAGGGCGCGTAGGGTTGTTGCGTGGTCCCTTGACGAGGTACGGAATCCGACTCGCCCGGATCGCCGGAACCCGGCTGCTCCTGGTGATCCGGGCGAGTCTGGCTCCTGGTCACGGACCAGGAGCGAGCTGTCTTTTCGACATGGCATTGGCCTTCCAATCGGGCTGCTGAACCTCTTGGAGGTCATATGCCCGCCCGAGCCAGACCGTGAGAGATAGGGAAATGACGGAGAAGAAAAAGCTATTGGTGAACAGGTCCGGGTTGTTGAGGTCGAAGAAATAGACCAGGATGACCGAGCCGATCACCAGGAACATGCCGTTGATGATGGCGATGCCAAAGAGCCAAGGCCATAGCCTGGCGGCGATGCGCCGCACCTTTGCCGGGCCAGGCCTGTGCCACCACGTCGATGGCACGCCGATGCCAGTGCCCGCCACGCCGGCCAGCATGCCGATGATGGGCGGCCCGAAACCGCCACCCACCAGCAGCATGGCGACCGACAGGAGAAGCAGAATGCGCCCGCTGTTCCTGTCGCGCACAAAGGCTGCCCAAACCACGACGGCCAATGAGACCAGGATGGTCAAGATCCCCGTGACCAGCAGGTTGGGCACGAGGGTCATGCCCGGCTCGCCGCCCATGTTGCTGGCGATGGGCCCCTGGGTCCAGGAATTGATGAGGAACCCGTCTGGTTTCACGTTGCCCTGCAGGACCTCACCGATGCCATGGGTCAGGCCGCCCAGCCCCGCCAGTATGCCGAAAATCGTAGCTGTACCTCTTGCCGCGCTGAAGGTGGATCTGCTCTCCATGTGATGTCTCCTCCCCTAAAGAGCCTGGGCTAGAACCCGAGATCGGGCCAATGGAACACGAGCACCGCAGCCAAAATCACTGCGTTGATGAGGATGGCGAACAGACCCTGATCGTCCAGGTTCTGCCAGCCGCCATTCCAGAGCAGCACAAAGAGGACGGCGGAAAATGCCGCCGCTCCCACCACCGTTGGGCGCCACCAGGGCTGCTGCAGCAAGATGGCCACGCCGCCGGCCACGAAGCCCATGGCAGCCAACACCAGGAACATGGCGACCAGGGGTCTTACCCTTCCATCTCCGAGCACCTTGGAGAATGCCCACGAGCCATCCGGCCAGGCCATGCCGGGCTGAAGCTCAAAGAGCCTCAGGCTGTGCCCGACGTACAGCAGATGGACCAGGCCATGCAACACCATGAACACGCCGACTATGAACCTCATGATGGTCTTCCTCCTGTTACTTTGGTTTTATTGTTTACGGCTGACGGACAAGAGCACGAGCCCGCGCCCATGCAGGTGCCGCATCAGCCCGATGAGGCCAGACTGATCGGCACGGATCGTAAAAAGGGTCGCGGTTGTATCCACCCGTACCACGGTCATCTGCAGGGGGCTCATGGCGTTGAGGTCACCCTCATCCACCTGGCCCCGCACCTCGATCTCGTAGATACAGCTGGCATGCATCTGCTCCTGCCTTTCCATCAGAAATCCTGGACCCTATTCTATCCCAAAATGAAGTGGCGCAAACCACACGTTCATGTGATTTGCGCCGCAAAGAGGATGTGATTTTCGGTGGCTAGCGGCTTACAGGATCCGCCGTTGGCGGGCCATCTCGATGGCCTGCGTGCGGTTGTTCACATTGAGCTTGCCATAGATGGCCTTGACGTGCGAGCGCACCGTGTTCAGGGAGATGAATAGCCTGCCGGCGATCTCTTTATACATTAGCCCTTCGGCCATCGAACGCAGCACCTCCAATTCCCGGCCGGTCAATGGCTCAATCAAAGGCACGGGCTCGCCCCCGGCCGGCAGGTGCGGAGCAGGCTGCGCGCCGGGCAGCTGCAATCGGGAAAAGGCTTCCAGGATGCGCTCGACATAGGCCTGCTCAACCGTCCCAATCTGGTTCAGCCTGAGCATCACGCTCAGGGCCTCCGCCACGGGAGCGCCCTGTTCGACGAACGCGCCCAGGATCCCCTCCGGCTCGGCCAGCTCCAAAGCCTTGACATAATCGGAACGGCTGGATGCCAGGTGGGCTTTGCTCCTGCCGGACGCGGCGTACATCTGGGCGCGAAGCAGGAGTGCTTCCAGCGCGACGAGCAGATATTGGTCCTGGAGCGCTCTGGCGATCAAGCGGCCGGCCAACTCGATCCCAGCCCTCAAGTCAGCAAGAGCTCGCCCAGCCCGGGCCTGGGACAGGAGAAGGCGCAGGCTGCTGTTGTACAACAGCCCGACTGGATGGGAAATGCTCCGGCCGGAAGAGAGTTCGGGAAAAGAGAATCGATCTTGGAAGGAGAACCCTTGTCCTCGAAGCGCCATCTCGGCCGCGGCGGGGCGATTCCGGGCAAGATAGACGCGAACCTGCTGTGCGACCGCTTCCTGCCGGACATAGTCAGGGGTAGCGACCTGCAGCATGTCGGCGGCTTTTTGGATCTCGCGGGCAGCGACCTCCAGGTCCCCCTCCAACAGGGCCAGCCGCGACAGTAGCACCCGGCAATTCACCATGCCTGAACTGTAGCCGCCCAGCGTGCTCAGCTGTAGGGCCCGCTGGCTATGGCGCCGCCCTTCTTCGATCCGGGCCCACTGGTAACAGATCTCTCCGAGCATGCCATACACGACGGTGCTGATGGGGGGCAGGGTCCCGGATCCCTCGAGCCGGGCGGCGACAGGGGCGGCAATCTCGTAGGCCAGGTGCAACTGGCCGTGCTCAAAGGCGAGCTGGGCCAATCCGGAGGTACTCATCAGCTCGGTGACGAGGTTTTCCGCCGCCCGGCCGAGCTGGATGGCCATCTGATAGGCATCCACCACGGGTTCGTAGGATCCCAGGGCCTGGTGAGCGGCGGCCTGTCCAAGGTAGGCCAGGCTCCGCACGCGGTTGTCCTGCTCGGGAGCGATCTCTAGCGCCTGCGTGGCCAGCGCCAGGCCCTCTGTCCTCTGCCCTTGCCTATTCAGGAGTAAGGACTGCATAACGAGCCATTCGGCCCTGAGAGACCTTTCTTCCTCGTCCAAATGGGGCTTGGCCTTGGGGCCAACAACGGCCGCCTGCGACCGCTCCAGGTAGGGCGATGCCTGGGCATAGGCTCCGCGCAGCAGATGCATCCAGGCGAAGGCGAGGTGGGTCCTGGGGCTTGACGAGCGCCACTCCTCGGGTATGGCCTGCACCCAGCCATTCAGCGTCTTGGCGTAGCCCTGCATGATCATGTCCATGGCGTGGCTTTCGAGCAGGTCGATAGCCAGCGCATAATCGCCCGCTGCCAGCGCGTGGTGGATGGCCTCGCCAACGAACGCTCCGCCTTCGCCCTTGCCTGCCCGGGCATACCAGTGGCTGGCACGCCGGTGCAGACCGGCCGTCTCGTCCTTATGGAGGACCTCTTGCAGGTTTCGCAGCAGGTCGGCAAAGAGGTGGTGATAACGATACCAGCGTCCCTCGTCGTCCAGGGGAACGACGAACAGGTTGGCGTGAAAGAGGCGCTCCAGCACGGCACGGGCATCTGAGCGCCCAGTGACGGTGTTGCACAGATCGCCGTTCAGCCTGTCCAGGATAGAGGTCTGGAGCAGAAAGTGCTGGATCTCTTCTGGCTGCTGGTTGAGGACCTCTTCAGCCAGGTAGCTCAGGATGAAGCGGTGGCTGCCGCTCAGGGCAGCGATGAATTCAGAGGGGTTGGCCCGGTCGCGGATGGATAAACCAGCCAGCTGCAGGCCGACGACCCAGCCCTCGGTCTTTTCCTCCAGGGTGGCGATATCCGGCTGGGAAAGGGCA
>JAMJFU010000037.1:0-13123 GCA_023544525.1 Anaerolineae bacterium | reverse complement strand
CATGACCTCGTCGAGGAACCGGCTGGCTTCGTCACTGGTGAAGCGCAAGTCCCTGGCCCGGATCTCGGTCAATTGGTTGCTGGCCCGCAGCCGGGCCAGCGGCAGCGGCGGATCCTCGCGTGTCAGCAGGACCAGGTGTAGCGGCCGGGGCAAATTGGCAACCAGGGCCTCCAACACCTGGAGGATGGACCGGTCCTGGATCACCTGCAGATCATCCAGGACGAGCAGGAACCGGCTCTCCAGAGCCAGCATGTCGTTGATGAGGCTCAGGCTGATGACCTCGCTGGGGGGAAGCTGGCCGGAGCGCAGAACACCTTCGATCTCCCGGCCCAGGCTCTCATCAACCTCTTGCAGGGCAGCGATGAGATAGGCAAAAAAACGCCCGGGGTCATCATCCGCAGGTTCCAGAGACAGCCACGCCACCGGCCAGCGCTCCAACGTCCCCAACCACTCGCCGATGCAGGTGGTTTTCCCAAAGCCGGCGGGGGCGGATACGAGCGTGACCTGCCCGCCAGCGTCGAGCCCTTCATTCAACCGCTGGATGAGGTGTGGCCGGTGGACCCGCCTGGGAGGCGTGGAAGGACGGTGCAGTTTTGTTGCCAGCAAGCCAGGCTTCACCACGTCCCCAATCTCAAGACCATGTCATGCGCTGTAAGGTACGAGGCACTGCGACGGCGGCCCTCAAATCAGGCCCAACTCCCGGGCCCGGATGGCCGCCTGGGTGCGGTCGCGGGCACCCAACTTGCCCAGGATATTGGTCACATAGTTCTTGACCGTCCCTTCGGCCAGGCTCAGCCGTGCTGCGATCTGGCGGTTGGTCAGGCCGGAGGCCAGCAGCCCTAGAACCTCGACCTCGCGCTCGGAGAGGGGTTCGGCCAGGCCCGCGCCAGCGTCGCGCGCGGGTGGTGCCATGCGGGCGAATTCGGCCACCACCCTCGCTGCCACCGACGGCTCGATGAGCGCGCCGCCGGCGGCCACGGTGCGCACCGCCTGGGCCAGGTCGTGGCCCGACACGTCCTTGAGCAGGTAGCCCAGAGCCCCGGCGCGCAGGCCTTCGAAGACGTACTCGTCATCGTCGAACGTGGTCAGGATGATGATGCGGGCCCTGGGCCAGCGCTCGCGCAGTCGCCAGGTGGCCTCCACGCCATCCATGCCCGGCATGCGCACGTCCATCAGCACCACGTCAGGCCGCAGCTCTTCGTAGGCGCTCAAGGCCGCTTCCCCGTTGTCCGCCTCGCCGGCGATCTCCAGGCCCGGCTCCAGTTCCAGCAGGATGTGCAGCCCCTCGCGCATGAGGCGCTGGTCGTCTACCAGCAGGATCCGAATGGGGTCAGGCATCGCCGTGCTCCCTGGGCAGGGGCAGACGGAACGAGAGCTGGGTTCCCCCACCAGGACGGGGTTCCAGGTGCAGCTCGCCCCCCAACT
Organism: Anaerolineae bacterium; assembly: GCA_023544525.1. GTDB lineage: Bacteria > Chloroflexota > Anaerolineae > JAAYZQ01 > JAAYZQ01 > JAMJFU01. The sequence goes on along the minus strand of JAMJFU010000037.1, from coordinate 11,698 downwards.
GCCCCGCCCGCTCATCCAGGCCCTGCAGGCCAAAGCCGGCCTGCCCGTTGGTGCGCGAGACTCCCCTGCCGTCGTCGCTGACCAGCAGGGTGACGGCCTCGTCTCCCGTTGTCAGCACCAGCCACACCTGGCTTGCCCCGGCGTGCTTCTGGATGTTGCTCAATGCCTCCTGCGCTGCGCGGAAAAGGGCCAGGCGGTAGGTGTCCGGCAGTGGGGGCATCTCTTCGGGCAGCACCCGGTTGACCGTCAGGCCGGTGGCCTTTTCAAAGTGGTCGATCAGGCGTCGCAGTGCGCTGCGCAAGTGCAGGTCGGCCTCGATGGGCGACCTGAGGGTGGCCACCGTGCTGCGTAGCTCGCCCAGCGCTTCACGAACCTGCTCGCGGACGGTGCCAACCATGTGCGCCGCCCGTTCCGAGTCAGTGGGACACAGTCGCTGCGCCGCTTCCAGCTGCACCGAAGCCACGGTCAGGCGGTGGCCCAGCGTATCGTGCATTTCGCGGGCCAGGCGGTTGCGCTCCTCGACGACGGCCAGCTCCTCGACACGCATTGCATATTCCTGCAGTTGCTCGTGGGCCTGCTGCAATTCGGCCAGCAGGGCCTGGCTCTCCCGGCGGGCGCCGTCGGCCCGGGCCAGGGCGCCGGCGAAGGCACCGAGGAAGGCGTAGAGAACGCCGTAGAGGAACATGCCAATCAGGCCCTCGCCCAGGTTGATCCCAACGGCAAAGGAAGCTGCCGTGGCGACGGTATAGGCGGCAATCCAGTACACCGCCTGGCGCAACGGCAGGGACAGCACGGCCCAGGTGATGGGCGTCATAAAGAGCACGGGATACATCGTCCAACCTGGCTGCAGAAACATCAGGGCGGCCACCAGGCCGCCGTGCACCCCCAGATAGGCGTGCTTTTGCCAGGCTGGGCTGCCGCTCTTGGGCATGCGTAGCTGGAGAAAGGCGATGGCCGCCAGCAGGAGGACGATGACCCAACGCAGTGCCAGCGAGGCGGGAGGATCGAACCGTAGGCCCACGACGCCTGCCGCGATCAGGATGACATAGCTGGTGACCATGAACCCGATGTATTCCCGCCGGGTGGTTATCTCTTGGGTCATGGCAGGATTATACTCCGTTTTCCAGGTTCAGGCAAACGTCTGCGCCGAATGCCGGAAGCGTGCGGGGGGGCGTCCTACCCGTCACCACCCTCTTTCCAGCAGGGCCTTCTCGGCCAGTGCCAGTCCAAGACGGGTCCAGGGCGGCGTCTCCGGGTGGGCGATGGCCTCGCTAGCTGTCATCCAGCGGACGGCGGCCACCTCGGCTGGATCGGCGGGGATGGCTGTGCCCGACTTCCAGTTGACGATGTAGTGGTCTGCCAACATGGCTTCCCTCCGATCAGCTCTCTGCCCACTGGCCCCAGGGCTTGACCTCTGGCATTTGATAACGCTCGGCCAGGTACTTGATCAAGAGCATGGTCAACAAGGCGACGACCATGGCGACAGGTCCCCGTATGGCGGCGCCACTGTCGAAACCCTCAACGGTGGTGATATGCAACAGATTGAAGGTGCTGTTACTGAGAAAGTGAAAGATCCAGGGCACCCACAGGCTGCCAGTTTTGAGATAGGCGTACCCCCAGGTTATTCCGACCAGCAGCATGGGCAGAAACTGGCCAAGCGCGGCAAAGGCCACGCCGCCCTGTTCCTCAATCTGCCCTGTCTGGTACCACTTCAGAACCCAGGGCAGGTGCCAAAGGCCGAACAAGAACGCCTGCAGCATGATGGCTCCCCAGAACGAGAACCTGATCCGAAACAGGCGGCCCATCACCCCACGAAACAGACCTTCTTCCATGGACGAGTTGACCACATTGCCCAGGACCAGCCACAGCGCAAAGAGGAACCCACCGGAGACGCCCGCCTTCGGGTCAATGGCGGCCAACTGAAACACTGGCTGGTCTGGCAATTGGACGACGAACTCGACCGCATAGCTGGCGACGAGGGTCACCGCTGCGGCGCCTACGCCGATCAGCAGGCTCTGGCCGAGCCGCCTGGCGTGCAACCCGATATCCCGCAGACTCCGTCCGGCGGCCCACACAAACACGGCCACCAGGAGGAACCCAAGCGTCTTGCTGAGGATGATCTCGCCGAGGCGCTCATCCAAACGCAGCACAAACGTGTCCACCCACTTGAAGAGAAGGGCGATGGCCAGCAGGATCAGGCTGGTCAGAACGGGCCTCGCCAGCGAGAACTCCAGAACCCAACTCCTTCTCATCGCCGTGCTTCTTGACACCATTTCTCCCTCCCAGTAGCGAGTTTGCCGTGATCTCTGTTCAGGCTAGCCTCCACCAGAGGCTTGCCTGCACAAAGGATCCTGGCTAAGCCTCCTCGGCCTTGCCAAAAAGCTTCCATTTCTCGAACAATGGCCTTCCGAGCAGGGCCAGGCCCAGGATAATGAGCAGGAAGGCGCCCTCGATAGACTCCAATCCCATCAACTGCAGGATGCCGCCGGCCAGCGAGACCACGCCCAGGAAGGTGGTGAAGCCGCTCATCCTGATCCCCAGGGCGTAGCGTGCCGCGTTCAGCCCCAACATGATGACGCCCACGCCGATGGACCAGAACCCCCTGGCTACCACCGTGTGAGGCACCAGGATGAAGCCGCCCAGCATGATCAAGAAGCATCCCCAGCCGATCATCTCCAGGCGTTGGTTCAGGGCCGCTTTTTCTGGATCGACGACGATTTCCTGCCTGGGGGCCCGGCTTGCTGCCCTCTGCCCGCCGGTCCACGCGGTGGCTAGCAGGCCGATGCCCACGACGCCCAGGGCGACGGGCGGGATCCAGGGCATGTTCTCGCCTCCCACATCGAACATGAACTCGTCGGCAGGTAAGCGGACACTCAGTACCCCCAGCAGTGCGGCCAGGGCCAGACAGATGATTCCCCCAATGAGCCGTCCCTTGTTCACTTTTTTCCTCCTTGTTCATCTCACATCGTGCCGCGCAGCGCCCATTGTATGCTGCGCGGCACGCCGGTCATCATTCGTCATTCCTGGAACTTGAAGCGCCACACGGCAATCCCAAAGAACACGACGGCAAAGCCGAGCAGTGCCAGGATGTTGGGTGCGGTCTCGGCCAGGGTCCAGCCATCAGCCACCAGTCCCATGTAGCCTTCGATACCCCAGGCACTGGGTGTCATGCGCGACAGGATGCCCATAAATCCTGGAGCACGGAACAAGGGAAAGATGCTGCCACCCAGGGCCAGCAGGACAAAGCCCAGGACCATGCCCATCTGGTCAGCCTGCTTGCTGCTGCGGCACAGAGCACCCAGCAGCATGCCTAGCGAAGCGGAGGCCAGGGCCAGGGCCACCGTCAGCCCCAGGAAGGCCAGCGGCGATTCACCCAGCGGCATCTTGAACAGCGCATAGCCGGCGCTAAACAGGACGATCACCTGGAGAAAGACGACGATCATGTAGGCCAGGATCTTGCCGCCGATAACGGCACCGCGCGGCATGGGCGAAGACATCAGGCGGCGGAGTGTGCCCTCTTCCTTTTCCTGCAAGAGCGTCTTGGCCATCTGGCCAATCAGGAAGAAGGCAAAAGCCACCGTGAAGGAGGGGATGTAGTAGGTGATGGGGTCCCACGGCTGCAGCTCCTCCGCGCCCTCTACCGCCTCATCAGAGACGGCGATGACCGGACTCTGCCGCATCTGCTGCACCTGGGTCCACATTACGCCCAGGGTCTGGGCCTCGTAAGCCTGCACCAGCTCGGGCGGTGCCTGGTCGTACTCGGGTGCCTGGGCCAGGACGGCGTGGATGCCAAAGCGCAGCTCACCCAGCATGCCGATCTCGGCCATGGCCTGGTTGGTGATGCCGGCGACGATGCTCGCCGCCTCCTGCTGGGCGGGGTCTTTGATAATCGTGATCTCGACCGGCTCGCCGGCGTCGATCTTTTGCGAAAAGCCGGTGGGGATGACCAGTGCCGCGGCCGCCTCGCCGCCGGCTACCCGCTCGTCGGCCAACGTGGCGTCGCTCAGCTCTTCCACGACGAGCAACTCGGTCCCTACGAGACCGTCGGCCAGCATCTGGCCGTAGGCGCCATTGTCCTGGTTCACCACCAGGGCGGCGATCTCGATGGTGGTCTCGTCGCTGCCGGCGTTGCCAAAGGCCATGCCCAACAGGCTGGCAAAAAGCAGCGGCATGAGAAAGTAGACGGCCAGGGCGCCCTTGTCCTTAAGGACAATCAGCAGGTCTTTCCATGCAACGGCCAAGCTGTTCCTAATCATTGTTTTCCTCCCTCAGTCGGTGACTCTGATCCGGCATCCGGTTTCAATGCGCCCGGATGTTGAATGCTAGGCGAATCTGAGCCTGCGCAGGCCGATGGCAAAGAACACCGCCGCAAAGCCGGCCAGGACGCCAAGCTCGAGCAGGATGTCACCCACGCCGCCGCCGCGGAGCATCAGATCGTTGTAGGCCTGCATGGCCCAGTAATGGGGCACGACCTTGCCAATTGCGTTGAGAAAGTCGCCCAGGACAAAGGCGGGGATGAAGGCGCCACCCACCATGCCGGCGATCCACAGAAAGACGGAGCTGATGCCACCCACCTGGCTTTCGGTGCGACATAGGGCGCCGAGCAGGATGCCCAGGCTGGTGGAGCAGAGGGCCACCAGGATGGTGACCAGGGCCAGTCCCAGGGGTGAGTTGCCCAGCGTTGGAGCTTGTTGGCCCACCAGGGGCAGCAGGACCAGGCTCGCTGCCACGATGATGACCATCTGCAGGATGGCCAGGAAAAAGTTGGGCAGCATCTTGCCAGCCAGCAGTTCCCACTTGCCCAGGGGCGCGGCCAGCAGGCGCCGGAACGTGCCTTCTTTCCTCTCCTCAAAGATCGAGGCGGCCGTGGTCTGGGCGGACAGAAAGGCGAACATGATGGCAAAACCGGCGACACCGAAGGAGGACGGGTTAAAGTCCTCCCGGCCCTGGGTGATCTGGTCCGGCCACTTGGCCGACAGGGCCACCAGTGGGGTGGTCTTGGCCCGCTCGAATTGGCTCTCGGCCTGGGTCGCGATCCGTTCGGCGGTAAAGACCCGGACCTCCGCCGGAGCATCGCCCATCATGGCCCCCATCTGGCTCAGGCCACCCACCAGCTGCGTCTCCAGCGACAGGTCAGACGCGATGCCGTCGACCACCAGCCGCACCGCCTGGACCTCTGAGTCGCTGGCGGCGGGGCCATACGCCAGGCGCAGCGTGGTCTGTTTGCCAGCCTGGACGTCGGCGCTAAATCCGCTGGGGATGGTGAGCACCAGCTTGATCGTTTCGTCGCTCAGGTCAGCCGCAGCCTGGGCCTGGTCATAGTCCTCGGTCTGGAGCCCGCGGTCGTCGTTCAGCTGCTGCAGTAGCAGCGTCGACATCTCGCCGCCAGGGTCGAGGTTGACCACGGGTACGGCGATGACCTGTGCCTCCAATTCCTGCCCTGCCGCAAAGGCCGCGCTAAAGGCCAAGATGAAGCCGATCGGAACCAGGAACAGGGTAATGAGCTGGCCCCTGTCCTTGAGCAGCATCATCAGGTCTTTGTATGCGATATTCAGAGCGTTCATTGTTCACTCCTCTTTGGGGATTGGGGATTAGATATTAGATATTCGGTATTATGGCAGTCGCAGCGTTGAGTATGCAATGTCCAATCCCGAATCTCCAATCTCCAATCTCTAATATCTGACGCTATTGCCGCAGCTTCTTGCCGGTCAGGTGCAGGAAGACACTCTCCAGGTTCGGCTCCAGGATCTCCAGGGAGGTGATGCGCACGTCGAGCTGGTTGGTGATGTCGAGGGTCTGCATCAGGGCCTCCTGCAGTCGCTGGGTTTCGATCTTGAGCTGGCCACCCGTGCTGCCCGCAGGGTAAGTATCGGAGCGTGTTGCGGACTTGACGGCCGGAACCTGGGCGATGCGCTCGGCCAGGTCTTCCGGTGCGCTCGCACTGACGCCGAGCAGCACCACGCCACCGCCCAGGCTGCGGATGAGGGCCGTGGGCGTGTCCTGAGCAATGATCCGCCCCTCGTCGACGATGGCGACGCGTTGGCAGAGGCGCTGCGCCTCCTCCATGTAGTGGGTGGTATAGATGACGCTCATGCCGGCCCGGTTCAGCGCCTCGACACTCTCAAAGATGGCGTTGCGGCTCTGGGGATCCACGCCCACTGTCGGCTCGTCCAGGAAGAGGAGCTGGGGCTTGTGCAGCAGCCCGGCTCCGATGTTCACCCGGCGCTTCATGCCGCCCGAATAGTCGCCCACCGGGTCGTCGGCCCGGTCAGTGAGGCCGGTCATCTCCAGCACCTCGTCCACCCGCTGGCGCAACTCCTTGCCCTTCAGGCCGTAGATGCGGCCGAAGAACATCAGGTTCTGGCGCGCCGAGAGGCTCATGTAGAGGGCCATCTCCTGGGGGACCAGGCCCATCTTGGCCTTGACCTCGTTGGTGTGGCTCTTGAGGTCCAGGCCATCCACGGTGATCTGGCCGCCGCTGGGCTCGAGCAGCCCGGTCAGCATCGAGATCGTCGTCGTCTTGCCAGCGCCGTTAGGGCCCAGCAGGCCAAACACCTCGCCCCGCGCTACCTGGAGCGAGATGCCCTTCACTGCTTCGATCTCTCCAAATGACTTTTTCAGGTCTTGGGAAATGAGGATGGGCTCGGACATTGTGACCTCCTGTTGTGGGATTGGGTGGCGGCTCGTCTGCCGCCCCGGTCGACCCCAGGATACGGCACAAGGGGTCATACTGCCCAGTGCCAGAGGTCATCTCTGGGGGTCACATCATGATCGAAGATGCTCCCGAATTCGATGGCAGCACGTTCGTCAGGGCCTTTCTGACGATGGTATGCGAAGAGACCCTGGCCTTCATCCCCTGCCTGCCTCGGTTCAAAGCCAGTGGACTGCCGGCCATGTCGGTGCCGCTACTATGGAATGAGGAAGGCCTGCCCGTAGGCATACAATTTGTGGGAGGCTATGGCGACGAGGCAGCGCTGTTCCGGCTTGCGGGCCAGCTTGAGCGGGCCAAGCCGTGGGCGGAGCGTGTGCCACCGGTGCACAGCTAGTCGATCATCTGATCGCGCCGCGCAGGGTCAGGGCGATGGCTCCGGCGAGGATAATCAAAAAGACGAGCTGGACGATGCGTCCTTGTTGGTTGAACCAAACGGCGATGCCCTCGTCACTGCGATCGAGGGCGTAGGGCAGGAGGCCCAGCACCAGCAGGATGGCGATTGGTACCAGGATGCCGGCCAGGAATGGCGAGGCAACGCGCAGCAGCTCCTGGATCCACAAGAAGAACCACGGGGCTTTGGGCTCGGTGATGAGCGCGGTCGGATCGGCGGGTGGGCCCAGGGGTGCGTCGACCAACAAGCTCACGCCGAACAGCGCAGCCAGGGTGAGCAGCATGGCCAGGATCTCCAGACGGACCAGTTGTTCGCGCCCCACGCGTGGCGCCGACTTGGCATGCGAGATACCTCCATCGCGGCGGACGCGAAAGATGTGCCACGTGATCAGGACGGAGGCTACGAGCACCAGCGCCAGCACATGCCAGGTATAGAAGCGGAGCAGTGCGGGCGCGCCGACGTTCTCCCCACCGATCAGGAAGTCATGGAGGGCTGTGCCGATGCCCGGGATCGACTTGATCAGGTTGGTGCCGACCATGAGCGCCCAGGCGGTATCCTGATCCCAGCGCAATACGAACCCGGTAAAGTTGAGCACGAGGGTGAAAAAGAGCAAGGCCACGCCGATGAGCCAGTTCAGGCGGCGGGACTTGTAGCCGCCGCTGAACACGACACGGGCCATGTGCAGGATGACCGTGCCGACCATCAGTTGCCCGGCCCAGAAATGCATGTTGCGCAGCAACCAGCCATAGGGAGCCAGGTAGGTGATGTTGCGGATCGACTCGTGGGCGCCGTCGGGGGTGGGCACGTAGACGAACATCTCGATGAGCCCGGTGATGCCCAGCACCAGGAATAGCAGCAGCGAGATGCCACCCAGCCCGAATGTATAGAAGGGGCCAGCCTCGCGGGTGGGGATGGTGGGAGGATGCAGGTGATAGAAAAAGTTGGGACGGCGATTCGACATTGACTGTCCTGTCTGGAAGCGATCTCAGAGGATCAAACGCACCGCAGGCTCCACCTGTTCAGACCGGTCGACCAGGAGCTGGCCCTGTTCCTGGTCGAACCAGAGGTGTAGATGCTGCAGTGGCCGGGTGGCTGGCCCGCTCAATGCGCGGCCCTCTTGGTCAAAGAGGCTGTCATGGCAGGGGCATATGAAACCGCCCTCCTCGTGTAGCTTCACCAGGCAGCCGAGGTGGGGGCAAACGGCGTCCAGCGTGTACAGGCCAGCGCGATCGTGACCGACATAGACCCGTGCCTCGGCCAGGTAGCTCAACGAACCGCGCGGGTAGCCGTCCGGCTGGCCGAGGGGCATGATGCTGGATGCCGAACCCGGGGGCTGGAACGAGAGAAAACGGATGATCTGGGCGACGACCGCCGTGACGGCGGCAGCCACCGAGCCCCGCGCTAATAGGGTCAAGAACGAGCGCCGGTCGAACCGGGGGCCCTTTTTCTCTGCCGCTCCCTGCTCTGGGGCGCGATGATCCTTGCTCATAGTCCTACCTGCCGTACCAAGTCACCATTCTCCTTCGATGATACCCTGCGCAGTCCCGGTGCCTCCCTGTCACGGCGCTGTGCTTGCCGGCCGCCTGGCGAACAGCGTGACCGAGACCAAGGCCAGCAGCGGCGCCAGGATGGCCAGGCTCAGGCCGGCACCCGGCGTCGATGCGCCAGAGGCTGGCGGGCCGCTCCCCCGGGCTGCAAGAGGAAGGCCATTCTCGTGCAGCAAGAAATCAGTCAGCGCCCAGTACTCCGCGTCGGACAGGGCCCCGGGGCGCTGTGGCGGCTGGGTTGCGCGCAAGAAGACGAATAGATCCTCCGCCGCCTGGAAGGCGCGCAACGCCGCCGGCGAGCCGATCACTGCCGGTACGGTCTTTGGGATATAAAAGGCCGCAAGATCCGATCTTCCGGTGTGGCAGCCGCGCCCCCAGCAGTTCTGATGATCTTCCACCCATACCTCGCGCCATTCGTCGGTCAGGCCCTGTCCCCAGTCGCCATGGCACGGCATGCAGTGAGAATAGTACAGATTACGGCCGATGTCCACCTGGGTGGGCGACTCTGGCAGGACCGGTTCGGCCAGCCGGTCACTCTCCGGCATCTGGGCGGTTTGGGCTGCCGCCACGCCGGGGGTGCCGGACGGCGGTGCGTCGAGCGCCTGGCTGCTCGCCCAGGGCAAGAGGAACGATGTGGCCAGAGCAACGCTGCCCAGGAGCCGTGTGGCCGAGATCCAGCGCGCGTGTTTCATCCATTCCCCTCGTGACCGCTATCGGCCATGGCCCGTAGGTGCCTCGTCGCAGGGTCAACGCGCCCGGGTCAACCAGTATCCAACCGCTGCAAACAGGAGCAGACCCGCCACCGCGGCTGCCGCAACCTGTTCCGTCTCGAAGGCGGTCTGGTGTGTCTGCACAAGGTCCGGGACGATCAGGATCTCTGCTGCGTTGTCAGGGCCCAACGGTCCTGTGATCAGTTCGTACCGCTGCTCCCCTTCCGCGTCACAGCCCGCACATTGGTCGTCATTGGCGACCGGCTCGGGCAGATCGACGCCGTTGGCATCCAGCAAATAGGCGGTCAGATACCAATACTGCACATCCTGAAAGAGACCGGGGAACGACCAGGGCATCTCGGCCTTGAGATACTCAAAGAGCTCCTCGGCAGTTTGGTAGCCGGTCAGCGCGCCCGGGCCGATAACCAGCGGGGACGTACGCGGGATCTCAAAGCCCTCCGGGGGATGGTTGGGAGCATGGCACTTGGATTGCCAGCAGTTCATGTCAGCCGGGTCCAGCACGCTGCGCCATTCCTCGGTGAGCCCCTGGCCTTGATCGCCGTGGCAGACCATGCAGGACATCCAGTATTCAGAGTGCCCCATCTCTATCTGCGTCGGAGGGTCCGACATGGCCGGATGTTCTAGCCGCTCGTGAGGGGCCATCCCGGGGTGAGCCTTGGCCGCCTCGGCAAAGGGAGAGAGGGTGCCCCAAAGGGCGTCGGGAGTAGGGGTGGCAGCATCCGAGACGCCCGCCGGCCACCGGACGAGCACCACGGCGAGGGCTATGAGCAGGGTGAGGCCTGCGACTGCAATCCCCAGCAATAGCCACAGTCTCTTGCTCTTTCGCATCGTCTCTGATATCCCTTCCCTCAGATTCTGGACGCATCCCAGGGCCGACCAAGTATACTAGAGGCCGTGTATCTGTGCAAGTGCGGGTGGGTGCTGGTCAGGGGTGCTGGTCAGGGGTGCTGGTCAGCAAGACGCGGGTTCTTCCGGCTGAATAAGCGGCGCTGGCGATATACGCTCACCCTGTCCAGCCAGGCATCCTCGCACCAACCTGAATGTCATCGCGCGGGCTCTAGGTGGATAAAGGCGAGATCCACCTCGTCCAGCGCTTGCACCGCATCGCGCACGGTGTTGCTGATGCGGTGGGCGTCGTGAAAAGCGATGTCGCCGTCCACCTCGACGTGCAGCTCGGCCCGCACCTGGGGTCCCACATAGTCGGCGATCACCCGGTGCACGCCCTCCACCCCCTCCACCTGGCTCGCCGCCGCATAGATCCGTTCCACCAGCTCTGGATCGGCGGCCCGCCCGGTGAGGTAGCCCAGGTTCTCGACCAGGATGTCCGCTGCATTGCGAAAGATCCACACCGAGACGGCCAGCCCGGCCAGGGGATCGGCCAGGGGGTGGATCCAAGTGGCGGCTACCACGCCGGCCAGCGCCGTGCCCGCCGAGATCACGTCGACCAGGTTGTCCCTGGCCGAGGCCATGATGGCCGGGCTGCGGGCTTCCTGCGCCAGGCGACGGACCGCCAGGTACATGATCACCTTGACCAGCCCGCTCCCGATCAGGACCGCCACCGGCAAACCCCAGCCAAAGGTGGCAGGCTCGCCCCGCAAGGTGTCGATGGCCCGTCTGACCACTTCCAGGCCGGCCAGGCCCATCATCAGGGCAATCACGGTGCTGACAACCGGCTCGATGCGGGCGTGGCCCTGGGGATGGTTTTCGTCGGCAGGCTGCTGGCTGCGCGACAGGCCCCAGGCCATGAACAGCGTGTAGACCAGATCGGTCGCCGAGTCGACCGTCGTGGCCAGGAGGGCTGTGCTGCCCGACAGCCAGGTAGCAGCCCCTTTGGCCAGGACCAGCGTGACGTTGCCCAGCACTGCGATCCAGATGGCCTGTTGGTAGAGGCGCAATTGATGCGGGTCAATCTCTGACGGTCGAACGCGGCGAATCGGTTGGTTCATGCTCACACCTGTGGTTGGATAAGACTTCCGGCCAGCTGGATTGTATCCTGTTCTGAACGTTTCGTCAATTGGTCTGAATGAAGGACAACCCAGATCAAAGCCCAACGACGGCTCCCTCCAGAGTCGACAGCAGGAGGTCTAGACAGGGCAGGATCGCGGGCACCGCGCCACATCATAGAAGTCGTCGGGAGTCGTGGCGAAGTTGACCTATTGGAACAGCCGCACTATACTGTGCTCTCTTTCAACCGCACCTGGTGGCCGCCGGACTCGGCTCGCAAAGGCTTACCGGTCCGGTGATCAGTACGCTGGTCGAGAGCCAACGGCTTACCTGGAGCCTTGAAGAAGGCTGACCGTAAGCAGCATATTCTCAA
>JAMJFU010000379.1 GCA_023544525.1 Anaerolineae bacterium | reverse complement strand
TGCGGTACCACAAGCCGTCCTCTGTTTTGAGGAGGCCTCCCCGTACCAGTTTCAGATTGGCTTCAAACTCTTCCACCCCGGCATAGTCGGCGGTGACCCGGTCTCGATAGCCGGCACAGCAGATGCCACATCCAGGACATCGAATCCCACAGTCAGCCGACTCGATCAGCCGGCCATGCTCGTCCTCGATCACCGTGGCTCCATCCACCCGCCGTGGGTCGGCTGGTGGAATCCATGGCGTCCATTCTGCTCGAGTTTCGCCCGACATTCCCTTAGTCATCGTTCCTCCCTGGATTCAACCCTGCTATGACTGCCAACTGCAGGTTACGACTGCCTTCGCGGCCGGTACTGGATCGCCTCCGCCAGATGCGCCGTCTGGATCTCGTCACTACCCGCCAGATCGGCGATCGTCCGCGCCAGCTTGAGGATGCGGTGGTAGGCCCGGGCGCTCATGTGCAGTTGCTGCATGGCTGCCCGCAGCAGGCTCTTGCCCGCGCCGTCCAGCTGGCAATGCTCCCGCACCTCCCCCGGTCCCATGTCGGCGTTGGTCAGGAACCGCGTGCCGGCAAAGCGCTGCCGCTGCCGCTCGCGGGCCGCCTCCACCCGCGCCCGCAGGGCAGCCGACGGCTCGCCTAACCGGTCGTCGGTCAGCTTCTCGTACTCCACCCGGGGCACCTCGACGTGGATGTCGATGCGGTCCAGCAACGGCCCGGAGATGCGCTTCTGGTAGCGGCTGACCATGGCGAAACTGCAGGTGCACTCGCGCACCGGATCGCCATAGTAGCCACACGGGCAGGGGTTCATCGACCCAATCAACATAAAACTGGACGGATACGACACCGAGCCGGCGCTGCGTGCGATGGTCAGGTGCTTGTCCTCCAGCGGCTGGCGCAGCATCTCCAGCATGCGGCTGCCGAACTCGGGCAGCTCGTCGAGAAAGAGCACCCCCCGGTGCGCCAGCGAGATCTCGCCGGGGCTGGGCACCCGGCCGCCGCCCACCAACCCGGCATAGCTGATGGTATGGTGAGGGGCGCGAAAGGGGCGGTGGCGGATGAGGGGTGTCTCGCCCGGCAGCTGCCCGGCGACGCTATAGATCTTGGTGACGGTCAGGGCCTCTTCAAAGCTCATGCGCGGCAGGATGGAGGGCACCGCCCGCGCCATGAGGGTCTTGCCGGCTCCGGGCGGGCCGCTGAGAAGCACGTTGTGAGCGCCTGCCGAGGCCACCTCCAACGCCCGTTTGACATGTTCCTGCCCTTTCACGTCGCGGAAATCCACAGGATATACGGGTGGCGCCTCGTCAAAGACCAGACTGTTGTCGTAGGCTGGGATGGGTGCATACCCGTGCAAGTGGCCCACAAGGCTGGCCAGGCTGGCCACCGGAATGACCTCCAGGCCCTGCACCAGCGCTGCCTCGGCGGCGTTGGACTCGGGCACGTACAGGGTCGCCAGGCCCCGTTCCTTGGCCGAGACGGCCATGGGCAACACGCCCGTCACGCCACGCACCTGGCCGTCGAGGGACAGCTCCCCGACGAGCCCGGCGTCCGACAGCTCGGCATCGACCTGCTGTGAGGCCAACAGGATGCCCATGGCCATAGGCAGGTCGTAGGCAGGACCCTCTTTGCGCAGGTCCGCGGGGGCCAGGTTGACGGTCAGGCGGGCACGGGGATGGATCAGGCCGGAGTTGACGATGGCCGCCCGCACACGCTCCGAACTCTCGCGGACGGCAGCGTCGGGCAGGCCGACGATGGTCTGGGAAGGAAGCCCCCGGCTGATGTCCACCTCAACGGCGACCGGGGTGCTCTCCAGCCCGATCAGGGCAAAACTGGTCACTTTGGCTAGCATGCACGGCTCTCCGATGCAACGATCCATCAAGACCCGAGGCCCGGCCATCGAGCCTCTACCCGGTAAACGATGGCACTAACCTTGAGGTGGTCGTGGACGTAACACGGAAGCGGCCTGGTGCGGAGTGGTTCTGGTGTTTTGGATTGTACAACAAGACGTGGCAATCTGCAAGGACCGGATGTGATGGCGAGCCGGCGGTGAAGGCCCGCCATCTGTCACAGATTGATGAACTGCCGATCGTAGAGTTCCCGGTACTGGCCTCCTTGGACCAGCAGCGCCTGGTGCGTCCCCTGCTCCACAATCCGGCCAGCCTGCACCACGCAGATGTGGTCAGCGTTGACGATCGTGCTCAAGCGATGGGCGATGACCAGGGCTGAGCGCCCCTCCAGCAGCCGTTGCAGTGCGTCCTGGATCAGCATTTCTGTGACCGTGTCGACGCTGGCTGTGGCCTCGTCCAGGATGACCAGGTGCGGGTCAACCAGCACAGCGCGGGCGATGCAGACGAGCTGCCGCTGGCCGACCGACAGGTTGACGCCCCCCTCCAGGATCTCGGTGGCATAGCCATCAGGCAGTGCCACAATGAACTCGTGGGCGTTGGCCAAACGGGCGGCCTCCTCGACGACAGCATCCTTGGCGCCAGGCTGCCCAAAGCGGATGTTGTCGGCGATGGTTCCCGAAAAGAGAAAGGGATCCTGGGGGACCAGCCCCATCTGGCGCCTCAGTGAGCGCTGGGTCACCTGGCGGACGTCGATGCCGTCGATCAAGACTGCACCTTCGGTGACATCGTACAGGCGAGCGATGAGGTTGGCGATGGAGGTCTTGCCCGCCCCGGTGGGACCCACCAGTGCCACGGTCTGGCCTGGTTCTATCGCCAGACTCACGCCGTGCAACACGTGTGTATCGCCTCGATAGGAAAAATCGACGTCACGCAATTCCACGCGCCCGACGATAGGGGGCATCTCGATGGCCTCTGGCAGGTCCTCAATCTCGGGCCTGGTATCCAGCAGTTCGAGGACCCGCTCCCCGCCAGCCATAGCGGCCTGCATCGTGGTATAGAGCTGGCTCAGCTCTTGAATCGGCTCGAAGAAGCGGCTGACGTAGGCCAGGAAGGCCACCACCACGCCGATGGTCAGCTCGCCCCTGGCGACAGTCATGCCGCCGAACCAAAGCACGATGCCTGTCGCCAGCATCCCCAGGAACTCGACAGTGGGCAGGAACACAAACGAGAGCGACATAGCCGAGACGTAGGCATCCCGGTTGGCACGGTTGACCTCGTCGAAGCGCTCGCGGGAGACATCCTCCTGCGCAAAGGCCTGGATCACGCGTATCCCCGACAGGTCGTCGGCCAGGTCACCCACCACAGCCGCGATGCGAGCGCGGGTCAGCCGGAAGGCAGCCCTGGCTTTTCGCGCAAAGAGCAGGGTGGCAATGACCATCAGCGGCAGCACGCAGAACGTAAGAAGCGCCAGTCGCGGGCTCATGGTCAGCATG
>JAMJFU010000378.1:3058-3336 GCA_023544525.1 Anaerolineae bacterium | reverse complement strand
CTCGGCAGGGAGCTCATAGCGCCGCATCGCGTCGACGATCCAGTCTTTCAGTGGGGGAAAACCCTCAGTGGGCCCGTATTGCAGCGCTTGCTCGGCATCGTGGCTCAACACCCATTCACACGCATCCTGAAAATCCCGGATGGGAAAGACGTCGGGTGCGGGCAGTCCCCCGGCAAAGGAGATGACGTCAGGCAGCATGGTGAATTTGAGCAACTCGCGGATGACAGAGCTGGTCATGCGTTCTGTCCGGCTGGCAAGGACATTGGGCCAATCGGTTG
>JAMJFU010000378.1:0-3048 GCA_023544525.1 Anaerolineae bacterium | reverse complement strand
CGAATTCACTCTGGGTTACCATTCAAAGCCTCCTTGTTCTTGATCTGGTCTCAGGTTAGCTGAATGCTGCCGGCAGATGCCCTGAAGCCGGCAGGGGGAGCCCGGCGAGAAAACCGCGCTCCCAGGAAACAAAACGGGCTTGACCCATCCGCACCATTCTTGTGCGGGTCAAGCCCTGTGGCCTGTTGGCCCGGCCCAGGCACACCGGCCGGGCCAGGAGAAAGAAGCTATTTGGATGTAGGGTACATGCAAGAAACCGGTCTGTGGTGTCCATCGACAGCGTGGTATTCCTCAAGGATCCCTCGCCATCCTCAACGTGACAGCGCCTGTTCGGGCCGCCAGCGCCAAAGCTTGTTGATGTCGCTATCACCGCGACACGCATGCTGCTACCCTTGGATCGCCCTCATTATACTATGGTTTGGACCGCGGGGCAACTTCCCTTCGAGCCTCAGCCAGGGCTGCTTGTTCGATCTCCCGGATCACCTGGCCGATCCCCTCGACGCGGTCCAGGACATAGTCTACGTCGGGGTCTGTCCCTTCGTGATCCTCCCCGACGAGGACCGTGGTCATGCCCAGGCTCTTGCCTGGGCGCAGGTTCCGCACGTTGTCCTCGACCAACAGGCACTCCTCGGGCGGAACCTCAATCAGCTCGCATATGCGGCGGTAGGCGGCCATCTGCGGCTTGCTCTCAAAGCCGACGTCCCGGACGTCGACGATGCGGTCGAAATGGTGGGCCACACCCAGGGCATCGAGAACGCGCTCTGCGTGCTCGCGAGAAGCATTGGTAAACACCACCTTCTGCTGCGATAGGGAGGCCAGGGCCGCATCGAGCTCGGGATTGAGCTGGATGTGGTTGCGGAGGGGGATGTCATGGACAAAATCTAGGAACTCGTCGACGTCGATGTGGTGGTTGAGCTGCAGGCCCCGCATGGTCGTCCCGAATTCCTGGAAATAGCGGCGCCTGAGGGTGTCGGCCTCCTCGGGCGACAGGTCCAGCCGGGTTCGCAGGTAGCGCAGCATCAAGATGCGGATCTGCTCCATGATGCCCGCCTGGCGGGGATACAGCGTGTCGTCCAGGTCAAAGAGGATCGCCCGGATCATCGCTCACGCCGCTCTTGAAGGATATCCTGTAGCAGGTTCGCGTCGATGTTGCGGCCCGTGAGCACGGCGACGACCTTCTGGCCCGCGACATCCAGCTCGCCGTCGAGCAGGGGCGCGATGGCGATGGCTGCCGAGCCCTCGGCCAGCAGCTGCTCGTGGGCCACGAGCCAGCCAACGGCGCGGCGCACTGCCGCATCTGACACGACCAGTACCCCCTCGACCAGGTCTGCGGCAATCTCAAACGGCAGGCGGCCGAAACCACCTGCCAGGCCATCACAGATGGTGGGTCCGGCGTCGTAGGTCTCGTAGGCGTGGCCGTCGCGGAAGGATAGGAAGGCCGACGGGGAGGCCAGCGGCTGGACGCCCAGCATGCGGGTGGCAGGGTGGATGGCCTTGGCCGCCACGCTTGTGCCGGCTATGAGCCCGCCGCCCCCCACGGGTACCAGGCAGAGATCGGCGTCGGGCAGCTCCTCCATCACCTCCAAACCCACGGTGCCCTGCCCGGCGATGACCACCGGATCGTCGTAGGCCGAGATGTAGAGGGCGCCCTGCTCCCGGGCAAAGGCCTCGGCGAGGGCGTGGCTGGCATCATAGTCAGCTCCGGCGCGGCGTACCTCGCAGTCGTATGCGGCCAGGTGCTGGATCTTGGCCTGCGGCGTGGTCTCTGGGACAAATATGGTAGCGCGGGGTGCCCCCAGGACCTGGCTGGCATAGGCCACGCCCAGGCCGTGGTTGCCTGCCGAAGCGGTGACCAGCCCGCGCCTGGAGGCCTCTGCCGGCAGTGTGCCCAGCTTGAAGAGGGCGCCCCGGACCTTGAAGGAGCCGGTCCGCTGCCAGCATTCCAGCTTCAGGTAGACGTCGGCGCCGGTCCTGGCGCTCAATGCTGCTGAGTGGATCAGGGGCGTGCGCCAGATATGCGGGGCGATGGTCCGGCGCGCGGCCAGGATGTCCGCCAGCGTGACGGCAGGTCCGTGTTCCATGTCAGGCATCGCTTCAGGCCTCGACCTGGACGACGGCCGCGCAGCCGTTGGCCCCGGCGCCGCAGATGGTGGCCAGGCCCAGGCCACCGCCGCGCCGCTGCAACGCGTAGATGAGGGTCATGAGGATGCGAGCGCCCGTCGCGCCCACTGGATGCCCGATGGCCACAGACCCCCCGTGCACGTTGACCCGCTCCTGATCCAGGCCCATCTCCTCGATGCTGGTCAGGGTGACGGCGGCGAAAGCCTCGTTGATCTCCCACAGGTCGATATCGTCTGCGGCCAGGCCTGCCTCAGCGAGTGCTGCCCCTGCGGCCAGGGCCGGGACGGTGTTGATCGCCTCCGGTGGTGCCGACACCCGAGCCGTGGCGACCAAACGGGCCAGGGGCTGTGCCCCCAGCTTCTGGGCGGCTTGGGCCGAGGCGAGGACCAGCGCTGCGGCCCCATCGTTCAGGCCGGGGGCGTTGCCGGCGGTGACCGAGCCTCCGGGCTCGAAGGCGGGTGGCAGGGCCGCCAGCCTCTCGTAGGAGGTATCAGGCCGGGGCTGCTCGTCGTCCTGGACCGTGATGGCCCCCTTTCTGCCTTCGACGATCACCGGGACGATCTCCTGCTCAAAAAAGCCGCCAGCCCGTGCTGCTTCGTAGCGCTGCTGGCTGCGCAGGGCCCAGCGGTCCTGGGCCTCGCGGCTGATGTCGCGCGCCAGGGCCGCCCGGCTGGCATAGATGCCCATGTGCACGCCAGAGATGGGGCAGGTCAGGGCTGCGGTCAGGGCATCGACGACCTGTCCATGACCGAGACGGTAGCCAAAGCGGGCACCGGGCAGGGTGTAGGGCACCTGGCTCATGCTCTCGAAGCCACCGGCGACGGCGGCCTCGACGTGGCCGTGGCCGATCCGCTCGAAGGCCAGCGCTGCTGCCACCAGCGCCGCAGTGCAGGCGGTGTTGAGGTCGACGACGTTGGTGGCGGGCGG
>JAMJFU010000377.1 GCA_023544525.1 Anaerolineae bacterium | reverse complement strand
GTGCGACTCGAGGTGCGAGGTCGCTCCGTCTAGGACCAGCAGGCAGGGGTCCTTGAGGATGACGCGGGCGATGGCCAGCCGTTGCTTTTCCCCGCCGCTCAAGCGGTAGCCACGCTCTCCGACGATTGTGTCATAGCCTTCAGGCAGGCCGGCGATGAATTCGTGGATGTTGGCTGCGCGACAGGCGGCGATCATCTCCTCCTGGCTGGCCTCCGGACGTGCATAGAGCAGGTTGGCCCGCACGGTATCGTGGAACAGGTAGGTTTCCTGGGTCACCATGCCGATCTGGCGGGCCAGCGATTCCTGGGTCACTTCCCGCAGGTCGAGCCCGTCGAGCTTGATGCTGCCCTCCGTGGGATCGTACAGGCGCGGCAGGAGGTAGGTGATCGTGGTCTTGCCTGCGCCGCTGGGCCCCACCAGGGCGACCAGCTGGCCCGGCTCGATCACGAACGACACGTGGCGAAGGGCCCAGCGGCGGCTTGCTGCGCCGCCCATGGCTGCCTCCTCACCGCCGCCATCGCCAGAGAAGGTGGGGGCGATGCCCTCCGTTTGCTCATCGGGCAGGGTGTAGCTGAACGAAACGTCTTCGAACCGGACGTGCCCATCGACCCTGCCGAGCTCCAGGGCATCCGGCGGGTCCTGGATCTCCTGCGGCAGATCCAGGTACTCAAAGACCCGCTCGAAGCTGACCATTGACGTGGCAAACTCCACCTGCACGTTGGACAGGGCCGAGATGGGGCCATAGAGGCGGGTGAGGTACGCGGCAAAAGCGACGATCGTTCCCACCGTGATGGCCTCGCGCAGCACCAGGTGGCCGCCCACCCAATAGATCAGGGCCGTGCCGATGGCACTGGCAATCCCCAGGCCCAGGAAGAACCAGCGTCCTACCAGGGCTCGCCGCACGCCGATGTCGCGCACCTTGCGGTTGGTGTCGCGAAAGCGCTCGACCTCTTGCTCCTGGCGCCCAAAGGTCTTGACCAGCAGTGCCCCATTGATGCCCAGGGTCTCGCCGATGAGGCTGCTCATGTCGGCATTGTACTCCATCCCCCGCCGGCGCAGCGTGCGCAGGATGCGACCGACGCGGCGCGCCGGCAGCAAGAATAGGGGCAGGACCGCAATCGAGAGCAGGGCCAGGCGCCATTCGATGGAGATCATGACGGCCAACGTCGACACCAGCGTGGTGCTGTTGGTCACCACGTTGGGCACGGTACCGGTCACTGCGGTCTGGGCTCCGACCACGTCGTTGTTGAACCGGGAGAGGATCTCCCCTGCCTTGGTATGGGTGAAGAAGCGGAGCGACATGCGCTGCAAGTGGTTGTACATCGCCTGCCGCAGGTCAAAGATGATGCCCTCGCCCACCCGCGCGCTCAGGAAGCGCTGGCCCACGCCCATCAGGCCGCTCAGCACCGGGATGCCGATCATGCCCAGAGCGAGGAGGTTCAGCCGCTGAAAGTCGCGGTTGGGCAGGACGTTGTCGATCAGATCCCGGTAGAGAAGGGGCGGGATCAGCTGGATGAGAGAGACGGCGACGATGATAACCAGCATCAGCAGGACAGAGCGCCAATAGGGCCGGGCATAGCCCAGCACCCGCCGCAGCAGCGCCCGGTCGACGTGCGCCTGTCCTTTCGATTCGTCGTAACGGAGATAACTCCGCCAGCCACTACCATGAGACATGTTTAACCTTCCTCAGTTTCTGCTAGCACGCTCAGCGCCGAGTAGATGCGCCCCAGGAAACGGCTGCGGCGCGTCGACAAGAGGGCTGTCCTGGCCAGGCCATTGCGCCGGGCGACCTCGCGCCACGTCTGGTAGGATAGCGGGTAGGGCACCCAGGGATTGCCGCGGTCGGTGTCGTACTCGACGAGGATGAGACGCCCTCCCGGACGTAGATAGCCCCGGACCAGCCCCACCACCCGGTCCTTGTCGCGCTGGAAGTGGAGTGAGTTGGCCATGACCACCCCGTCGAGCGGCGGCAGATCCAGCCGTTCGCGAAAATCAGCCACCCGGTAGTGGACCCTCACCTCCGGGAAGCGAGCGCGCATGGCCTGCTCTTGCCGCCGCAACGCCCCGGCGTCCTTGTCCACCGCATAGATCTCGCCGCCGGGCCCCAGCAATTCGGCCAGCGCCAGCGTGAATGCGCCGTCCCCCGCGCCGAGATCCGCCCAGACCCCGCCGGCGCCTGGGACGCCAGCACGCAGCAGGTTCACGTGATCGTTATGATCCATCCTCTCGATTATAGATGCGGCCGGGCAGGTTGTCAATCCAGGCGCAGGCGACAGGGGGCCAGCAGCCATCGGGTTCTGCCAGCAACTTGCGAAAACTGGCCGTTGGTGGATAATAGAGGGGGTGGCCTGGCCTGGCCGCGACCCATCCCTGGGCTGTGCCAGGCACATCGCTAAGGAGGAAGCATGAAGCTGAAATTGGCCTATGGCCGTGAGGGTCTGTGGGTGGATCTGCCAGGCGACATGCCGGTTACGGTGGTCGAGCCGCGCTCTGTGCCGGGCCTGCCTGACGAGCAGGCGGCCCTCCAGGAGGCCCTGCGGTCGCCCACCGGCACGCCACCCCTGCGCCAGATGGTGCAACCGGAGGACACGGTGGCTGTGGTCTTTAGCGACCTGACCCGGCCCATGCCCAACGACCGGGTCCTGCCGCCCCTCCTGGAGGAACTGGCTCTGGCCGGGCTGCCCGAGGGGAACATCACGCTGATCAATGCCCTGGGCACCCACCGGCCGCAGACGGAGGCTGAGCTGGCGCACATGCTGGGCCAGGCCATCGTGCAGCGCTACCGTATCGTGCAGCACGACGCCTGGGACGAGGGAAACCTGGTCGAGGCAGGCCACAATCGCTCGGGGCGCAGAGTGCGCATCAACCGGGCCTACATGGAAGCCTCCTTTCGCATCTTGACCGGCTTTATCGAGCCCCACCTCTTTGCCGGCTTTAGCGGCGGGCCCAAGGCGGTCCTGCCTGGCATTGCCGACATCGAGTCGATCATGGACAACCATGGGCCGGCGATGATCGCCCATCCGCGGGCGACGTGGGCGGAGCTGGAAGGCAATCCGATCTGGGAGGAGATCCTTTCGGTCGTCCTCGGCACCCGGCCGCAATTCCTGCTCAACGTCACCCTCAACGAGCAGCGACGGATCACCGGCGTCTTTGCCGGGGACCTGGTCCAGGCCCACCGGGCCGGCGCAGCCTTTGTCCGGGAGACCGCCCTGCAGGCTGTGCCTGAGGCCTTTGACGTCGTTCTGACCTCCAACAGCGGCTACCCGCTGGACCTCAACCTTTACCAGGGGGTGAAGGGCATGTCGGCTGCGGCACGCATCGTGCGCCCTGGCGGCGACATCATCC
>JAMJFU010000376.1 GCA_023544525.1 Anaerolineae bacterium | reverse complement strand
GATGGTCGACGGCATCACGATGAATCACGTCGGCAGCATCTTTGCCGCAGTCATTGGAAAGGATCACATCGTCGCCATATGCGGCTTTACTGGAGCGCTCTCAGTACTGGCGGCCGGTCCTCCGATCGATGGCCCGGCCAGCGTCGCACTGGGACCCAACAACGACAGCTTCGACACGCTGTACTTCACCAACTATGCAGTAATGAACCCGGAGCAACCCCAGCCGGGCGTCCTGAAGGTTGTGTTGGGCTGGCCGCCGTGGATCCAGCACTAGGCGCAGTCATCTGGGTCAACTGGGAGGCATCCAGCCGAAGTTGAGGATGCCTCCCAGCTGCGGACGTTGCGGCGTTGCTCGAGTCGATGGCCTTGCCTCAGCGTGAGTACCGGCCTGCAAAAGATCTGCCCGGGCGAAAGCTCTGGGCAGCCAAAGGGTTCGACCCATGACCCAACCACCCGTCCCATCGGGCACCATGGTCACATTTGTCGTGCGTTTCTGGCGTGAGACGGCAGACGGCAAGCTCCGCTGGCGCGGGCAGATCGAGCACGTACAGAGCGGGAGACAGACCGATTTCCTGGAGATCAGAGATCTGCTGGGCTTTCTCGAGCACTTTGGAATCGTTACCGCACGGCCCATGGACAATACTGTGCCGGCTCAAGGCCCTTCTTCACAGTAGCAGGCTCGGCTGTGCCCCTCTACAGGTGGAAACCAGGGCCCTGTCAAAGTCGTTCACCCGCCCTACTCTGCCATGCATCCTGTCACCCTGAGCGGAGCGAAGGGTCTCCACTGTGCCAGATCGAGATGCTTCGCTACGCTCAGCATGACATATCTGCTGAGTTTGACGCAGCCCCATCGATAGGCCATGACTTTGACAGGACCCTAAGGTGGAAACACCTCCATCTTGACGCCCCCATAGAATATATGATAGAATAGCACTGACCGCAGCAGACTCTACTGCGCTATTCGTCAATACTCGTCTCATCACATCCCGTAGAGCGGATCATTGGGACCGGCTTCTGGACTTCGACCCTTTGCCCTGTTGGTGGGAGGGAGAACCGTGGCCTCCTTGCGCCTGTACTTCCTGGGTCCACTGGACATCCGCAGCGGCGACCGCCAGCTGCCCAGACCGCCCACGCAAAAGTCCCAGTCCCTGTTGGCCTATCTCGCCCTGAACCGCCGCCGACCGCAACCACGTGACCGGTTGGTCTCTCTCTTCTGGGCCGAAAGACCAGATCGCAGAGCACGCCGCTCCCTCTCCACCGCCCTTTGGCATATCCGGCGCTGCTTGCCCGACGACACGGTCCTGCTTTGTGATGCCCGCACAGTACAGTTCGACAAGGATGCCGACCTTTGGCTCGATGTGAGGGCCTTCGAGGCCCATATCGCGCGCGCGGATATGGACAGCCTGCAATCGGCGCTGGCCCTCTACCGGGGTGACTTTCTCGATGGATTCTACGACGACTGGATCCTCGGCGAACGCTACCGCCTGGAAGCCCTATTCGTGGAGACCCTGGCCCGGCTGATGGCGGCCCACGAAGCAGCAGGGGACGACCGCGCTGCCCTGACCACGGCTCAACGGCTGCTGGACCGCGATCCTCTGCGCGAGGATGCCCACCGGCTGGTGATGCGCACCTATTGCCGCCTGGGCCAGCGCAACGCAGCGCTTGAGCAGTATGAGCGCTGCCGCGAGGCCGTGCAAGCAGAGCTGGGCGCCGAGCCGGTCGACGAGACTGCCGCGCTCCGCCAGGCCATCGTGGACGGCAGGATCCCGATCGGTCCTGCACATGACAGCTATTCTGTGCAGGCACACCGGAGTGGCCGACTGGGCCGTAGCCCACTCGACGTGATCACGCCCGTTAGGCTCGTAGGCAGGGACTGGGAGACAGGGCTGCTACACTATGCCTGGCAGGTGGCGAGGATGGGGCACGGCGAACTGGTACTCATCAGTGGCGAGGCCGGTGTGGGAAAGACACGCCTGGTGGAGGAGTTGGCAGACCAGCTGCGCTGGCAGGGCACGCGAGTCCTCTGCGGTCGCTGTTACGAATTCGAGCGCGCCTTACCTTACCAACCGCTCGCCGAGGCATTGCATGCCGCCCTGCCAGCGCTCTCCGACGAAGAGTTGGCGGCCTTCCCGACCTGGGTAATGCTTGAGCTGGCCCGGCTGGTGCCGGAAGTGTTGGAACGCAGTGTTCTGCCTGAAGCCGGACCTGCAGCCCAGGCGAGCGCTGGCGGAAGGCCTGCCTCCGGCCAGCAGCACGAGAGGGATCAGGGCCAGCCTGGACCTATGTCAACTCCAATCGGGCTGGACCAGGATCAGATGCGCCTATTTGAAGGCGTGACCCATATCCTGGCCGCGCTCTCTGCCGGTGCGCCACTCTTGCTCGTGGTCGAGGATCTGCATTGGGCCAGCGAGTCCACGCTCGGACTGATGCACCACCTGGCTCGCCAGTTGAGAGGCAACTCAGTGCTCATCGTCGGCACCTTCCGTCCCGAAGTCACAGGCGCCGATCATCCGCTGCGGACCCTGCGGCGTCGCCTGATCCGCGAGGGACTGGCGAGGCCGCTGCAGCTCGACCGCCTATCGGCGGAAGCAGTGGAGGCGATGATCGAGGAGATGTCTGGGGCCGGCGACGCGGTGACCCCGCTCGCAAGGCGCTTGTACCACGAGACGGAAGGCAACGCCTTCTTTCTGATCGAGATCGTGAAGGCGCTCTTTGAAACAGATGCGGTCCGCCTAGAGGAAGGCGCCTGGCATGGTGACTTTGTGCAGATCAGCACCGGGGCACTCCCGGTGCCAGCCGGCGTGAGCGAAGCGATCCAGGCGCGCGCTCGGCGCCTGAAGGCGAACGCACAAGAGGCACTGGGCCTGGCTGCAGTGCTCGGCCGGGAGTTCGACTTTGACTTGCTGACGGCAGCGTGGGGCCAGGGTGAGGAAGCAACGCTCGAGGCGCTGGAGGGCCTGCTGCGGCACCGTCTGGTCGAGGAAAGGGATACTGTCACCGGGGGAGATCTGGCCTTCACCCACCACAAGATCCAGGAAGTCGTCTACGAGGCCTTGCCACGTCCCCGGCGGCTGCATTGGCACGCCCGGGCAGGGATGGCCATGGAGGCCATCTATTCTGTCGAACTGGAGGCCAGAGCTGGGGAACTGGCCCATCATTTCGAGCGGGCCTGCCTGAAGGATGCGTCGTTGTGCGAGAGAGCGGTGCTCCACTTGCAGCGAGCCGGGGAGCAAGCCGTCAGGCAGTCGGCCAGCCAGGAAGCTATCGCCTATTATCGCCGCGGGCTCGACATCCTCCACAGCCTGCCCGCCACCGAGCAGCGGGCGCAGCAGGAGATCGAGCTACTGC
>JAMJFU010000375.1 GCA_023544525.1 Anaerolineae bacterium | reverse complement strand
CTCCGCGACTTTGTCGAGGTCTTTTGTGACCTCTGGCACCGGGGACTGCAGGAGCCAGCCCAGACCCAGGCCCAGACCTTGACCTGGCTGCTGGAGGGCTACGCCCGGACCGAATACGGCCAGCAGTACGATGCCGATCGGCTCCTGCCCCTGGGCGACGATCCGCCCCGCTTCTTCGAGGCCTACCGCCGCGCCTTCCCGGCAGTCACCTACGATGAGATCGTGCCCTGGATCGACCGCGTGGTCGCCGGTGAGGTCGCTGCCCTCCTGCCAGAGCCACCCGTAGCCTGGGCCATGACCCGGGGCACCAGCCGCGGCACGCCCAAGCGCATCCCCATCACCGAGACCGACCTGGGCATCCGCGTGGCCGCCGCCCGCGGCCTGCTCAACCACCTGCTGCGCACCGATCAGCTCGAGGCCATCGACGGTTACAGCCTCAACCTGAACTATCCTTCCGTCGTGGGGACCATGGACGTGGCCGGGCAGGCGACACCCTACGGCTTTAGCTCGGGCATCTATGTCCGGCACGCTGCGGCAGCCACCCCGGTCGAGATCCTTCCGGCCCAGGAAGAGATCGATGCCCTGGGCGGGGGCACCGCCCGTGCCGATTGGGAGCGCCGCTTCGAGATGATTTACCAGCGCACGGCGGAGGCGCCGGTGACCATGTGCGCGGGCATCTGCCCCTCCATCATCGAGTTCGGCCACTATCTGCATCGCCGCCACGGGGTGCGGCCGGCGGACCTGTGGCAGATGCGGGCCATCGCCGCCACCAGTGTGCCAGGAATCCACACCCGCTACAGGCCGGCCCTCCGGGCGCTCTACGGCCCTGTCGACGTCGTCGAGATGTACATCGCCACCGAGGGCACCTTTGCGCAACAGCGGGACGAACGCTGCCTGCTTGTGCCCAACCTGGACCTGTACGTCATGGAGGTACTGCTGGAGGATGGCACGGTCAAGATGCTGCACGAGATGCGGCCAGGGGAATATGGCAGTCTGATCGTCTCCACGCCTGTGCTGCCGCGCTACCGCATCGGCGACGTGGTGCGCGCCTTCGACCCGCCCTACTTCCGCTGTATTGGCCGCGAGGGCCGCCTGGCCAAAGTGCGCTACTGGCTGGAGGGCATTCGCAACCTGGACTTTGGCCGGGCCTGAGGCCAGGGCCAGCCCACCCAGGGGCGCACGCCGTGCGCCCAGCCCGGCGGCTACCAGAACCTCGGCACCAGGTTGCGCGCCGTCTGTTTGCCGATGTAGACCAGCATCCCCCGCCAGTTCTGGCGCCGCCACTGGTTGCGCGAAAACAGGTTCCGCGCCAACTTGATGGGATCCAGGTAGACCGTCGTCCAGGCCCACCGGGTGTAGTTCCAGATCTGCTGCCGGCTCATGTGTTCGGTCGGCATCAGCACGTGGGCCATGTCGTGGTGCGCATAGTTGGCCGGCAGCTCGATCCAACCCTCCGCAATCGCCCGACCATAGTCCTGCGCCCCGGGGAACAGCGTATAGACCAAAAAGACCGGAAAGTCGGCGTCCAGCTTCTTGACGAAGCGCACCTTCTCCTCAAAGGTCTTGGGGCTGTCGTCGCGCAGGCCGACGATCATCATGGCCTGGCAGACAATGTCGTTCGCGCGCAGCAGCCGGATCGCCTCCTCGGCGGCAGCCGTCTCCAGTTGCTTGTTAAGCGCGCGTCGCTGCTCGTCGTTAGAGGCTTCGATGCCGAGCTGCACCATGCGGTTGCCGGCGCGCCGCATCAGGGGCAGCAGCTCCTTGTGCTTGACCACCAGGTCGGCCCGGCCCTGGTAGTACCAGTTGAGCTCGATCCCCCGCTCCAGGATCCCCTCGCAGATGGCCGCGAGGTGGTCCCCGTCCACGTTGAAGCAGTCGTCGCCGAACCACACGTTCGTCCGGCCGTAGCGGGTGGCCACGATGTCCAACTGCTCGACGACGTGCTCGGGATCGTAGGGCCGCCACCCGCCGCGCCAGAAGGGCCATTCCGAACAAAAGGTGCAGTGGAACGGGCAACCCCGGCTGGCCAGGATGGTGGCAAAGGGGCCGCCCAGCGAGGCAAAGTAGTAGCGTTCCATGGGCAGCAGGTGAAAGGCTGGCAGGGGCAGGGTGCGGGGATCGACCGGCGCGGGCTGCGCGGTCTCGACCACCTGGCCGTCGCGTCGAAAGCTGATGCCAGGCACACCATCCAGGCCGTCGCCCGCCTCCACGGCCCGCGCCAGCGGGACGATGATCCGCTCCCCCTCGCCGCGGGCGATGATGTCCAGCTCGGGCAGGCTGTCCAGCGTCTCCTCAACCGTGAAGGTCACGTGCGGGCCGCCCACGGCGATGAGAGCCTGGGGCGCAGCCTGCCGGGCCACACGCACGGCGCGGGCGATGTCTGGCATCCACGGCGTAAAGGCCGTCATGCCGATGAGGTCAGGCTGCCGCTCCCCAATGGCCTGGCCCAGGCCTGTGAGGCCCAGGTCCAGGGCGTTGGCGTCGAGGACCTCGACACCGATCCCCGCCTCCTCCAGGCAGCCGGCCAGCTGGGCCAGCCCCAGCGGGAGTGCTACCACGTCACCCATCATCAGCCAGGGGGTCTTGGGTGGTTCAACCAGGAGGACGCGCATTGTCTGCTCCCTTGCCGAGGTTACGTGCTGTACTCTGTACCTGCCTGCTCACCAGACGGCGCGCAACGACAGCGCCGCCGCCCGACCGGGTTGGTAGGCCTGGGCAGGCCACTGCTGGTGCAGCGAGCCTCGGCGAAGCTCTATGAACCTCGCCACACCCGCCAATTCGCAAGTGGGGCGTCAGGCTCAGCGCCTACGAAGGAGACCTGTCAGCAGGATGCCCAGGCCGATGCCGATCAGGACCAGCGGCCCGATGACGACCCAGCCCACGACCTCACCCAGGCCGATGCCGATCAGGATCAAGCCAAATACCAGGCCGCTGCCCAGGGGCCGGCGGTAGGCAGGCACCACAACACGAAAGACCGTGGCCAAAAGCACGATCAGCCCGGCGCCAACAAAGCCTATCGACCAGGTGGGAAACCCGGTGTCATCAAAGAGGCCCAGGTTGCTGGCCAGGAGCAGCAGCCCAGCCCAGATGAGCAGTATGGCCCACATGGCAGCGTCGACTGGATCGCGGCGCCATTTCTCGTCCCACCCACCCTGGTCCTTCTCGTCCTTTTCCTCTTTCTCGTCGCGTGGTCGTTCAGACATGGTCCCTCCTCCTTGTGTTGGTCCGGTCGAGGTCTTGCTGACACGCATATCATATCACAGCCGGCCACCCCCGTCAAGAGGCAATTCTGAATTCCAGCCGGCCCCTTCCCTTTTCGGCATCCCCGTGCTATAATGCGCCAATCGGACTCACTCCTGGCTGCATCTCCGCCGGGCTGGCCCGGGTCCCGGGCATCGCCCCATCCGGGTGCCATCTCTGCGGAACGGAGGGTACGCGGC
>JAMJFU010000374.1 GCA_023544525.1 Anaerolineae bacterium | reverse complement strand
GGGGCGGCCAGTGTCTGGCCGGTGGGTGCCTGGAGTCTCAGAACTCCTGGTAGACGACTTCCTCGTACCAGCCTTCGACCAGGTTCTTGTGCCGCATCTCGTCCTTGGCCATCGCCTCCAGCAACTCGCGGGCCTCGCCGCTGCTCCGCTCGGCCAGATTCCGATACAATTCGTGGGACTGCTTTTCCTTCTTTGCCGCAAAAATGCACACGTCCTGGAAGGTCGCATCTGGCCCCAAGGGCTGGGCTACCAGGTGGTCGGCGACCTTAAAGTCTTCGATGTCGGCCTCTTGCAGCTTGCGCACCTGGCTTTTCATGAGCGATGGGTTGGCCACCATCTTTTCCAGGGCAGCCTTGTGGCCTAGCTCTTCTTCTGCCAGCTCGCGCAGCAAGCCCTTGATGTGATCTGCCTTGACCATCTGCGTGGCGTTGGTGTACAGCTCGTAGGAGTCGATCTCGCTCTGGATGGCTTCTTGCAGGATGTCTTCGATGGTCATGCTCCTTCACCCTCCTTTGGGTCTTGTGTACGGCTTATGATGCGCCAGCCGTGAGTGTAGACGTTCAGGGTCTTGCCCCGCAGATAGCCCAGCAAAGTGCAACCCAGGGCCTCCGCCAACTCCACAGCCATGGAGGTGGGCGAGGAGATCGAAGCCAGCACCGGCACACCCAACCGCACCCCCTTGGCCACCATGTCGTAACTGGCCCTGCCCGTGCTGACCACGATCTTGTCCGCCAGCGGGATACCGCGCAGCAGGCAGTACCCCATTGCCTTGTCTACCGCATTGTGCCGGCCGATGTCCTCGCAGACGACGATGACCCGTCCCCGGGCATCGAACACGGCCGCCGCGTGGATGCCGCCGGCCGTCCTGTATGCCTCCTGCTGACGCGTCATCTGTGCCGGCAGGTGGGAAAGCACCTCCATCTCTATGCGGACCTGGCCGTTGACGGGTAGCAGGTCTTGGGCGAGGGCACCCACGTCTGTCCGGCCGCAGCCAGAGCGGATCAGGGTGACGGTCTCCCTGTGGGCGACCGATGGGGAAGAACCTGGCATCAAGGTAATATCCACCCGGTTGCGAGATTCATCCAGTGCATCGGGCGTAGCCGCCTCAGTCCCCGAAGCCTCAGGGACTGAGGCCTCGTCAGCCACCACCCGGCCGCAATGGCGTACCAGGGCGATGTCGGCCAGGTCGGCGATGATGCCTTCGCCGAGGGAGAATCCAGTCGCCAGTTCTTTTTCCATCCCGGGTGTGCGCATCAGCACGGCCACCGGTTTGCCGTCCAACCGGACTTCCAGCGGCTCTTCGATCACGACGCCACCCTCTATGGCTTGCCCTCCATTCTGGGTCAGGCGCCGGATCTGCCAGGGCATCACACCTGGGGTATCTTGGTCAATCGCTCGTTGGTATCGTTTCAATTTCTCATTCAGACTATGGGTCCCGCCCTCATGCTGCCCAAGGGCCTTGGTCCTTACAAGCAAAAAGGCCTTTACAGGGCCGCGTGGCGCTGGTTCTGCAAAGACCTTGTCTGCATGCGCCGTGAGCGCAGGAACCTGAGCTCTGGCTTATGGTGCCATGAGCACGAAATCTTGGCCGACGATAATGCGGATGTCGATCTGACTGCGCAGGTTCGGACTGCGGCGCACGTTCTCGGGCGCGACTTCAAACTTGTCTATCAGCCTTTCCAGGGTCAAGTTCTTTGCTGTGTAATCTACAAGCACAGTGCTCGGATAGTCCAACCGGTCCGCGTCGCCAAACTCCACGACCTGGTAGCCCTCCTCGAGTAGCATGGCTGCAACCCGCGCCGCAAAGTTGGGCTGGGATGTGCCGTTCTGTACGGCGATCCGTGCCCCCTCCTCGGCCAGCTGTTGCAGGCCCTCTATCTCTGCTGGGGCCAACGTCGGGGTTGGGGTGGGCGGGGCTGGCGTGGCTGTGGGTGCAACCTCGATGGGCCTGTCAAAGAGATCGCTGACGGCCTCGTTAATCAGATCCCAGCGCGGCAACTGCACGGCCGCCCCGTTGACACGCTGGCCGTAGACCATTGGTTTCTGAAGGACGACCCTCTTCATGTTTGCCATGTCGATCTGGGGCGCGAGCAAGGCCATCTCCCCCATCTCTTCCAGGGTCATATCGGTCCTGACCATGTTACCCATCGTAGCCGCCAGTGCCGGTAGCTTGGGGATGAGGTTCAGGCTGAGTGCCTTCTCCCGGATGGCCAGCAGGATGCGCTGCTGGCGATCGGCCCGGTCAAAGTCACTGGTGCTCATGCGCGAGCGGGCATATTGCAGCGCCCGCTCTCCATTCATGCGTTGCAAGCCCGGATCGAAGTGGACGGTGCCATAGGCGTGGGGATCCCCTGGCTTCGGGCTCGGATACATCGTGTCATGCAGGGTGCGAGGTACATTAACCTCGATGCCTCCCAGCGTATCGACGATCTGCTTAAAGCCGTCGAAATCGATCATGATGTAGTAATCGATGGCGATCCCGAAATGGCTCTCGATGGTGTGTTTCAGCAGCGCTGGCCCGCCCCCTGGATAGTCCCGCGTATAGCCGTAAACATTGGCTTCATTGATCCGCTTCTCCCCGACGCCAGGGATGGTCAGGTATAGGTCGCGGGGGATGGACAGCATGCCGACGGTCTCCTGGACGGGATCAACTGTGACGATGATCATCGTGTCCGTGCGGAATCCCCAGCCCCTGCTTCCGCGGCGGTCGATGCCTAACAACAGCACATTGATCCGGTCGTCGGTCGATGCGGAAGGAGCCGGGGGTGGTACATAGGACAGCTCTACGCCCTGTCCTTGCGGCACAGGTGTTGCCTCGCCCATCTCGGGCAGGGGTTCTACGATCTCTTCCTCCGCTGCAGCCTCGGGTAGCCGTATCGAGGGCAATTGGAGCATCGGTATGGCCGGCAGGTCTGCCTGGGCTACGATCTCTCGCACAGTGGCATAGAAGAGGTACCCCGAATAGAGTCCTCCCGCCAAAAAGATCACCAAAAAGATCCCAATAAAAAAGCGCAACCAGAAGGGAGGCTGGCTGCGCTCCCTGGGTGCATCCCGTTTTTCGGCTGTCGTTATACCCAAAATACCTCCCAAAATCGCTCGAACCTGTCCTAGATCTGGTACCAGGTCGCAGAGCAGGTCTGGGCGAGCGCGAGGACGATTATACCATATCTGCCCGTCGAGGGCAAAACGGCGGAAAAGGCAGAATTGGCCAACAAAAGGATCCGCTTCCCATATGGAAGCGGATCCCTGGCTTGTATCGCGGTGGCCGTTCCCTCAGCGCCGGGCGCTCGAGCCGCGGACTGAAGCTCAGGCCTGGACGCTGGCCTAGTACTGCGGCATCTGTGGTGCCGGGGCCGGTTCGTCTTTGGGAATGTCGGTGATCAGGGCCTCGGTCGTCAGGATCATGGCCCCAATGCTGGCCGCATTCTCCACGGCACTGC
>JAMJFU010000373.1 GCA_023544525.1 Anaerolineae bacterium | reverse complement strand
CCGAGGCCCAGGACGAGATCGGCCTGCTGATGCAGCGTACCGGCTTGCGCCACGTCGAGTGGCTCCACGCGCTGGATGCCCTCGGGCCGGATACCCACCTGGTCCACGGCGTGTGGCTGGACGACCACGAATTGGACCTGGTCGCGGCCAGCGGGGCGGTCATTGTCCACTGCCCGGTCAGCAACATGTACCTGGCTTCAGGCGTGGCTGCCGTCTGCGACATGCTGGCCCGGGGCATTCCCGTGGCGCTAGGGACCGATGGCCCTGGCTCCCAAAACTCGCAGGACATGCTGGAATCGCTCAAGGTCGCCGCCTTGCTGGCCAAGGTGAGCACCTGTGACGCCAACGCCGTGCTGCCCCTGGACCTGTTGCGCATGGCGACCGTGGACGGGGCGCGGCTCCTGGGCCGCGACGACATAGGCCGCCTCGTGCCCGGTGCCCGGGCCGATCTCACCATCGTCGATCTGAACAATGCCCGGTCGATGCCCGTGCACCGGCCGGAGAGCGCGCTGGTGTATAACGCCAGCGGTGCCGATGTGCATACCGTCGTCGTCGAGGGGCGCATCCTGCTGGATGCCGGTCAGGTTACGGTCCTGGACGAAGGGGCACTGCTGGAAGAATGCCGGCAGGCGGCGCGGGACCTGCTGCGCCGGGCCGGCGTGCAACTCTGAAGGAAAGGGTAGAACCCGTGCAGATCAAGGACAAGGTTGCCATCGTTACCGGCGGCGCCCGGCGCGTCGGCCAGGTCATCGCCCTGGCCCTGGCCGAAAAGGGGGCCCACGTCGCCTTTACCTACCGCAGCGGGGATCCAGGGGAGACCCTGGCAGGCATCCAGGCTCACGGGGTGCAGGGTTTGGCCCTCCATCTGGATGTCCTGGAGTGGGATCAGCCTCGATTGGTGGTCGAGGAGGTCGTCCAGCGCTTTGGGCGGGTGGACATCCTGGTCAACAATGCCTCCGTGTGGCAGTCGGCGCCGTTTCTCGAGATCTCGCGCCAGCAGTGGGAGACCTCCATCGGCGCCAACCTGACGGGTCCCTTCCTCTGTGCGCAGGCCGTCGCGCCCCATATGCTGGCACAGGGCTCGGGCCACATCGTGAATATCATCGACCTTTCGGTACACCAGACCTGGCCCCGCTTCGCCGATCACTCGGCCAGCAAGGCCGGGTTGGAGGCGCTGACGCGGGTCATGGCCGCCGAGCTGGCACCCCACGTCCGGGTCAACGCCATTGCCCCCGGCACCATCCTGCTGCCGGACGGCGCCGGTGAGGCCAAGCGGCAGTGGGCCATCGAGAACTCGCTGCTCAAGCGTGTCGGCAGGCCCGAGGACGTGGCGCGGACGGTCATCTTTTTGACCGAGCTGGATTTTGTCACAGGGGCGGTCTATTTTGTGGACGGCGGCCGGGCCCTCGTCTAGCGGGTTGGGCGGGCTCGAGACGCGGGGACCGGGCATGATCACCGTGACCGTGCATTACTACAACATGCTCCGCCGCCACGCTGGCCTGGCATACGAGCCTCTTGAGCTTCCGGCAGGCGCCGGCCTGGGCGGTGCCCTGCAGCGGCTGGCTGACCGGCACGGCCCGGCCCTGGCCGGGCTGCTGCTCTCGCCCTCCGGTGAACCGGCGTCCCACCTGGTCATCTTTTGTAACGAGCAGCTCGTCTTTCCTGGCGCGCCGGCCTGGCCGCTGGCCGATGGGGACGAGCTGAAGCTGTTTCCGGCCATCTCTGGCGGCTAGGAGGAACCGATGTTGCAGGTACCGGCCAGCAATTCGATCATGCTGATCCTCGGGCAATCCCTCTGGGCGGACACGACCGGGCCACTCCAGCCGGGCCATGGCCTGGCGGTTTCGGCCGGGCGGATCCTGGCGGCCGGCCCGCACACGGACTTGTGTGCGCGCTTCCCCGCGGCACAGGTGGTGGACGCAGGCGACTGCGTGATCACGCCTGCCTTTACCAACGCCCATCACCACATGTACGGTGTGCTGGCCCACGGCATCCCGCTGGACGAGGCGCCGGCCGGATTCTGGCCCTTCCTCGAGGATTTCTGGTGGCCCCGCGTCGAGGACCGGCTCAGCCACGAACTGATCGCTGCCGCGACCGATTGGGCCTGCCTGGAGATGGTGCGCTCGGGGGTGACGACCTTCTATGACTGCCTGGAAGCGCCCTACGCTCTGCCAGGGGCGCTGGAGGTCGAGGCCGGGGTGGTGCGCCGTTGGGGCCTGCGCGGCGTGCTCTCTTTTGAGGCCACACAGCGGGTGAGCGACGAAAACGGCGAGCTGGGTTTGCGCGAAAACGCCTCGTTCTTTAACGCCTGCCGTGGGCGAGACGACCTGGTCTCGGGCATGATCTGCTTCCACACGACCTTTACCTGCTCAGCAGGCTTTATCCGGCGGGCCTTTGCCCTGGCTGCCGAGCGCGGCGCGCGGGTGCACATGCACCTCTCCGAAGGCACCTACGAGCCGCAGTACTGCCTGGAGCACTTTGGCCAACGGCCCGTGAACTATTACGACGGGATGGGCGTGTTGGGCCCGCACGTGTTGGCCTCCCAGGCTGTCCAGGTGGACGCGGACGAGGTCGATATCCTGGCGCGCCGCGGGGTGCACGTCTCCCACCAGCCCCTGTCGAACTGCGAGGTCGGCGGCGGCTTTGCCCCGGTACCAGAGATGCTCGCCGCTGGCGTGAACGTGGCGCTGGGCAGCGACGGCTATGTCAACAATTTCTTCGAGGTGATGAGGGCCGCAGCCCTCATGCCCAAGGCCCGCCTCCTCGATCCGGCGACCATGCCTGCGGCCGCCGCGTGGACCATGGCGACGCAGAATGGCGCCCGCGCCCTCGGCTTTGAGGACCTGGGCACGCTGGCCCCTGGCAAGCAGGCCGACCTGTTGCTGATCCGGGCGGACCTGCCTTCTCCTCTGGCGGCACACAACGCAGCCGACCAGTTGCTATTCTGGCGGAATCCAGAGAACCTGTACGGCGTCATGAGCGCCGGCCGCTGGTTGCTCTGGGAGGGCCACGTCGTCGATCAGGACCCGGAGGCCATCCGCCAACGGGTGTCCAGCGCCGCAGCGCGCCTGTGGCAGGCATGAAGGGGAGCGCTTTCATGACAGAGAAACCCATCCGCGCCATCCTGGTTTCACATACCCATTGGGACCGGGCCTGGTACGTGCCTTTCCAGGTCTACCGCATCCGCCTGGTGCGGCTCGTCGACCGGGTGCTCGACATCCTGGAGCGCGATCCCGAGTATCGCTGTTTCATGCTCGATGGCCAGGTGCTGCCGGTGGAAGATTACCTGGAGGTTCGCCCGGAGCGCCGTGTTGACATCGAGCGCCTGGTGCGCGCCGGCCGGCTGCTTATCGGCCCCTGGTACGTCCTGGCCGACGAATACCTGGTCAGTCCCGAGGCGCTGATCCGCAACCTGATGATCGGGCTGCGGGCCGCCCTGCGACTGGG
>JAMJFU010000372.1 GCA_023544525.1 Anaerolineae bacterium | reverse complement strand
CTCCGATGCAGTGATCTGCCGCGTGGTTTTCGCTCCCCGACTGATTCTTAGCCTGGCGCTGAATCCCCAGTCCTAAAAAGCGAAAGGCGCTTTCGACACTTGCTCTTTGGAACCCGCCTCCTTGTGCCTCGGCGGGCCGCTCTTCAGGGAGACAGCCGTGAAACTTGCCTCTATCAGGCTTGACACTCAGCTCAGCATGTGGTATACTCTCTATGCCTAAGAATATAAGGTAAGGGAGACCACCTCATGAGCATCCGCGAGCAGATGCGCAAAGGCACCACCACCGTGATCCTGCTGAACCTCCTGGCCGAGGCCGGCCGGCCCATGTACGGCTACGAGATCATCCAGGAGCTAGAAGCCCGCAGCCAGGGCTACTTTCAGTTCAAAGAAGGCCTCATCTATCCCCGCCTCCACGAGCTCGAGCGCCAGGGCCTGCTCCGCGCCGAGTGGCACGGCAAAGAGGGCACCCGCCGCCGCAAGTTCTACACCATCACCGAGGCCGGCCGCCGCCGCAGGGAAAAGGAGCTCCAGGGCTGGCAGAACTTTGCTCGACACATCAACGAACTCCTGGGTGTCGAGAGCGGGTCATGAACGAGGGACCGGCACGGCTGGAGATGCCCATCGACCGCCTTCTGGCCGGCATCCGCACCCAGATGGACCTGGATGGCGAGACCGAGCAGGAGGTCATGGCCGAGATCCGCGACCACCTGGAAGAAGCCTTCGCCGAGGCGCAGGCCCGGGGGCTGGACGACGAGCGGGCCTGGGCCCAGGCCGCTGCCCGCTTTGGCCTGGGCGACGAGGTGGGCCGGGCGCTGCATCAAGCCCATGCGGGCTGGGGCACCGCCGACGCGGTGATTGCCGCCGCACTGCCGGTGGTCTGTGCCCTCGTGCTCCGCTGGCTGGCCTTTGCCCCGGACGGCACCGCCTTGGGCTGGCCCCAGCTCCTGAGCCGGCCCGCCTTCTGGGTCGTGGCCCTGGTCGCCCTCCTGCTGCCCGTGCTCAAGTTTGAGCGCTGGCGTTGCGCGCTGGCTGCCTGGGCCTTCTTCTGGATGCTGACGGTCCTCTTTGTCGCCCTGCCGGCGATGCGCTGGTAGGCGCGCCAGCCGGGAGACGCCCATGCACCTTGACAGACTCTGATGAAACCGTGGTCGACTTTGCCCTGGCCTTTGCTGTCATGAATAGAGTAGTGCAATCCAAGCCAAAGGAGGCAACAGACGCATGAAAGACCTGGCAGTGATCGAGACCATTCTGCGCAACCGCCACCACTTTTTCCTCGAGATCCGCGATGGGGTGGCGTTGCAGGAAAAGATGCGGGCCATGATTATCTCCAGTCTCCTCTTCCTGGCCCTCTACGGGGCGGTGCTGGGTTCGACGCACAGTCTGTGGCAGACGCTCAGCTCGGCCTGCAAGCTCCCCATCCTCTTCCTGGCCACACTCGTGGTCTGCTCGCCGACCCTCTACTTCTTCAACGTGCTCTACGGCTCCAACCAGAGCCTGACCCAGAACTTTGCCCTCATCCTGACAGCCATCACCGTTACCGCCGTGATCCTCCTCAGCTTTGCGCCCATCGTCGTCTTTTTTCTGCTAACCACCTCCGGTTACCAGTTCTTGGACTGGCTCACCCAAATTGACGTACGTCCTGTTTTTCAGGATGCCCGAGTCCGGAGTTTTGGAGTTGGCCGATGAGAGCAACTACGATTTCGTCGAAGGAGCGTAATCGGACAATGAAAGATCTCGCAGTCATCGAGACAATCCTGCGCAACCGCCACCATTTCTTCCTCGAGATTCGGGATGGGGTGGGGTTGGGCGAAAAGATGCGGGCCATGATGATCTCCGCTGTCTTCTTCCTGGCCCTATACGGCGCCGTGCTGGGCTCGACCCACAGCTTGTGGCAGACACTGAGCTCGGCGGTCAAGCTGCCCCTCCTGTTCCTGGCCACGTTGGTCGTCTGTTCTCCCACGCTCTATTTCTTCAACGTGCTCTTTGGCTCCAACCAGAGCCTGACCCAGAACGTAGCCTTGATCTTGACGGCCATTACCGTCACCGCCGTCTTGCTGCTCAGCTTTGCGCCCATCGTGGTGTTCTTCCTGCTTACGACAGCGAGCTACCAATTTTTCAAGCTCTTGAATGTAGGCATCTTTGCCACGTGCGCGACTGTGGGCGTGATCTTTTTGGCGCAGGGGATGAGGATTGTCTCGACGGCGGGCAAGGAAGGGGCGACGGCCCGGCGCTGGGTCCTGTGGTTGTGGATCTTTGTCTATGCCTTCGTCGGCAGCCAGATGGCCTGGACCCTGCGGCCGTTTATCGGCGCGCCGAGCA
This sequence comes from Anaerolineae bacterium, assembly GCA_023544525.1. Classification (GTDB taxonomy): domain Bacteria; phylum Chloroflexota; class Anaerolineae; order JAAYZQ01; family JAAYZQ01; genus JAMJFU01. The sequence goes on along the minus strand of JAMJFU010000372.1, from coordinate 1,131 downwards.
TGGAGTTTGAGCTCTTCCGCCAGTTGGGCGGCAATTTCTACACCAACATCTTTGCCAGTATCGGCGAGATTTTGGGTCTGTTCGTCGTACGGTAGGAGGCGAGCATGGCAGATCAGAGAGACGATCGTTCCACGACGGACCAGATCCTGGACTTGCTCCTGGATGCCCTGGCCGAGCGGCAAAAGGCGCGCCTTGCGACCCGTCAGGGCACTGCTGGCTCGTTACCCGGCGGGGTACAAGAGGCCCCGTCGGCGCAGCCCGGGCCGCAAGAGAAGCCCAGCGTCCAGGCAGAGGCCAAGGCCCCAACGCCCGCACCTCGCCCGCTTGGTGCGGAGGCACGCGTTCCGCGACCCGGGGGTAGCTCCCCGGAGAACCAGCCCGAGACACCACGGCCAGCCCCCCGTGCCCAGGATCGGGTCCCGCCAGCCCGAGTGAAGCCAGCGGCAGCGGGCTGGCCGAAGTCGCCGCCACAGGATCCTCAGCCGGGTGAAGAAGGCTGGGAGCCGCCACCCCGCCAGCCCAGCATCAACATGGGCAAGATGATCGGCCGGCTGGCCATCCTAGTGGCTGCCCTGATCATCGTGGTCAATATTCCCGTCAACAGCTACGGCGTGAGCCTGGCGCGTATCATGCCCGAGGCCTCGTCCCTCATCATCCGCGATGGGCTCGTCTTGAAGGGCAGCGGGCCCGAGATCTATGTGCTGGAGGACGATCGGCTGCGCTGGATCAGCAGTCTGGACGCCTTCGAGCACCTGCGCCTGACGTGGGAGGACGTGCACGTGGTCGACGACGCGTTTCTGGACAAGTTTGAGGAGGGCCGGCCGATCCACGTCCTGCTCAAATGCCAGGATAGCCCGCACATCTACCGCTTGGAGAACGATCAGAAGCGCTGGATCAAGGACATCGACACCTTCCTGGCCGAGGGCCACCAGTGGGAAGATGTGCGCTTCACGACGTGCCAGTACCTGCGCGACCTGCCGACGGGGCCGTCAATTCCGGAGGATGCAGGCCCGGCACCGGAGCCGTGAGCTGCGGCAAAGCCGACCACCGCAGCAGAACCCATCCAGACGAAAAGTCAAGATAGGTCAGACCGCCGCAGCAAAACGGCGGTCTGACCTTTTCCGATCAGCC
>JAMJFU010000371.1 GCA_023544525.1 Anaerolineae bacterium | reverse complement strand
TGTCATTGTTCTCTACGCAGCAGGAGAGAATTCGTTGCGAACAGCCTACACCCTCTCGATCTGAGCTCCGAGGGCCTGCATCTTGGTCTCGATAGACTCGTAGCCCCGGTCGATCTGGTTGATATTGTGGATGACGCTCTCCCCCTTGGCGCAGAGGGCGGCGATGAGCAGTGCCATTCCGGCACGGATGTCAGGGCTCTGTAGCGTCTCGCCATGCAACTCCGCTGGTCCGACGACCACGGCCCGGTGCGGATCGCACAGGATGACGCGAGCGCCCATGGCGATGAGCCGGTCGACGAAATAGAGGCGGCTGTCAAACATCTTTTCGTGGATGAGGACCGTGCCCCGGGCCTGGGTGGCCACCACCAGGGCGATGCTCATGAGGTCCGTCGGGAAGCCAGGCCAGGGGGCGTCATCGACCTTGGGTACGGCACCACCCAGGTCGTCGACGATGGCCATGGGCTGCCCGGCCGGCACCAGGATGTCGTCGCCCTCGATCTGGAAGTGGACGCCGATGCGCTCAAAGACCATGCGGATCATGCCCAGGTGCTCAGGGGCTGCCCCTTTGATGCGGATCTCGCCGCCCGTCACCGCTGCCAGCCCGACAAAGCTGCCCACTTCCATGAAATCGGGGCCGATCGTGCACTCGCCACCGTCCAGACCCTCCTGTCCATGGATGTGCAGGACGTTCGAGCCAATGCCCTTGATCTGGGCGCCCAAGCTGTTTAGAAAGTGGCAGAGATCCTGCACGTGCGGTTCGCAGGCAGCATTGCGGACGACCGTGTCCCCCTGGGCCATGCAGGCAGCCAGGACGGCGTTCTCAGTGCCGGTCACGCTGGCCTCGTCAAGCCAGATGTCCGCACCACGCAACTCCGGCGCCTCCATTTCGAACCGGTCGTTGTGGCGGACCCTGGCGCCCAAGGCTTCCAATGCGAGGAGGTGGGTGTCGATCCGCCGGCGCCCGATGCGGTCCCCTCCGGGTAGGGTCAGTTCTACCCGGCCGGCACGGGCCAGCATGGGGCCCAATAGGGTGAGCGAGCCCCGGATCTGGCTAAACATTCCAGGGTCCGGGCAGGTTGAGCAGATCTCTGTCGCCTGGATCGTCACCGAATGTTTGCCGTGGCGTTGGACCTGGGCGCCGACGTTCTCCAGCAGGTCGATCATTGTCTGCACATCGCCGATATTGGGCAGGTTGTGCAGAGTAATGGGCTTATCTGTCAACAGCGTCGCAGCCAGGATGGGCAAGGCAGCATTCTTGTTGCCGCTGGGAACGATCGTTCCACTGAGAGGAAATCCTCCCTGGATCACGAATCTCTCCATCATAGACACTACTCCTGGTAAGATTCTGTCGCGCTCTCGCCTGTCTCAGGCAGGAGTGCCTCGTCGATAAACTCCAACCCTTCCCTCAACCAATCGTCATTTCCCGTCTTGGAGTGATCTAGAGCCACAGACAGGCAGGCGCGAATGGCCACCCAGTCTGGCTCGAGTGTGTAGGTATAACGTCCGGGCTCGACCTCTACAGTCTCGATGGCTGCCAGGCGCTCTTTGACCAGCAGCTCAATGGTGGCATCGAGGATCTCTTCGTCGCGGGGCTGTGAGGGGTCGAAAGTCAACTCACCATGTGCCATCTGGCGCCGTCCCAGGTAGAGTGCTGCGGCGTAGACAGACAGTGCTTGGGCCTTCAGGTCAGCGTCATGGCGTTCTTGGGCGAGGTCCTCCAACTCCTGGTCCAGTTGCGCCAGTCGAGACTGCCAGCGGGCTGCCATCCTGGTGAGAATTCGCTCACCCCACTGTACGTGCAACAGATCATCCATGAGGCCCAGCACGATGCCCAATAGACGCAGAAGGCGCAGCTGAGCGCGGTCCCAAGAGGACAGGCGGAAGGGCTTCATGCTGCCTCCCTGATGTGGACAGGGCTGTCCAGACCACTGCCCAGGGTCGCAGCCGCGCTGCCCTGCCGGACGGCGATCTCCAGGAGGCCACTGCTGCCCACGTACGCCACCAGGCCTCCCACCTCCACATCGGCGAAGGTGTGGCGCAGCTGAGCGATCCGCTCTCCAGCTACAGTCACCACTAACCTTGATTGAGGGTCTGAAACCTGAAAGTCGGTGATCATGTTGCCAAATCGATCGATATGCAGGACCCGCGCCTCCCAGGGGCCTGCCCCCTCCTCGTAGATCTGCAGGCTCCCGGTCACCAGCAGGCTGGCTGGCGGCAGCGACTCCCCCATCTCGTGGGGATCTGCCCCACACGCCAGGTGAGCGGCCGCCGGGGCAAAGATGTCCCGCCCGTGGAAGGTGGCACTGACTTCAGCCAGGTGATAGCGCGGATTGGTGAGGTGAACGGCCCATTGGACCGGTTCTCGTCCCATCACCAGGCTGAAGAGACCGTTGTCCGGGCCGACATAGATGGCGCGTGCCGTGCCCACGGCGATGGGCCGGCGCCCGGTGCCGACGCCAGGATCCACGACGGCCAGGTGTACCGTGCCAGGAGGGAAGTAGCGTGCTGCGCTGGCGAGCAGGTAGCCAGCCTGTCGTACTGCCTGGGGCCGGATCTCGTGGGAGATGTCAATCAACAAGGCCTGGGGACAGAGGGTCACGATGACGCCCTTCATCGCCGCCACATAGTGGTCGCGATGGCCGAAATCGGTAGTCAGTGTGATTATGGGTCCAGGCATAGAGTCTCCAAAGACATTCTACCTCAGAGAGGAAAGGGCGTCAAGGATGCGTTGCCAGCGATTGTCCCACGGGTTTCTGGCCGTTGGCTGATATCTTGTGACAAAGATCATACAATTTCTGCAGCGCTTAGGGTAGAATGAGGGTAGGAGGGACTGGATTGAAAGCATTCGATGCCTGGCTGGAGGATCTGGCAGATCGGGCACTACCGGGTGGCGTGGCGGCGGCCGCGGTAGCGGCGGCGATCGGCGCCGCCCTGGTGATGAAGGTGGCGCAGACGACCCTGCGCCGCAGGTCCTTGCCGGCACCAGACCGGCGGCAGATGCAGGACCTGGTCGACTTGGTCCCCGAGTCTCGGCAGGAACTCTTGCATCTGGCGGAGGCGGACGAGCAGGCCTACCGTAGGGTCCTGCAGACCAGGAATCTCTCTGCGGGCGTCGCCGAGCGCCGGCAGGCCTGGCGGGGGGCAACAGAGGTACCTCTACGCGTCGCGGAGGCCTGCCAGGCCCTTCTGTTGCGCATGGATCGGCTGTCAGACACCTGTTGGCCGGCGGTTGTGACCGATCTCCGGGTTGGTCGCCGTCTCTTGGCAGCCGGGCTTGAATCCGGGCTGGAGGCGGCAGAGGAGAACCTGCGAGCCTGGGGGGTGGACCCTGATGCCCTGCCTCTGCGGGCGAGGCTGGATCGGCTGAGAGAGGAGAGAGTACCTTGATCGAAGTCAGGCTATTTGGCGATCTGCGGCGTTACGCTGGCGAGCCCGGTGCCCAGTCTGGGGTGGTACTTCAGTTTCGCGGTGAAGAGGCT
>JAMJFU010000370.1 GCA_023544525.1 Anaerolineae bacterium | reverse complement strand
GGCAGGATCCCTGACCTCAGGCGCGCTCGCGTCTCATCCATCAGCGGCACCGCCGCTCCGTGGTGGCCGTCCGTCACGATGAGCTGCGTGGCGCTTAGCGCCTGGGCGCGCACGCCCTGGGCTTGCAGCACGGCCGCCAGGATGCGTGCCGACAGCTCCTCGCCGAACGTGGCCACCGCGTCGTGCCCCCGCGGCGTGAGCTCGCCCAGCATGGCGATGCTGCGGTAGAACAGGCCAACCTCGTGCAGCCGGTCTTCGACCCAGCCTGCCACCTGCAGGCGCTCTGCGCTGCGCTCGAGGAGTGCCTCGATGACCTGCAGGTGCCGCCCCACCACCTCTGCCCGGATCTCGCGGTACACGCTGTCTCTGCCCTCTGCGGCCGCCCGCGCCCCGGCGATGAGCTGGTCCGTCACTCCACACATGGCCGATACGACTACCACCGCTTCACCTGATACCCGGCCCTGGCCATGGCGACTGGCCACGATCTCGGCGACACCCGCCATGCGGTGGGCATCGCCCACAGAGGTGCCCCCGAACTTGTGGACGATCATCGTGATGCCTCCCCGACCTGCAGCTGGGTCAGCGCCTGGTGCAGGTCGGCGATCAGGTCCTCGGCATTCTCGATGCCCAGGGCGTAGCGCACCAGGTTGTCCACCAATCCAGCCTCATTGCGCTCCGCCGGATCCAGGGAAAAGAGCGCAGCCGGCTGCTCTACAATGCTCTCCACACCCCCCAGGGTCGGCCCGATGTATGGCAAGCGCAACAGGTCCACGAATCGGCCCGTCTCCTCAAAGGCGCCGTCAATCTCAAAGCTCACCACCCCGCCATAGCCGGTCAGTAGCTCCCGGGCCAGCCCGTGGTCGGGGTGGCTGGGCAGCCCGGGATAGTGGACGCGGCGGACAGCCGGCTGCGCCTCCAGGAACTGTGCGACGCGCATGCCATTCTCGTTCTGGCGGCCGATGCGCAGCTCGAGGGTCTTTAGGCCGCGGATCAGCAGGTAGGCGTCGTTGGCATTGCTCACACCGCCCATGACCCCTCGGGCATGCTCGACTGGCGCCAGCAGGCGCCTGGCACCGATGACCACCCCGGCCAGCAAGTCATTGTGACCGGCCAGGTACTTTGTCGCACTGTGGACCACCAGGTCTATGCCCATCGACAGGGGCCGCAGGTTCACAGGCGTGGCAAAGGTGCTATCGACCATGGTCAGGATACCCCGGGGGCGGGCCACCCTGACCATCTCTGCCAGGTCCAGGACACGGAGGTAGGGGTTGGTCGGCGTCTCGCCAAAGATGAGGCGCGTGTTGGGGCGCACCGCTTCCTCGAACACCCCTGGCTGCCCCGGGCAGACGAGCGTGGTCTCGATCCCCCACCGGCCCAGGAAGCTCAGCGCGAACTCTCTGGTGCGGTGGTAACAGTCGCTGACCAGGACCAGGTGGTCACCAGCCGACAGCAGTGCGGCCAGGGTGGTGGTGATGGCACTCATGCCGCTGGCAAAGAGCAGCGCCTGCTCCCCTCCCTCCAGGCTGGCCAGCTTGCGCTCTGCGGCTGTCTGGGTTGGATTGCTGTAGCGCCCATACTCGTCCCGGACCGATGTGGCGCCACCTGCTTTGCGCCGCATAAAGTCCAGGATCTCGCCGGTGTCCTGGAAGGTGTAGGTCGAGGTCTGGACAATGGGGGTCGTCACCGCGCCGTACGGCTTGCGCCGCTCTTCGCCGGCGTGTACTGCCTGGGTTGATAGCTGATAGTCTGTCACGAAACGCTCCTCTCGGTGTCTGGGTTGTCCCTTCCCGTGAGGCAGACCATCAGGCGAAAGGAGAAGCAAAAAGCCTCTCCAGCGGGCTTGTGCCGGTTGGGAGAGGCTTTCTGAATGACAGCAACGCTCTCATCTTCCAGAACCCGCCGCGGGTCTGCCGGAATTGGCACCATAGCGCATGGAGCGCGCTTGGTTGCCGAGGTTTCACAGGGCCGGTCCCTCCACCTCTCTTGATAAGATTTCCTCATCAGGTATTCAATTGGCCGGGATATTATCATACCTCCCGGGAATTGTCAAGTCACTGATCTAGATCAGGTCCTCGTCTCGCATCGCGCTCCAGCCCATAAAGTCGCCTGTGTGGGCCGTGCCGTAGCGTGCGTGCATCTCCTCCAGCGCCTTCTGCACCTCCTCGGCCATGGCTTGCCGCCGCTGGCTGGCCCGGCGGGCAGCCAGGAGCCGGTTCAGGGCAAAGAGGTAGGCCTTGGCACTGGCCACCAGGATATCGGTGTCGGCCCCTCTGCCCAGAAAGACGCGCTTCTCCGTCTGGCCCGTATCGCCCAGGGGCACATCGCCCCTGATGCGGACCGAAACCTTGCCCAGCGCATCCACCCCTTCGGTCATGGCCTGGACCGAGAACTCGAGCAACTCGTTTGGCACGTCGACCACGCTGTCGATGGCCTTGAAGGCCGCATCGACCGGGCCGTTGCCGTGGCTCGTGGCCCACACCGCCTCTTTCTCCGGCCCCTCCAGGCAGACCGCGGCAATGGGCAGCGCATTGGTGCCAGTGGTGACCTGTACGTCGACCAGCTCAAAGGTCTCTTGCATGAACACCGTCGTCTCACCGCTGACGATGGCCTCCAGATCCCGCAGCTCCATGTCAGGCTTTTTGCGGGCCATGCTCCGGAAGCGATCATAGACCCGCGCAAACTCGTGCTCGTCCAGGCGATAGCCCAATTGCAGCAGGCGCCGCTGGAGTCCCTGTCTGCCCGTCAGCAGAGGCACTGCATCTTTGGTGTCCAGGAACCCGATCTCGGCCGGGTCGAGGATCTCCTCCTCGGTGCGCCCGCGCAGCACGCCATTCTGGTACATGCCGGAGGTGTAGGCAAAGGCCTTGTCGCCGACAATGGCCTTCGTCGGCTGTATCGGCAGCCCGGTAAGGTGGCTGACTAACTGGCTGACGGGATAGATCAGCCGCGTATTGATGTCCGTATCCAGGCCCAGGGTCTCGTGCCGGGCGCGCAGGCCCATCACAATCTCTTCCAGCCGCGCCATTCCGGTCCGCTCGCCGAGGCCGTTGACCGAACACTCGGCCTGCCGCGCACCCTGCAGCAACGCCGCCATCGTGTTCGCCGTGGCCATGCCCAGATCGTTGTGACACTGGACCGAGATCACCGCCTTGTCTATATTCGGTACGTTCTCGCGCACGCCCTGGATCAGGCTCGCCCATTCAGCAGGCACGCCAAAGCCGACCGCGTCGGCAATGACCACCGTCGCCGCCCCGGCCTCGATGACAGCTTCCAGCACCTGGTACAGGTACTGGGCATCGGCTCGAGCCGCGTCGGCGGCATAATATTGCACATCATCCACATAGCGCCGGGCGTAGCGTACCGCCTCGACCGCCATCACCAGTGCCGTTTCCCGCGTCGTCTTGAGCTTGCCCACGATGTAGGAATCGGAAGCACCCAGGCCGACCTGCAGCCGCGGTCGTGCAGCAGCCTTCAGAGCTG
>JAMJFU010000036.1 GCA_023544525.1 Anaerolineae bacterium | reverse complement strand
GCCTGCCGCCAGTAGAGATGCCAGCAGGCTTTCGCCTGCGCCGCTTTGATCCGGCGCGGGATGTCGAAAGCGTATGGCAGGTAGACGTCCAGGCCTTCCAGGATCACTGGGGGTTCTCCGGGTTTCCGCTGGAGGAGTTCCAGCACTGGCTCGAGCAGCCCCACTTCCAGCCGGAGCTCTGGCTCCTGGCCGAGGAGGAGGCCACTGGCCAGCTTGCCGGCATTGCCTTGAACAAGGTAGACCCGGACTGGATCGCCCAGACGGGCCGGCAGGAGGGCTATGTCAACACCCTGGCGGTCCTGCGCGAGCATAGGCAGCGGGGATTGGGCACAGCCCTTCTGGCGCAGAGCCTGCATAGCCTGCGGCAGGCAGGCATGGACTCGGTCCACCTTGGAGCCGATGCAGAGAACCTGACCGGGGCTGTCCGCATCTACGAGCGGTTAGGCTTTCACGTGCGCAAGACCTCAGTCGCGTATCGCAAGCAGATGCGGGTTGCATAACAGGCCACGAGTGGCTTGGGAGTGGAGGCTGGGCGCACGCCAGACATGTCATCGGGCCCCATTGCTTCATTCCAGGGCATAGGGTCCGGATCGAAAGGAGGAGATCTATGAATGAACATGAGTTCTCTTGGGCAAGGGTCGGAGCGCCGGTTTATGGCATGACAGATCTTGGTTTCTGGACTGGCCATAACGGCGCCAGGTGCGGGATGAACTTCCATATCTCTGCCATTGGGCAGGCCTGGAAGAGCTTTTGATGCAAACCTGAAGGAGAAAACGCAACGGTGTCTCAAGACGACGTCTACATAGATGAGTACGAGTACTATGAAGCGCTTTACGATCCGTCGTGGACGGCTGCCCCTGCAGGGCAGCACAGACGTGATCCGAACCATAAACCCAAAAAACATAAGTCGGAGATCCTTCTTGAGCTGACGGATGACCTGTCAGACGTGCAACTGGGCTTCGAGACGACCTACCAGCCGTCCCGCCATGAGGAGGGCTGGCTGCTGCAGTCCCTCTTTTCCTTCTACGACGAGGGCCTGATCACAGACGTGCTGGCCCTGATCAAGGGCGGCAAGGAGGCCAGCGTCTACCTCTGCCAGGCGCATGCAGCCACCGGGCTGGACCTGGTAGCGGCCAAGGTCTACCGGCCGCGCATGTTCCGCAATCTACGCAACGATGCCATGTACCGCCAGGGGCGGGAGGTGTTGGTGGCTACGGGCAAGCCGGCGGGCAAGGATGCCGGGACCATCGCCCGGGCCATACGCAACAAGACAGCCTTTGGGCAGAAAGCGGCCCACACCTCGTGGCTGATGCACGAGTTCGTTGCCACGGAGCAGTTGTACGAGGCCGGCGGCGCAGTGCCGCGCCCCATCTCGTCCAGCGACAACGCCATCCTCATGAGCTATCACGGCGACGATGGGCTGGCCGCGCCGACCTTGAACAGCGTGCGCCTGGGGCGGGACGAGGCTGCCCGGCTCTTTGGGGAGGTGATGCGCAACGTGGAGCTGATGCTACGCCACGACCTGGTCCATGGCGACCTGTCGGCCTACAACATCCTCTACTGGGCGCCGGAGGGTCCACCCGGGGAGATGACGATTATCGATTTTCCCCAGGTGGTCAACCTGCACAACAACCCCAAGGCGCGCATGCTCCTGGAGCGCGACATCCTGCGCACGTGCGAGTACTTTTCCGCCCAGGGGGTGGCCTGCCATCCCGAGGCCATCGTACAGGATCTGTGGCGCCGTTTCGTGGGCGAGCCTGATCCCGAGGACGTGGCCGCCGACTGGTCGCGGGTCGAGCTGCTCCTGGAGGCGGAGGCGGAGGCGGTCTAGTATCCACCTCGGTTATGGGGGGCGCGGCACGGCTGCGCCCCCCATGATGGACAAAGGAAACCAAAATGCGAACACAACCACAGACACTCGAGAGGCTCAACGTGCCGGACGTACAGGCGCCTGTGCGACCCTACCTGCCGGGCGTCGCCTTCCGTGGCTTTCGCGGCGCGGTCGATTATCCGGCCATGTCCGCTGTCATCAATGGCAGCAAGGAGGCCGACGGCCTGGAATGGGCGAACTCGGTGGAGGACATAGCGCGGAACTATGGACACCTGGTCAACTGCGATCCAGAGACCGATATGCTCTTCGCCGAAGTGGGGGGCACTGTGGTCGGCTACAGCCGGGTCTGGTGGTCGCAGGAGGCCAAGGGCACACGGCTCTATCACCACTTTGCGCACTTGCTACCAGAGTGGCGCGGCAAAGGGATCCGCCGGACCCTCCTGCGCCGCAACGAGCGGCGCCTGCGGCAGATCGCCGCTGGGCACCCTGCAGATGGCCCTCGCTTCCTGCAAGCCTGGACATCGGACACGGAGGGGCACTGGGAGGGCCTGCTGCAGGCCGAAGGCTACGAGGCCGTGCGCTATGGCTTTAGCATGGTCCGCCCCGATCTGGAAGGGATCCCGGACCTGCCGCTGCCCGAAGGCCTGGAAGTACGCCCCGTTAAGCCGGAGCATGTGCCGCTCATCTGGGCGGCGGCCAAAGAAGCCTTCCGCGATCACTGGGGCTACTCAGAGGACGAGTTCTCGCTGGAGCATCTGCGGGAGTGGCAGGCATCTCCCACCTACACCCCAGACCTGTGGCAGGTGGCCTGGGATGGGGACCAGGTGGCAGGGATGGTGCAGAACTTTATCGACGAAGCTGAGAACGAGGAATACAAACGCAAGCGCGGCTATACGGAGGGGATTTCTGTCCGCCGTCCATGGCGTCGCCGGGGCCTGGCGCGGGCGCTCATTGCCCGCAGCTTCCGGCTGCTGAAGGACCTGGGGATGGCCGAGGCTGCCCTGGGTGTTGACGCGGACAACCCGAACGGTGCCCTGCAGCTCTACAAGAGCATGGGCTTCGACGTAGTCAAGCGTGACACGACCTACCGCAAGCCGTTGGCCTATGGGTAAGGGGAGATTCCTTCCCTCGACCTGCGTCGGGACCAGCACTCCGCTGCGCTCCGTGCGGATGGACAGGAGACGGCGTCCTGGTGGGGACGATCGGAGGAAATGGGCAAGGTGAGAACCGTACAACGCGATTGGGACTGGTGGGCCTACCACTTCCGTGTGGTCCACCGCAGCCAGATCCCGGGGATTGGCGAGTGGGACGACAATCTGGTAGAGATGTTGGTCGAGGTGCTAGGGCTCCAACCCGGCAACCGGGTGCTGGACCTGGCCTGTGGCAGTGGTGACCATGCACGGCGCCTGGCCCGGCGAGGGCTGCAGGTGGTCGGCGTGGATATTGCACCCAGCCTGGTGGCCTATTCCCGGCAAAAGGCTGCGGAGGAGGGGATCGCATCCGCCCGGTTTGAGCAGGGCGACATGCGCCAACTCGACTACCAGGCAGAATTCGACGCCGTGTTGCTGCTCAGTGGCAGTTTCGGTTTCTATGACGACGGCACCAATCTCGACGTGTTGCGGCGGATGGTGCGGGCGCTGAACCCGGCCGGCCGGGTGTTCATCGACGTATTTGACCCTGCCGAGATGGTGGTCCGGCCACCTCGCCGGGGTTGGAGTTACTATGGCGGTGGCTATAATCTGCGCACCACATGGTGGGAACCGGAGAGCTGCACCTACGTTACCGAGTTCATGCTCATCGATGATGAAGGTGTGCTGAACACTGCCGCAGAGCCGGAGCGAATCCGGGTCTATTCGTTGCCAGAGTGGCGGGCGATGTTCGACGATGTGGGGCTAGAGCTGACCCAAGCCCTGGCCGACACCAAACTGCCGCTGGTCGCGTACGACCGGGATCACTATGGCAACCTGGTGCTCGTCGGTGAAAAGAAGTAGCCTGAACCTCGCGCCCTGCTAAGCGCCAAGGACACTGCCGACAAAGTCCCGCTGCCCATGGCTGAATGGCTCGATGTCCGTTGGCTTTCTGCCCGCGAGCTGCACCTCAAGGAGCTCCAGGGCACCCTGCCCCGTCACGACGCCAACCCCTGGATCCAGCTCGAGCACCTGGCCTGGGGACCCGGGACCAGACCAGTCGGGCCTGGGATAGACGCGAAGTACCTTCAGCCGCTGCCCCTGCCAGCGGGTATAGGCCCCCGGCCATGGGTCGCAGGCGCGGACCTGGCGGTCGAGATGTCGAGCTGATCGGGTCCAGTCCAACCGGCCATCCTCCTTGCGCAGCATACGGCAGTAGGTGGCCTGGCTGTCATCCTGGGGCTGCGGTGTGATCCGGCCCGCCAGCCAGGCCGGTAGCGTGCTGGTCAGCAGCTGCGCGCCCAGGCCTGCCAGTTCCTGAGTGAGGCTCGCCGTGGTATCGCTGGGCCCGATGGCCTGCTCGGCCTGAGCCAGGATCGGTCCTGTGTCCATGCCTTCGTCCATCAGCATAAGCGTCACGCCGGTCGTTTCGTCCCCGGCCAGGATGGCGGCAGAGATGGGGGCCGCGCCACGATATCGGGGCAACAGCGAGCCATGGATGTTCAGACAACCGTGAGGCGGCAGCTCCAGGACGGATGGCGGCAGGAGCTGGCCAAAGGCGGCAACGACGATCACTTCTGGCTGCCAATCGGCCAGCCGCTGTGCTGCGGCTGGATCGATCAGCTTCCGGGGCTGGTAGACCTCCAACCCGCGGCTCAACGCCAGTTCCTTGACCGGAGATGCAGTCAGCTTTCTCCCCCGGCCAGCCGGCCTGTCGGGCTGGGTGACCACCCCGACGACCTGGTGATGGTTGTCCAAAGCCTGCAGGGTGGGCACGGCGAACTCGGGCGTTCCCATAAAGATGACTCGAGCCATGGTTCTCTGGCCTGCTTTCTAGTTGATGTGATAACGGCCTGGCACCGGCTTGCTGAAACCGGAAGCCAGCCGGCACGTATAGAAGGCGTCGAACCTTCCTGGGGAAACATTGTAGCATATCTCTTGGGGCCAGCCAAACGTTGAATGCCAGCCGGGCGCCGCCCAGCGTGGTGCCGAAGGCTGGGGCGCGCAAGCCCGGCTTGACATTTCGTTTGGGGGCTGCTACAATTGCGAACAGTGAGATTGGCATAGCCTCTTAACTGATGCGCTTGTTGCCGCAGTAAGCAGGGTAGAACGAGAAAAAAGGAGGTGAAGGAAGATGGGAGAAGATTACACGGTGCCACCCGGGCCACCTGCCGGGGACATCACGGACAACGACAAGTTGATGGCAGCGATATCGTATCCGATCCCGCTGGTCGCGATCATCATCCTGATCGCCGAGGACATGAAGGCCCGCCCGTTCCAGAGGTTCCATGCGGTACAGGCACTGGCGGTGAATGTCGTGCTGTGGGTCGCCATCACCCTCGTGGGGTGTATTCTGGCGGCGGTCACGTTCTTTATCGGAGGGCTGTGTGGCTGGGCTAGCCCCCTTCTGTGGCTGGTCACGCTGTATTGGGCCTACGAGGCCTACCAGGGCAAGTACTTTGACATCCCGTACCTGACCGATTTCTTGCGGAAGCAGAACTGGTTGTAGACCCAGCGTAGCCATTGCAGAACTGGAGCGAGGGAAGGATGTACCTCGCTCCTTTGTGCTGGAAACGCGGGCTTGGATCCCGGTCGAGGCCTCTGCCAGGGTCCGTGCCGGAGCCAGGTCCCTGTTGGATCTTGGCCAAACCTGTCCTTAGGTCCTGCTGACGGCCCCTGACCGCCGTTGGGCCGCACCGGGGACCGTTATGTACCCCGAGGAGCCTGTCAAATTGCCGCTCCAATCCAAGCGCTGGAAAATCGCCGCACCTGTGTCTGAGCAATATGTGGCTCGTTTCGCCGGTCTGGATCCCCTCGTCGTGCAGTTGCTCCGCAACCGGCATATCGACCAGCCCGAGTTGGCGCGCGATTTCTTGGCAGGCCTGTCCCCCGAAAGCAGTCCCTTCCAGTTGAAGGGCATGAGCGCGGCGGTGGTACGCTTGCGCACCGCTATCCGCCGGCAAGACCAGATCGCCGTCTATGGCGATTTTGACACCGATGGTGTGACCGCCACGGCTCTGCTGGTCGATGCCTTGTCGGCGATGGGTGCCCGCGTGGAGCCTTATATCCCTCACCGCGTGGATGAGGGCTATGGCCTGAACCTGCCAGCGTTACGCGATCTCTACCGCCGTGGCGTGCGCGTGGTCGTAACGGTCGACTGTGGCATCCGCTCGTTCTACGAGGTGGACCAGGCCAGGCGCGGCCTGGACCTGATCATCACCGATCATCACACCCCAGCTGGTGACCGGCCGTTGCCGCCCGCTCTGGCCATTATTAACCCCAAGCAGCCGGATTGTTCCTATCCTTTTGACGACCTGTCGGGCGTGGGCCTGGCCTTCAAGTTGGCCCAGGGACTACTCCAGGCAGAGGGGTCCGGGCGCGGTCCAGCGGTGTTGGCCGAAGAAACACTTTTGGATCTGGTGGCCCTGGGGACGGTCGCAGACCTGGTGCCGCTCTTGGACGAGAACCGCTCACTCGTCCGCCGGGGACTGGAACGGTTGAACGAAAGCCCCCGGCCTGGCGTGGAGGCCCTCATGGCCGAATCCAGCCTGCGCCGGGGGGAGGTGGACGCAACGGCCATCGGTTTCCGGCTGGGGCCGAGGCTCAACGCGGCAGGGCGCATCGATACGGCCATGCTGGCCTACCGGCTGCTCACCAGCCGTGACCCGCTCGAGACGAAGGAACTGGCGCAGCGGTTGGATGCGCTAAACCGGGAGCGCCAGCAGCTCACCGAGCAGACGGTAGCGGAGGCTGAGGCCCAGGTCTTGGACGATGACCCCGCTGCACGTCTCTACATGGCGGCCAGTGCCGATTTCAATGCGGGTGTCGTGGGCTTGGCTGCCAGCCGGCTGAGCGAAGCCTATTACCGGCCAGCGGTTGTCGTCGAGGTCGGCCCGGAGATGAGTCGCGGTTCCTGCCGGTCGATCCCCGAATTCCACATCACCGAGGCCCTGGACGAATGCCGGGATCTGCTGGCTCGCCACGGCGGTCATGCAGCGGCCGCGGGGTTTACACTGCCCACCGAGAACCTGGATGCGCTGCGACAGCGCCTGAAGGCGATCGCTGCAGAGCGGTTGGATGGCGTAGTGCTGAAGCCGGTCCTGGAGATCGACGCCGAGGTGGCCCTGGAGACACTAGATTGGGACACCGTTTCTGCCCTGAAGATGATCGAGCCGTGCGGCATGGACAATCCGCAGCCGGTGTTCTTGAGCCGGGCAGTGGAGGTGCGTGGCCGGCGGCCCATCGGCAGCGACGGCAAACACCTCAAGCTCGTCCTGGTCGATGGCCGGGGCGTGGCCTGGGACGCCATCTTTTTCCGGCAAGGCGCGCTTAGCCCCGACATCCCCCGCCGGGTAGACATCGCCTACCGGTTGGGAGTCAACGAATGGAACCACCAGAAGCGTCTGCAGCTCGAGATCCAGGACCTGGGCGAGCCATCCGTCTGACCAGCAGGGCTTTGCCGCCCTCACCCCTTTGTGATACAATTCTCTGCAGAGGCTCAACTCAAGAATGGTCTGCCGCCAGGCAGGGTCTGGGGCCAGCAGAGCCACAGGCCCGAGCTCGGGCGCGAAGCTACACCTGAGCCTATCCAACACCCGGGAGAGCCAGATGCCAGACAGGCTTGCAGAACTCAGGCAGCATCTCAGCGACATCTATGATCTCAGGGCCGTGGCGTACTTGATGGAATGGGACCAGTCGACCTACATGCCGCGCGGAGGTGCGCCGGCCCGGGCCCGCCAGACAGCTCTGTTGGAGGGCCTGGTCCATGAGAGGTTGACCGATCCAAAGCTGGGTCGATTGCTGGAGGATCTCCGCTCCTATGAAGAGCGCCTGTCGTACGATTCGGACGACGCCAGCTTGATCCGTGTCGCGCGGCGCGATCACGAGCGGGCAGTGCGCGTCCCCACCTCGTTCATGTCCGAAGCCTACGGCCACTTTGCCCAGACTTACCAGGTTTGGATGGAGGCGCGGCCGGCCAATGACTTCCAGGCGGTGCGTCCCTACCTGGAGAAGAGCCTCGACCTCAGCCGCCGTTACGCCGAGTTCTTTCCCGAAAGCGAGCATATTGCCGATCCCCTGATCGCAGAGTATGACCATGGCATGACCGCGTCGGCCGTGAGCAAGGTTTTCGCGGACCTGCGGGCACAACTCGTGCCCCTGGTCGAGGCGGTCACCAGCCAGGCGCCGGCGGATGATTCCTGCCTACGGCTGCAATACCCAGAAGCTCCGCAGTGGGAGTTCGGCCTGGACGTGGTCCGGCGCCTTGGCTACGACCTGGCTCGGGGACGCCAGGACAAGAGTCCCCACCCGTTCACGACCATGTTCTCCATCGGCGACGTGCGCATCACGATACGCGTTCGAGAAAGGGACCTGGGTGAAGCCCTGTTTGGCTCGATCCACGAAGCGGGCCATGCCATGTACGAACAGGGTGTGGACCGGGGGCTGGAGGGCACACCTCTGGCGGAGGGCACTTCCGCCGGGGTGCACGAGAGCCAGTCACGCCTGTGGGAAAACGTCGTAGGGCGCAGCCGGTCGTTCTGGAGCTTTTACTATCCCCGCCTGCAAGCAGTGTTCCCTGAGCAACTGGGCGAGGTGTCGCTGGACACGTTCTACCGGGCCGTCAACAAGGTCCAGCGCTCGCTGATCCGTACGGAGGCGGACGAGCTCACCTACAACCTGCACGTGATGCTGCGTTTTGACCTGGAACTGGAGATGCTGGAGGGTAAGCTGGCCGTGCGTGACCTGCCCGAGGCATGGCGCGAGCGCTTTAGGACCGACCTGGGCATTGTCCCGTCTGACGACCGCGACGGTGTCCTCCAAGACGTGCATTGGTATTGGGGTTTTATCGGCGGCGCGTTCCAGGGCTATACCCTGGGCAACATTCTGAGCGCCCTATTCTTCGAAGCGGCCTTGCAGGAGCATCCCGGGATCCCGGACGAGATGGAACAGGGCGAATTCGGCACCCTGCTCGGCTGGCTCCAGCAAAAGATCTATCGCCACGGGCGCAAATTGACGGCAGACGAACTGGCCCAGCGCATCACTGGTGGGCCCATGCGCATTGAGCCCTACATGAGCTATCTCCGGAACAAGTACGGGGCACTTTACGAGGTTTGAGCCGTTGAACCATACGACAGGGGAGGAGGATCAAATGCTGATTACCCATGGCACCCTGGTGACAATGGGTACACCCAACGAGGTGATCCCCGACGGTGCGCTGTACATCGACGGTGAGCGCATCGCCGATCTGGGGCCCAGTGCAGAGCTTGAGGCGCGTTACCCGGCAGCTCAGCGCCTGGACGCCCGCGGCCAACTGGTATTGCCGGGCATTATCTGTGCGCACACACACTTCTATGGCCTTTTTGCGCGGGGCATGGGCTTGCCAGGTGATCCGGCCTCCAACTTTCCCGAGATCCTGGAAAAGCTGTGGTGGCGCCTGGACAAGGCCCTATGGCCCGAGGACGTGCACTACAGCGCCTTGGTGGGCCTGGTGGATGCCATCCGCCATGGAACGACGACCCTGATCGACCACCACGCCAGCCAGGGCGAGATCTTTCGCAGCCTGGATCAGATCGCAGTGGCGGTCGACCAGGCAGGTGCGCGTGCCTGCCTGTGCTACGAGGTGACGGACCGGGACGGCGAGAAAGCAGCCCAGGCCGGGATCAATGAGAATGTCCGGTTCATCCGCCTGGCCCAGGCGCGGCAGCGGGACGGGGATCATCACCTGGCTGCAACCTTTGGCCTGCATGCATCGCTCACCCTTTCCGACGGGACCCTCAAGCGCTGCAACCGGGAAGCCAAGGAGCTGGGCGTTGGCTTTCACGTGCATGTGGCCGAAGACAAGGCCGACGTAAAGGACAGCCTGCGCAAGAGCGGGCTGCGCGTGGTGGAGCGCCTGGCAAAGTGGGACGTGCTCGGTCCCAAGAGCATTGCCGTGCATGGTGTCCACATCGACCGGATCGAGACCGAGATGCTCCTGGATAGTGGGACGATGGTGGTCCACAACCCGCGCTCGAATATGAACAACGCTGTGGGTACCGCCGACCTGCCCTGGATGCTGCACATCGGCATTCCGGTTGGGCTGGGCAACGATGGCTTTTCCAACAACATGTTCGTCGAGATGCACGCCGCCTACCTGCTGCACAAGCAGGCGAGCGGCGATCCCCGTACTCTGCCGGCCGATCAGGTGATCCAGATGCTGTGGGATCACAACGCCCGCATTGCGCGGGTCTTTTTCCCAGGCTTGGGCCCGGCCTTCGGGCAGTTGGTAAGCGGCGCACCGGCTGACGTCATCCTGGTGGACTATGAGCCTCCGACGCCCCTGCACGCTGGTAACCTGCCCTGGCACGTCATCTTTGGTATCGACGGCACCAGTGTCGACACCACCATCGTCGGGGGCCGGGTGCTGATGCGCCACCGGGAGCTGCTAACCCTGGATGAGCAAGCGATCATGGCCCGTGCCCGGGAGTTGGCAGGAAAGTTGTGGCAGAGGATCTGAAAGCGGCGAAAGCGCAGGCCGAGGGGCCCCCAACCTTCCGCGAGAAGAGCCGGGTTGTCGGGGCGATTGGCTACCAACTGGCCTTTTCCCTCCTGGCCTTTGGGCTGCTGCTGTCCCGAACCAGCCTCGGGCAGCTCGGCGCGGCCGACTGGCTGCTCCTTCTCGCGTTCGTGCTCATTACCGTGGTCTGCACCGAGCTGGGCTTTTCCCTGACCGAGGACATCATCGTCGACCTCGGCGGCCTGTTCAGTGGTGCGGCGGTTCTCACGCTGGGGTTCAACGGAGTCTGGGTTCCCCTGCTGGCAAACGTCTATTCGCTGGTCAGGACAGAGTGGCAGCGGCGGGGACCGGCGCCCATGCCGCAGCAGGTGGCGCAGAGCCTCTTTAACCTGGGCATGAATACCTTGCCGCCGTGGCTGGCCCTATTCGTCTATCGTGACCTGCTGGGCGGCGGTCTGCCCCTGGCCAACTTGGAGGACAACCTTGTGCCGGCCCTGGCCTTTGTTCTGGTCGCATGGCTGGGCTTCGGCCTGGGTCTCCTGCCCCTGGTCGCCCTTGCCCAGCGGGGATTGAAGGCTGCTGCGCAATGGTTCAGGCTCATCCTCGGGGGTCTAGCCCTGACGATCTATATCCCCATCCTCTTCTCGCCTGCGGTGGCGGTGATCCTGAACCGGCTGGGGCCCGGCTTTTTCCTCTTTATCTCAGCCGGCCTGCTGGGCATCAGCCTGATGGCCCAGCGACTGGCCCGCAGCCTGGCGGCCGAGCGGCAGCGCGTAGAAGAACTGACCGCCCTGAATGTGCTGGGCAGTGACATAATCCACACCCTACCCGGCGTTGAAGCCACGGGCGAGCTTTTGGTCAGACACACCCCCCGCTTTGTGCCTGGCGCCGATTTTGAGCTCTGCCTGTTCGATCCGGGCCGGCCCGACCAGCGCCAGGTGGTGGTCAACTGGCGCGGAGGTGCGGCTCAGGGCGGCGGTGACCGGCCCCTGACCCCACCGTGGGCCTGGCTCCGAGAGCATCGCGAAACGGTGCACCTGGCTCGCCTTGACAAAAGCTCTTCGCCCTTCGCGTGGGACGAAGAGATCGATGGCCCTATGCCAGCCTCGTTACTTCTCGTCCCACTGCTAGCCGGAGATCCCGCTTCTTCTGAAGGGGAACACTGCCTCGGTGGTGTCCTGATGACCCGTGGGCAGCGTGATGCCCTGGCGGCCGATGTGGTGCCTTCGGTCACGGCCCTGGCCAACCAGCTGGCCGCAGCCCTGGAAAATGCCCGCCTGCACCAGGAGGCCCTGGCCCGTGAGCGCCTGGAGCGTGAACTGGCCCTGGCCCGGGGTATCCAGACCAGCTTTCTACCGGCGCACGTACCCCAGGTGGCAGGTTGGTCCTTTGCGGCCAGCCTTGAGCCAGCGCGGCAGGTCTCGGGTGACTTCTATGACTTTATCCCCTTGAGCGGCCCGCGCCTGGGGCTGGTCATCGCCGACGTGGCCGACAAGGGGATGCCAGCAGCCTTGTACATGGCGCTGGCCCGCACGCTGATCCGGGCTCACGCGCCGGATCATCCCGGGAATCCCGCCGCGTGCCTATTGGCTGCCAACATGCAGATCCTGACCGACACCCACTCTGACCTGTTCGTTACCGTCTTTTACGGGATCCTGAACCTGGAGACGGGCGTGGTGCATTTTGCCAATGCCGGTCACAATCCACCTTATCTGTACTCCCCGGACGATGGCTCCTCAGAAGCGCTGCGCAATACGGGGATGGCGCTGGGCGTCCTGGCTGAAATGCCCCTGGAGAACGGGCAGGTCTGCCTGGCGCCGGGGGACTGCCTGGTGTGTTATTCAGATGGTCTCGTCGAGGCTCACGACCGGGATCTCTGCCAGTTTGGCAGTGAGCGCCTCTTGGCCGAGATCAGGGCGGCAGCAGGCCGGTCGGCACAGCAGGTGCAGGATGGCATCCTCTCGTCCGTGGCGGCTTTTGTCGGCGACGGGCCGCAGTTCGACGACCTGACGATTGTCGTCGTCTGCCGCGACAGCATGGCTGCCGGGCAGAGGGAGCCTACATAGGTCGCCGCTGGCAGGTAGTCGGGCCGCGCGTGCAAGCGATCGGTTTGGTGGCAGTTCTTGGATGGTTTGGGAGGTGAATTGAGGTACGAAGGTCAAGTCATCATCGTAGAGAAGAACCGCAAGCGGGCCTTTTGGGCCCTTGCGATCGTGGCTTTTATGATCCTGGTCAGCAGCGCGCTGGTGCTGGCAGGAGCGCTGGTCAGCCAGGAGGTCCTGTGGACGCCGATCTGGCTGGGCACGGTCGGGTTGTTGGGATTTGGCCTGAGCGCGGTACTGGTGATCCAGACCATGCGCTCGCCGTGGCACGTCGCCGCCAGCCCGTCTACGCTCAAGATCCGCACCCAGGCCTACATCCTGGAAATCCCCTGGGAGCAGATCGCGGGCATTGCTGTGGACGAGGTCAACTTCCGGGACGGGTGCGTGCTGTTGTTCGAGGATCCGGCCGCGGTGGCAGGTGGGGCGAGGTTTCTGGTCCGGTCCAACCGGCCTGACGTGGTCACCGATCGGGACACAATGTTGGCCCGGATGCGGGAGAACTATGAGAACCTCGGCTACCACTATGGGATCCCGGGCCGCATCCTGGAGTTGGGCCCGGAGGAGCTGGCCCAGTTCCTGGTCAAAGCCCGGACCGGGTTGCTGTGGGAGTCGTGAACGCAGATGCTGGTAAAGCTTGCCCCATGGGTACAAAACACACTGGCCCCTGCTGGGTTTGGAGGTAGTCAGCGATGAAGGAATTATGGGCTAGAATGAGTGGGCCGGTCCGGATCGGGTTGGTGGTGGGGCTGGTCGGCGCTCTGCTAACGGTTGCCGGCCTATTCATCGGCGATTTCGCCCCGCTTACTGCGCGGTCGTTGGTCCTGGGCATCCTCCTGGGTGGTGGATCGTGGGGTGTGGTCAGCTGGGCCATCGCTTCCGCCACTGCCGATGCCGTCTCGGAAGAGGGGGAATAAACCCCGTCACGCTCCACGGCGGGCGGATCTGGGCTGAGAGTGCCGGCCTGACGGGGCAGGGCACAACCATCACCCTGGTCCTGCCCCGGCGCCAGGCCCCAGGGGTATTTGACGGGCTCTGGGGCTCTGCTATAATGGGCCCATGCCAGCCCTGGCTTTTGTCGCCAATAAGAACAACCTGAACAGCATCGCCGTCCTCACCGGCGCGTTGGAAGCCGACCCGCGCACGCAGGACGTGGCCCTGCATTTTCCCTGGCAGGACGAACGCCTGCTGCCGCGCCTGGCCGCCTTGGCGGAGGCATCCGACCTCCTGGTGGTGGCGCTGTCCTTTGCCACAGCCGACGTGCCCGGGGCAGCGGACCTGTTACGGGGCTTGCGGGCACTGCAGCGACCTCCCACCGTCGTCGCCGGCGGTCCTCATCCTTCGGCCCGGCCCCGGGAGGTGCTGCAACTGGGCGCCGGCGCAGTGGTCGTCGGCGAGGGAGAAGATGCCCTGCCGGCCCTGGTGGCGCGTCTCGTGGCTGGCGAGTCAGTCGAAGGGATGCCGGGCGTGGCTGTGCTAGCTCCGGATGGCAGCCTGCTCCAGGGCCCCCGCCCCGATCCCATCGATCTGGACGCCTATCCGCCCTTGGGAGTGGCCCACCGCCGCTTTGGCCCGATTGAGATCACCCGGGGCTGCCCCTGTGCCTGTGCCTTCTGCCAGACGTCGTTCCTATTTGGCGGGCGGATGCGCCATCGCTCGGTAGAGAATGCCGTGGGCTGGGTGGAGCGGGCGATGGCGGCCGGTTATAGCTACGTACGCTTTGTCACGCCCAATGCCTTTGCCTACCAGTCCGAGGACAATGGCCGCACACCCAACCTGGATGCCATGGAGCGCTTGCTGCGGGCGATGGCCGCCCTGGTGGGCCGTGAGCAGGTGTTCTTTGGGACCTTTCCCTCGGAAGTGGGCCCAGAGACGGTGACGCCGGAGGCAGTGGCTCTGGTGCGCCGCTATTGCGGCAACGACAACCTCATCTTTGGCGCCCAGACTGGGTCCGACCGGCTGCTGAGAAAGCTGCGTCGAAACCACACCGTAGCGGACGTCTACCAGGCTGCCGACATCGTGCGGGCTGCTGGCCTGACGCCGGTTGTGGACATGATCTTTGGCTTGCCCGGCGAGAAGCCCGAGGACGTCGCCGCCACGCTGCGCCTGATGGAAGATCTGGTGGCAAGGGGCGCCGTGCTGCACACCCATACCTTCATGCCGCTGCCGGGCACCCCGCTGGAGGATGCGCCCCCAGGAGAGGTGGACCCGGCCCTGCACCCCCTGCTCGATCGTATGGCCAGCCAGGGCCACCAGGTCGGGCAGTGGCGCAAGCAGGAAGAGCTTGCCCGGCAGTCCAAAACGGGTGCCCGCCCGCGGGACGCTGAAGCGTGAGGCAACATCCTCCGCGTGATCCGCAGCTGCGCTACCTCCACTTGGACTCGTTGAGGGTTCTCTACTTGGTCAGGAGGACGATGCCAGCCGCCAATGCCAACAAGACCGCGGCAGGTACCAGGCGCTGGTAGATGCCACCCCATTCCGCCTTGAAGTAGACCCGGGTCAGGGACAGGCAGAGGTGCACGGGCGAAAGCATCATGCCCGCAAACCCGCCAGCATAGGCCAGGAACCCGTATCCGACGGCAACTGCATCCGGGCCGCAGAGGGGCAGGACGATGGGCAGGCCGATGGCCAGGGCGGCGACCAGTAGGCCGGTGAGCAGGCCGGCAATCATGGGGATCCCAAAGACGATCAGAGCCAGCGGGATGCCCAAGCCTGACAGGGAGGCCGATATCGCCTCGACGGCGAGGCTGGTCTCCAGAACCTGGCGAAAGACCATGGCACCCACGATGATCGGCACGGTGCCCAGCGGGGTTTTGCGCGCCAGGGACCACAGCCGCGCCGGCCCCAGGCGATGGACGACGGTGAGGGCGATGACGGTCGCCAGCAGAGCGAGGATCAGGTCCAGGCCGAGGAGGACGGACAGGGCCAGTACCACCACGATCGGCCAGATGCTGCGGGCCAGCAGGGTAAGGGTGTCCTTGTGGCCCGGACGGTTTCCGTCCGGCGCGAGGGTCCGCCGGACGCCCACGAGGCCAAACAGCAGGCCTCCCACCAGGGCTGCTCCAAAGAGGGGCCACTGGCTGACGGTCAGTGTCTGCACCGATACGTCCATCAGCCCGGCGGCAAGGACCAGGGAGGGGTACAGCGGGAAGACCGGCTCCAAGGCGTGGCGGAACCAGTAGTTGAGGAAGGTGCGCCGCTCGCGGCTGACGTCCAGGTCCCGGCTGGCTTCATCGACCATGGGGGCGGAGAACATGGCGCCGCCGACCATGGGCAACATGCCGATGAGCATGGGCATCAGCGCCAGCAGATAGCGGGCGTCGGCAAAGAGATTGCCCAGGGAGCGGATCAGGCCTTCCATCTGCAGCGTACTGCGCAGCATTTCACCCAGGAAGGTGATAAGGAGGACGATGGCCACCAGCCGGAGCGTCAGGGGCGCGACGGCCGCGCCAGCGGCTGCGCGCACCAGGTTCCAGGCCGTAGCCGCGGGATCCTGCACTCCATTGCCGGCGAGGCCAAAGAGCAACCCTGTGGTTGCGGCGGCCAACAGCAAGACCAGGCCCAGGTTCCAGCGCAGACGCAGGAGGAGGATGATCAGGGCCAGAATGGCTGCCAGCTTGAGCAGATCGGGCACGTCAAGCTCCGCTTGATTCGGTGATGGCTCGCTCCAGATCACGCACGGCAGATGCCAACTCGTCGACGAGGGGATGCGGGCCCAGGTGCTCGCGGACGATGGCCAAAACGTTGCCATAGTACCACAGGGACTGCTGTGGACCTCGCGAGAAGAAGCGCCAGAAGCCGGGACCTTCCCGGCGCAGGTCGGCCGCCATCCGCCGCGCATTGTGCAGGGTATCGGCGGCCTTGATGGCTGCCGTCTGGGGGCTGGCCCGCCGGAGTTGGTCCAGCAGTTCTTGCTTGCGCATCTCCCACGGGCGTGTTTCGCCGCCTTCCTCCTTTTTCTCTGACAGGGCTTGTACCATCTCGGCTACCCGTGGGCCAAAGCCAGACTCGATGCGGGCCAGGGGGATCTCCTGGTCTTCGACGACGTCGTGTAGCAGCCCGGCGATGGCCACCTCTTCCGGGAAGCCGTACCGGAGGAGGATCGCAGAGACGTGGAACGGGTGCACAACGTAGGGGATGTCGCTACCCTTGCGTGACTGCGGGCGATGGGCACGGGCGGCGAGGACCAGGGCTGCCTCGTAGCGTTCGGAGTAACCTTCCATGTTCAGCCTCCTGCGGTTGTGCCAGCCGGTTAAACCTGGAGATGCAGCCTGCCGGCCGGATGTGGGCAGCCTGAAGCAGAGCAAGCCTGCCCGTCCACGAGAGCGCATTATAGCATTACTGGTCCCCCAGGGCAAACAAGTGCTGGAGCCGGCCTTTTGCCAGCGTGCCTGATCTGTGGTATACATAGGCCAGGTCTGTACCAGGCAGGTGAATCGACAGAATATGTCCAAAGAGTGGGAGCGGTTCTGGTATCCCTTTACGGCCACGACAGTGATCGCCAGGAAGCTGGTGCCACTGCTTCTTTTTACGCTGGGCATTGGGATGTTCATCTGGGCTGGACGCGAGTACTACTACTGGAAGCGGCCCTGGGCCGTGGTTCCAGAGGCAACGCTCGGGGTGCTGAGCTGGGCAGCAGCAGCCTATTTCTTCACCCTGCTGCCTGTGATCCGGGCCGGCGAAGAGGGACTTCAGGTACGGCGCTGGGGCCTGTTCTGGCGGCAGATCCCATGGCACGCAGTGGCCGGCGTGGAGAAGCCGGCCCAGATCGACCTCTTGGGCTGGAGCGAATCGCTCTACACGGTGTATGCCTGGCGCACGATTGCCGGACGCCGGGGCCGGGTGCGGCGCGATTGGCACCGGCGGCGGGTACCCGTCTTTCGTTTTTCCGGCCACATTGGTGGTGCGGAACGCCTGTTGAGCTTGATTGAGGAACACACGGCTGAAGACAGGGCCGGGCCTGGCGAGGAAGAGGGGCACGGCTCCCTTGCCAGCGCGGAAGGCGATCAGGGTTGAGCAGCCACCCCAGACTGGGTGGCTGGCTGGCAAGTGCCTGATACCCCGGCACGCTCGGGCCGTTGGAGAAAGAGGTGCTGGTGGAAGCAGACCAAGAGCAAAGGCTATCCGTGCCCTGGACGTCGCGTGACGTGTGGTGGGGCCTGGCCGGCATGGGATTGTGGCTGGCCCTGGCTCTCGGTGCGATGGCCCTGATCCGCTCCCTCGGCTGGGACCTGGATCCCGGCCTGTCCGTGACCCTGCTGGAACTGCTGCTGTTGCTCCCGGTCTGGTGGCTGACCGTGCGTCGCTACGGGGTGGGGTGGCAGGCGCTGGGCCTGCGAGGGTTTGGGAGCCGTGCCCTCGGGGTGGGCTGCGGGCTCATGATCGGCTCCTGGCTCTTTAACCTGGTCTACAGCCTGGGCTTGTCCCAGTTTGGCCTGCAGATGCAGGACGATATCATCCCCATCCTCTCTGAGCTATCTGCGCCCTGGCTGTTTGCCATCGGTGCCGTGGCGGTTGCGCCGCTGGTGGAAGAGCTCTTTTTCCGGGGCTTTGTCTTTGCCGGTCTGCGCGGGCGCTATGGCTGGCGGACGGCCGCCCTGATCAGCGCCGGGCTTTTCGCCGTCGTCCATCTCCAGCCCACGGCCATCCTGCCCATTTTTGTCCTCGGCCTGATCTTTGCCTACCTCTACGAGCGCAGTGGGTCGATCTGGCCCGCGGTGCTGATGCATGTGTCCAGCAACGCGCTGGCGCTCGGCGCCGCTTACCTGGCGATCCAGATGGGTCTGTCCACCTGATCCTTGTCGTTATTCGCCCAGGCCTTGCCGGAGCAGTCTGACCACCAGGATTTTGGCAAAGGGCAACCAAAGGAGGTCCAGCACGCATGACCTTGCGAGCCAACCTGGAGCGGGGATGGTCCTGGCTCAGGGCGCGTAGCGAGATCCTGGTAGCGATTCTGGGCATCCTGGTCTTCTTTTCCCTGGCCGAGGACATGGGTGTACAGCTTAGCACCCTCCAGGCGACCCTGGCCTGGGGAGCGGCTGCCGTCTACGCCGGGCTGATCCTGGTCCGGCCCATGGTGTTGCCCACCAAGGACCCCGGGTCCCTTACCCGCCAGCGGCTGAAGAAGGCCGCCTTGATCGTGATCCCTACCGTGCTCCTCCTGCTGCTCCTCCAGACACTGCTGTACCAGGGTCCCAGCCGGTCGGGTGGGGGCTGGAGGACGATCCTGTTCTTGCTGCTGCTGGTTGTCCTCGGTCCAACTGGGATCGCGGCCGAAGGGATGCTGCCCGTCGATCTGTTTCCTATTCTCCGGCGGCGCGAGGTGCGGCGCATTGTCTATGCCGCTGTGTCTGCCTTGTTCCTGACGATGCTGATCCAGGTCTGGGGCGGTTTATTCGGAGACCTGGCGCAGAGCATCGGCAGTGCACTGGGCGAGATACCGCCGCCCGACCAGGGAGCAGTGTCTCACTTTGCAGGCTACAGCCCGTTGGCCTTGTTCGTGACCCAACTCGCCAGTGCCGCGTTCGAGGAGCTGCTCTTCCGGGCTGGCATCCTGACTCTGATCTGGGTGCTTACCGGCAGATGGTGGGCCGGCCTCCTGGTCTCCTCCCTCTGCTTTGGGTTGTACCACATCAGCCTAAGTGGCATGAGCGATTACTTTCTGCAGGCACCGGTCATTGCCGTGGTGGATAGTTTTGGTGCCGGCCTGGCAAACGGCGTCCTCTTCCGTTACCGTGGTCTGACGGCGACCGTGCTGATCCATGGCCTGGGGAATTGGTTGTTGCTGATGTTCCTGATGGGGTCTGGGGGCTAGACCCGCCCGGCGGCAGGCTTAGGCAGGACCAGCGCTGTGTCTGGCAGCCAGCAGGGCCGCGCCCACTGCGGCCGTCTCATCAAACACGGGCTTGATCACGGGCAGCCCAAAGCGGGCCTCGATCAACTCGGGCAGCAACGGATTGCGCTCCACGGCGCCGCCAGCGGCCAGGATCCGCTGGTGTCCGGCCTGGAACCCGCCATGGCCGGCGTACAGGTCGTAAAGCTCGTCGACGATGCCCTGCAGGGTTGCTCGAGCCAGGGCGCCGAGGTCCAAATGCTCGACGGGGATACCTTCGATAGACCCCGCCTCTGTCTGCGGTTCGCCCCGCACACCCTGAAACTTGGTCCGCACGCGCAGTCCCGCCGTATCCTCGCGGCCTGCCGCCAGGCGGTTGAGCTGCTCGTAGATCGTTTCCTCCCCGGCGTGCACATCAAAGGCGGCCAGCCAATTGCGGACCGTGCGGTTGAGCCAGGCATACGCTTCGCCGCCGCACAAGCTGGCGCCGACCCGCAGGAAGCGGCCAGAGGGCAGTGGACGGGTCTCCACGCGCTCACTGGGCAGCACGAAAGTGGGCACCGCCCAGCAGACCTGGCCGCCGGTGCCCAGATTGAGCAGGATGGTTTGGTCCGAGGCCGGATCCGGACCCGCGGTGCTGCCCAGGAAGCTGGCCTGGGTATCGCCCAAGGCGTTGTACACCGGCAGCCCTGCAGGCAGCCCGGCCTGCTGGGCGCTTCCAGCATCGAGATGGCCCACGAGCTCGCCCGCAGGGTGCACGGGGGGCAGGATGGCCGGATCCAGGGCCAGCCGCTCCAAGAAGGCGCTGTTCCAGGTGTCACGCTGCACGTCAAAGATGCCCCAGCTGGCCGCAAAGGTGGGATCGCTCACCGGCTGCTGGGCCGTGAGCTGCCCGGCCAGCCAACCAGCGGCCGTGCAGACGCGGTGTGTGGCCTGCGGGAGCTGGGACTGCTGGGCCAGCCAGAAGAGGGTCGCTCCCCCGTAGCCATGCTGGATCCGGCAGCCATTGTCCCGCCAGTCCAGGTCTGCCAGGCGGGCCCGCAGCTTAGCCAGGGTGGTGCCTCCCTCGGGCAGGGGTTCGGCGGTGCGCTGGTCCTGCCAGGTGATGAGAGGCGTGAGGGGCTCGCCGCTGGCCGTCACGCACAGCAGACCATGCTTCTGGCCCGTGAGTGCCAGGCCATCGACCGGTTGGCCGGCCCCGGCCAGCTCAGCCAGCACCTCCAATGCCCGCTGGCGCAGGCGCTGCGGATCCTGTTCGGCCCGTGTGGGCTGTGCTTGGGCTAAGGCTGCGTCGTTGCGGCGCCGGGCCAGGCCCAGCACCTTCCTGGCCCCAGTATCGACCAGGGCTCCTGTCACCGTAGTTGTCCCCAGGTCGAGGCCGATGAGGGCCATCGTCACCGCCAGTGTACTTCCGACCGGCGCCAGTTGCGCAAGCGCCAGAAGAGCCCCACCGGATAGCCTATCATTTTGGCCACGTCGCCGACCACGCGGATGACAGGCACGAGCAGCACGGCCTGGAGCCTGGCCAGAAGGCCATAGTGTTTGAGCGCGGGCCACAGGCGCCGGTAAGGTTGGGCGGTGTAGGCGGCAAGGCCTGCAGCCAGGGCAAGCCACCACCAGGGCGAGTGCAGCAGGGCCAGGGCAACGAGCAGCGGGCCGGCAACCAAATAGGTCAGGTAGCGGATGGCGTGGCGTTTGCGCCACAGGTCAGCTTTGCCGTCGCCCCGGGCGTAACGATAGTACTGCTTGAAAAAAGCCCACAGGCTGCTCCGCGGCCGGAAATGGACCCTGGCTTCCGGCGCAAAGGCAAAGGGGCCATAGAGCTCGCGCAGGCGGAGATCAAAGACCAGGTCCTCGCAATAATCTAGCCATTCGGGATAGCCACCGACCGCTTCCCAGGCAGCCCGGCGGAACGCCACCGAACGGCTGGAGGGCAGGAACTGCTTTGGGTCGATCTCCGCCAGGCTGGGCAGGACGGTGGCGCCCATGGCGGTCTCGAACAGGCTCTGCGGATCGGCTTGGAACCAGCCTGCAACCGCACCGGCGAGAGGATGGGGATCGCCTGCTTCGAGGGGTGCCACCAGGACCTCCAGCCAGTCGTCGTCCAGGCGGACCCCGGCGTCGGTGGCGGCGACCACCTCTCCCGTCGCTGCGCTAATGGCGACGTTGCGCCCCCTCGAGATGTTTGCCCCGGGCTCAACCAGGACGGTTAGTGGCAGATCCTGTGTCTCGGCCCAGGCCTGGAGCGTCTCTTGCGTGCCATCGGTGGATCCGCCGTCGACGATGACCACTTCGTCGGGCAGTCGGGTCTGGGCTGCGAGCGACTTGAGCAGGCGCTCGATGGCCTGACCTTCATTTAGTACGGTGGCGACCACCGAAATCTTGGTATTTTCATCTTTTTTCATGTTTTTCAATTTGTTCCCAAGTTGCACTGCCCATCGTAATGTGTTATAATGGCGTTTGCCAGCCGCGTCTGGCTTCGCATACCCGGATGTCCAGGGACCTCAGGCCAAGGAAGGCAGCCATGAAGTGGAGACATTGGTCGATCCTCATTATCCTGGTGCTACTCAACTATATCATCTTTAGCACAGCCTTCACGCAGCTGGCACGGCAGCGCAACCCTGCAGCAATCCCTACCCGGACGCCCCAACCAACCTTTGTCAGTATGGCGCCCAAGGCCGTCTCCTGGGTCGTCTTGCCGACCTCTACCGTCCAGCCGACGCCCACGTCCCGACCGCCACTGCCGACGCCGACCATGACCGAGGTCATCAGCCAGACGGAGACCTTGGTCCCTGAAGTCGAGGCCACCGAGGCCCCGACCGCCAGCCCACCGCCCACCGATGCACCAGAGCCCACGCCGACGGCCACAGCCCAGGTGGTCACTCACGTCGTCAGGCGCGGCGAATACCTGTCCCTGATTGCGCAAGAGTATGGTGTAAGCTCCCGGATGATCGCTGACGCCAACAACCTTGGCAACCCGAACCTGATCATCACCGGCCAGACGCTGATCATCCCCAGCCCGGGACAGATGCCGGCAGCGGATCAGCCTGCCGCGACCTTATCGCCTGAATCACCGGCGGCTCCAACCCGAGTACCACCCACTGCTACACCCAAGCCCAAGCCACCGACCGCGACGCCCACGGCCCCGCCGACGCCCACGACGGTAGGTTCCCAGTTTACGGCCAACGTCGTCTGGCACCCGCTGGTGGCGCCGAATTGCGCCGGGCCCGGCATCGCCAAGGAGAGCGTCATACAGGACCTGTCCGGCAGCCCGATCAACGGCGTGCGGGTGGAAGTCGACTGCTACGGAACTGTGATGCCGTCCGATCCCTCGGGCACTCCAGGCGTATATGACCCGGGTCACTACGACGTCTCATTTGGACAGACCGAGCCCCAGGCATGGACCTGCACTGCGCGCGTGTTCGATCTGAATGGACAGCCGGTGGCGTCCTCTCAGACGGCAACGATCCAGTTCGATACCAACGACTGCCGGCCCGGCGGTATCGGGCACCAGGTAGCCATCGTCAACTGGACAAAGCACTGGTAGGCCAGCGGGCCGGATATACCACGCCTGCCTCCCCTGGGGGGCGGGCGTTTTTTCTTGCGCGTGCGGTCCGCCCATCATGGCACCCTAGCCTCAAGGCTCTATCTGGATCGAGTCCGATCGGAACGGTTCTGGCGCCGGGCCCACAGGCGGGATGGGCTGGATATGCAACCGGTAGCGGCCGGCAGGTGCGTCAGCCGGCAGCGCCAGATTG
>JAMJFU010000369.1 GCA_023544525.1 Anaerolineae bacterium | reverse complement strand
GCTGCGCGAGCCGGGCTGGAGCCGCCCAGTAAAAAGCCGCCGAGGCATGAACCCCGGCGGCAGAGGCCACAGGCGCGCCTGGAGGGACTCGAACCCCCAACCTACTGATTCGAAGTCAGGCGCTCTATCCGTTGAGCTACAGGCGCGTGTCAAAGGACGCGGGCATTATACCACACTTCGGGTGCGGGACCAAAACTGGCGCTCGCGGCGTCACGCCTCATCCCGGCCGGAGAGGCCAAAACGCCTGAGCAGGTCTCGCCAGCCTTCGCGCCACGCCAGCCGTCGCAAGCGCCACGTGCCAATGATGCCATAGGGAAGCAACAGGACCAGCGTGACGTATACCGCGCCCAGGAGAAAGCCCGCGCTCGCGGCGAACCACTTGTCAAAGTAAAAGGTGAGCAGGCGCAGGATGCCGGCACCAAGCAGGGCGCCACTCAGCGTGCCAATCCCGCCGACAAGCACCATAAGCAGCGCGTTCACCGTAAAGGTCAAACTTGCGACGCCCGGACTGACGAGCGGCTGGTAGAGGGCGTGCAGCATGCCCGCCACGCCTGCCATAATCGCGGAGAGTATGAGCGCGGCCAGCTTAAAGTAGAACGTGTTGTAGCCGAGCATGAGCGCCCGGTCCTCGTTTTCGCGGATGGCGACGCAAACCCGGCCAGTCGGGGAGCTGACGAAGCGGCGCGCAACCAAGTAGGCCAAAACGACGAGCGCCAGGGCCAGGAAGTAAAATCTCAGTCGCTCGGCCGACGGGTTAAGCCAGTCCGGAGGGATGATGCCCTGCAAGCCGACGTCCGCACCCGTGTATTGGGCTGCCTCCCGCGACTGGATGATAATATGAAATACCTCGGCAAACCCGAGGGTGACCAGGGCAAAGGTCACACCACGCACTCTGGGGAGCACGAGGCCAAACAGCAACGCCTGGACCACCGCGGCGACGAGCATCAGGCCAAACGTGGGCCCAAGCGACCAGGCGAACGACTTGAGCATGATTCCGGTCAGGTAGGCGGCAGAGGCAAAGAACATGGCGTGGCCGAAGGAGAGAAGGCCGGTGATGCCAAAGATGAGGTCGTAGCTGAGAGCAAAGATGGCCAGGATGAACACCTCGATCATCAAGCCCTGGATGAACTTGGCCTGACCGGCTTCATTCTCGAGGAGCTCCGCGATGGGCTGCCCGGTGACGATGGCCAGGATGAAGGGCAGGGCCACCAACAGGATCACGATGACCAGCAGCCCGGCGTTCTCGCGAACCCGCGCCAGTATGGAAGCTGACGATGGTTGCTGGTTGGTGGCTGTCACGTCCATGGCTTACTCCCTCCTTCCAAACAGACCCTGCGGCAAGATGAGCAAGATGATGACCATCAACAAGACCGTGGACGCCGGTACGAGCGGTGGCGTGGGTTTGAACGGCTCGTCAAGGAAAGGAAGGTTGATGCCGATCTGGCCGTACCTGATGATGAACTGCTGGAGCAGGCCGACCAGCAGCGAGCCCGCGGCGGCACCCGGGAAGCTGGTCAAGCCGCCGATGGCCAGGGCAATGAGTGCCGACAGAAGAAGCCTCTCGCCCATGAAGGGCGAGAGGCCCATGGAAGGCCCGGCAACTATGCCGCCAAGGGCGGCGAGCGCAGCACCCAGGGCGAAGACAAGGGTGAACACCTGGCGCACGTTGATGCCGAGCGCCTCCACCATATCACTGTCCTGGACGCCCGCACGGATGATCATTCCTATGCGCGACCGTTGGAGCAGAACCCAGACCCCGACCAGGACGACGAGCCCGACCAGGATGACAAACACCTCGTTGTAGACGCGCAGGCGCCCCCCCACCAGCAGGAACGTCGAACAATGGGATTGGAACCAGCCGGCCACGCTGGTTGCCGGGCATGCATCGCCTGTACCGGCAAAGAGGGCCGGCTTGGGCATGGTGAACTCGGGCCGGCCCCAGATGGCCTGCACCAACTCGATACCCGCAACGCCGAGGCCGAGGGTAAGCATAAGCTGGTAGATCGGCCGCTCGTACAGAGGCCGGATCACGGTGACCTCCATGAGCCCGCCCAGGCCGGCGCCGACGAGGATGGTGACGAGGGCGGCCCCGAAAAAGAGTGCGGTGGAGCTCAGGTCGAACAGGAATTCGGAGAGAGGGGTGTTCACCAACATCACCACAACGCCTACGATGAGCAGTACGGCGGGTGCGATCAGGCTTCGCCACCCCACGCGCTCCCTGGAGAGCGTGGCGCGATGCCGGGAAAAAGCTGACACGCTAGCGGCGAAAAGCAGACCTCCGAGCAAGGCCACCACGGGATGCAGGACGCTCGGCGCAGAAGTCGCTGGGGGCATGGTGCGAGCCGATCCCCCTTTGATCGACTGATCCATCTGGAGCGCATAGGTTGCCGGGGACTGGGCGGGAACGCCGGGGTTCCACGCGGTAATCGGCCAACCGGCAAAAGCCCATCCTGCCACCACTAGCGCCAGGACAAGTAGGGCCCAGGGCAAGATCCGGCTGGTTTTCCGGCCCAACGCCAGACGAGCCATTCCCGCGTCGATGAGTGGTTTGAGCATGAGGCCGGCAGCCAGCAGCAGGCCCGGTGCCAGGAGGTCGACAAAGGTGTCGGGCCGGATGTACATGGTCCAGCCAACGTACGCGCCAATCATGAACAGGGTGCCGTGTGCCAGGTTGAGCACATCAAGCAGCCCAAAAATGAGTGACAGGCCCGAAGCCACCAGGAAAGTGATCGCCCCGACGGCAAATCCGCGCATCATGGTGATCACCCACTCCTCGGTCGTCAGCCCCTGGATCGCCATCAACAGCAAGAGGGCCAACACGGCGAGCGTGATGAGCAGCGTCCGGTTTTTGCGAGCTGCGGTAATCAGATCGTGCATGGTTCCTCCCTGTGCAGAAGCTGCATCACGCCGCACCGAGGTAGCGGTGGATCGTCTCTTGATCCTCCACAAGGTCGGCCATCAGGCCCTGCTTGACCGAACGCCCCTCTTCGATGATCACGTACCACTCGGCGAGCTGGCTAGCGACGCCAAAGTTCTGCTCGACCAGCAGCACGGTGGTCTCGACCGACAGCTGTGTGATAGCATCCATCATGCTCTCAATGATGACCGGAGCCAGCCCTTCACTCGGCTCGTCGATAAGGAGCAGCTTGTTGTCGGCCACCAGCGCCCTGGCGACAGCGAGCATCTGCTGCTGGCCGCCCGACAAGTGGGTACCCGGGAGCTTGATCAGGCGCGCCAGGTCGGGAAAGAGGCCAAAGATAAAGTCCTGCTTGCGTGCCAGGTCCCCTTTGTTGCGCTCGGCGATCCTCAGGTTCTCGGCGACACTCAAGTCCCGAAAGATGGCCCTGTGTTCAGGCACGAACCCGACGCCCATGGCGGCGATGTCAAACGTCTGCCGGCCCTGTATCTCCTGGCCCTCGAACAAGACCTGCCCGCGCCGGGGTGGAGTCAGTCCCAGGATCGACTTGAGCGTCGTCGTCTTGCCCGCTCCGTTGCGCCCGAG
>JAMJFU010000368.1 GCA_023544525.1 Anaerolineae bacterium | reverse complement strand
CTGGCGCTCGACGATCCCAGGCAGGACGGTCCTCAGAGGACTTGGTTGGCGGCGTGTGGATGCGTGAGTATTGGGATCGCTATATCCGCGACGAGCGGCATTTCGAGGCGGTTGTGGCTTATATCCACGACAACCCGGTCAAGGCTGGCCTGGTGAAAAACGCGGAAGACTGGCCGTGGAGCAGTGCACGGGAGCTTGCCGAGAGTGCCAAGCTGGCGCTTGGCGATCCCGGTCAGGATGGTACTGGGACCGCCGAGCGCCAGCTGGGATCGCTGAGCGCTAGCTCGGCCACAGAGCAGCCCTCGCGAGTTTGCCGAGAGTGCCAAGCTGGCGCTTGGCGACCCCGGTCAGGATGGTGCTGGGATCGCTGAGCGCCAGCTCGGCCGTAGAGCAGCGCTCAGGAGTCTGCCGAGAGTGCCAAGCTGGCGCTTGGCGAACCATTCGCCGGGCGCGAGACTTACGGCCAGGTGGTGATCGAAAGGCGGCTGTTCCCGACAGGGACAGAACGGATTCCCGCGGAGGTCTTATGAATCTGGAAGAACTGCTGGCCAGGCCTGAAGGCAAGACCCTCGAATTCAAGCGCGATCTCTCTTCCCTCAAGCCCATTCTGAAGAGCCTCGTCGCCTTTGCCAACACCGCCGGCGGCACGCTCGTCATCGGCCTGGCCGATGACGGCGCCATCGTGGGTCTGACCAATGTGCTCGCCGAGGAGGAGCGCCTAACCAACGCCATCGCCGACGGGATACGTCCGGCCATGACGCCGGAGATAGACATTGTGTCCCACGCGGGCAGGGCGTTGCTGCTCGTGCACGTGCCGCACTGGCACGGTCCCTTTTACCTCAGGTCCGAAGGGCCGGAATCGGGAGTCTATGTGCGGCTCGGTTCCACCAACCGCCAGGCCGGCCCCGAGATCCTGGCCGAGATGCAGCGTTCGATCGCGGG
Organism: Anaerolineae bacterium; assembly: GCA_023544525.1. Lineage (GTDB taxonomy): Bacteria > Chloroflexota > Anaerolineae > JAAYZQ01 > JAAYZQ01 > JAMJFU01. The sequence goes on along the minus strand of JAMJFU010000368.1, from coordinate 2,600 downwards.
GCTATCGTTCGATCAACTGCCGTACCCCGACCTGTCGCCTGGCGATCTCGACCCCGCCAGGCTACGGCGTTTCTTTGAACAATCAGGCCGCGAGGAAAACGACGAGCACCTGGAGTCGCTCGGCGTCTTGATATCCCACGCCGGCCGACTGGTGCCCTCCCACGGCGGTTTGATCCTCTTTGCCCCGATGTGGTGCGCCAGCGGGTCTTTTCCGATGCGGCTGTCAGTTGTGCCCGGTTTCGTGGGACAGACAAGGTCGAGTTCCTCGACCGCCTCGACTTGGGCGACAGGACGGTGTTGGAGGCCCTGGACGACGTAGTCAGGTTTATCCGGCGCAATACCCGGTTGGCAGCCAGGATCACGGCCATGCGCCGCGAGGACATTCCCGAGTACCCGGAAATCGCCCTGCGCGAGGTGCTGGTCAACGCCGTGGCCCACGCCGACTATTCGCTGACCGGCATGCGCATCCGGGTGGCGATCTATGCCGACCGGTTGGAAGTCGAGAACCCCGGCATGTTGCCCTTTGGCATGACCCTGGACGATTTCAAGGCCGGCGTCAGCCGCATCCGCAACCGGGTCATCGCCCGGGTGCTGCGCGAGCTTGGCCTGCTGGAGGAATGGGGCACCGGGTACCGTCGCGTCCTGGAGGACTGCCAGGCCGGTGGCTACCCGGCGCCCGAGTGGCAGGAGCTGGGCCCGGCACTGCGGGTTGTGTTCCGGCCGCATCCCCTGTCAGCCGCCGAAACGGCCGATGTCCCTGTAAATGTCCCTGTAAATGTCCCTGTAAATGACCGCCAACGCTGGTTCCTGGAACAGCTCGGCCAAGGGAACCCTGTCAAGGCTCGTGACATAGCGGAAAAGTTCCAGGTCGCCGACAAGACGGCCAGGCGGGACATTTCCGATCTACAGGCAAAGCAGCTCGTCGAGTTCGTGGGCGCGCCCAAGACGGGGCGCTACCGACTCCGGGAGCAGCCATGAGCACCTTTACCGAGTCGGTCGTCGAGGAAGCCGCCCTGGCCTGGCTGGAAAGCCGGGGCTACACCATCCTCCATGGCCCAGAGATCGCCCCCGGCGAACCGTTTGCCGAACGCGACGACTACGGCCAGGTTGTGCTCGAACAGCGGCTGCGTCACGCCCTGTACCGACTCAACCCCGACGCACCGCCCGACGCTCTGGACGAGGCCTTCCGCCGCCTCACCCGGCCCGACTCGCCCTCGCTGGTGGCCAACAACCACGCCGTCCACCGCTACCTGGTCGAGGGCGTGCCGGTCGAATACCAGCGCGCCGATGGCACCTTTCGCGGCGATCTGATCCGCGTCCTGGACCACGACGACCCCGAGGACAACGAATTCCTGGCAATCAACCAATTCACCGTCGTCGAGGACCGCCGCGAGCGGCGGCCCGATATCGTGCTGTTCGTCAACGGCCTGCCCCTGGCCGTCATCGAGCTCAAGAACCCGGCCGACGAGAAGGCCGACGTTGGGCGGGCCTTCAACCAACTGCAAACCTACAAGCAGCAGATCCCGTCGCTGTTCACCTACAACGAGGCGTTGATGGTTTCGGACGGCGTGCAGGCTCGTATTGGGACGCTGACCGCCGACCAGGAGTGGTTCCTGCCCTGGCGGACCATCACCGGCGAGGATCTGGCCGCCGTCAGCCTGCCCGAGCTGCAGGTGGTGCTGCAGGGCGCCTTTGACCGGCGGCGCTTCCTGGACCTGATCCGTCATTTCATCGTCTTTGAAGACCTCGGCGGTGGCGTGCTGGCCAAGAAGATGGCCGCCTATCACCAGTACCACGCCGTCAACGTGGCCGTCGAAGAGACGGCGCGCGCCTGCATGCCCGATGAGGAGCTCCGGCGCGTCGGCGAAAAGAGAGGCACCTACCTGACCCGCCCGGCGACCGGCGCGCCGGCGTGGTGTGGCACACACAAGGCGCGGGCAAGAGTCTGACCATGGCCTCTTACGCTGGGCGGGTGGTACTGCACCCGGCCATGGAGAACCCCACCCTGGTGGTGATCACCGACCGGAACGACCTGGACGAGCAGCTCTACGGCACCTCTTGCCGTTGCCACGAGCTGCTGCGCCAGCAGCCGGTGCAGGCCCAGAGCCGGGCGCACCTGCGCGAGCTACTGCACACCGGCTCAGGGGGCGTGGTCTTTACCATAGTATGATGCGCAACGGATGGAGCTTGATTTCGGATCTAACTCGGCCCACGGGCCCCTGTTGCCTGAAGCCTGTGGAAGCCGAAGGAGCATCTCAATTGCCGGAGAGATCCACCTCCTGCAAGACGACGCCGACCTGCAACTACTGACCCACCGCCCGTACGACAGCGAAGGTCTGCTCAAGACGCTCACAGGGTGTTATCCCAATCTCCTCGCCGGTGACCAGATCGGCGAGACGGCATTGCGTCGCTGGTGGCTTCTCTCCCGAGAGGTCGGACGTCCGCTTGAGGAGGGAGGGCGGTGATATCCCGGCTTGCCGGCGTTGCGCCAGGCTGCTGCCTGGGGTATAATGGCCCTGACAGGAGGGAGCCATGGGTCTTTTGCACAAAGTACGCGTTCTGGTGGGCGCCCTGGTCCACAAGCCGTTCACGCCCCAACC
>JAMJFU010000367.1 GCA_023544525.1 Anaerolineae bacterium | reverse complement strand
GGTCGCTGAAAGAACGATCACCGAAGTGCCTACGGCGGAGAGCCAGCGCAGCAACGTCTCTACGATCGTTGTCATGTAGGTATCGTAGGCATGCACTTCGTCGAAAACAAGTGCCTTGCCGGCCAACCCCATCAGGCGAAGCGCACTATGCTTGACATTGAGTGCTGCTAGCTCTGCCTGGTCTACCGTGCCAACCCCAAACGGGGCCGTCATGGCCCGCTTTTTGGCAGTAGCCCATTCAACCATGCTCCTCTTTTCAGCCACGTCTGCGTTGGCCATCGGTTCCATCCTCAGATCGTCTTCAACCAAGAAGGCCTGGCCGTGGATCAACCTGACGCTGGCGGGCAGGTCCAAGCAGTAGTGCAGATACTGCTGCAACCGGTAATACATCTGGTCGCTGGTTGCTGTCGTGGGAAGTGCGTAGTAGAGCTCATCGCTTCCGCTCGCCTTGGCCAAGCGATGTGCCAGAAGCAGGGCGGCCTCCGTCTTGCCTTCGCCCGTTGGCGCCTCTATGATCGCCAGGCAAGGTGCCTCCAGTATCGATGTGGGTATCTCGTCTATGGCCCGTTGTAGCGGTCGCGGCGGATCTTTGTCGGGAAAGATCGCTGAAAAGGTAGCGGGCTTGTAGCTCAAGACGGGAGTTGCCAGCTCCGCTTTCTCGAGAGCCTGACGCGCTCGGGTCCGGCTCATTTCTACATAGGCTTCCAGGTCAACATCAGGGGCCGCGCGAAAAATCTGTTCATCCGACCCCAGCCAATCGCAAAGGATCGAAAAACCCGTCAAGGCCATCGTCGCAGCCGAGATGTCTAGAGGATCCGGCAGTCTGAAAAGCCCGGATGATAGGAATTGGCCCTGTAAGACTCCATCTGCCTTGAGCCGCAATTCGTACCAGTCCGGCGCCTCATATTGCTGGATAGCCATCTTTGCCTGCTTGATGCTACTGCGAGACCGAAAACGACCGTGGTGCGCGCCGACCATATCCACCCACGCGGTTCGGAGGTCATCCGACACAGCGACCCGGCACGCATGAGCTTGCACAAACACCTGGCTCACTTGGGAGTGATGAATGTCTAGATCCCTCCGCCATGGGCCAAAGTCCCAGCCCTCAGCCTGCAGACGCCGGACCTGATCCTCGTTCAGAATCTGAAAGGCAGGTGACAGTTTGCCAATGTCATGTAGCGCGAGCACATAGGGCAGCCAGGTACCGAGCATCTCCGGATCAGAGTTCAGTGCCTTACCGAGGATTCTGCGCCAGCGAGGCGAGGCAGGCGGTTGTAGGAGCATTAGTGCTACGAATCCAACGTCGAACATGTGAAACAGGGCTGGATGAAAGTCATGCGTGCTTTGCCCCGTCTTGCCCCAACACCTCAGCAATCGGTCCAGTTGGGGATCAGACTTGGCACCATGGACTCGATAGAGCTTGGCCATCCGCCGCGTCTCGGCGGTGAGCGCAGCGCACAACCCCTCCGGCCCCACCACCTCCACATCCGCGCCCCAGCCCCGGATCCAGGGCAGCATCTCCTGGGGCTCGGCCACCCGCGCCCGCCACAGCAGGAAGCCATCGGCGCCCTCCTCGACCTGCTCGCTGCGGTGCCAGCGGGTCTCCCGCACCCGGCCCGCCACCCGGGGGTGGAAGCGCAGCACCACCTCCACCGGCTCGGCCTCGGTGTACCAGATGCCCCAGGCATCGGCCAGGAGCTGGCGCGGATCGAACGTCTCGGGGATGGCATAGGTCTCGCCGGTCAGCTCGATGCGCTGGATGCGCTCCAGCTTGAAGGTGCGCAGCGCGCCGGGGGGCCGGCGCCAGCCGATGGCGTGGGTGGTCTGGCCCACGGCGTAGGGCTCGATGAAGTAGGGGCTAAAGTCGTAGTCAAAGACCTTGCCGTCGGGCATCCTGTGCCACAGATGGGCCACCTGCCCGTCCGACCAGGCCCGGGTCAAGGTCTCCAGCACGTGCAGGTAGGTTGGGTCGTGGCGCTGGGCCTGGTCCTCCATCACCTGGGCCGAAGCCTCGAGGTGGTGGGAGACCCGGGGGGCGAGCCTCTCCAGGGCCAGGCCCAGCTTGCGCAACGCCGCCGCGGCGTGGGGATTCTGTTTGTCGCTGCGGGTGGCCATCAGCCGCGCCGCCAGGTGGACGGCCATGCTTTCGTGGAGCGTGAGCCGCACGTTCATCAGGTAGTGGTCGCGGTCGATGACCAGCCGGCCGTCCTCGGTCTCGTAGACGGCGAACCGGGCGGTCAGGTCGGGCAGGGAACGGTGGATGGTCGAACGGTGCACGCCGGTCTTGCGGGCGAGCTCCGCCTGGGTTAATCCCTGCGGATGGGCCAGCAGCAGGGACTCGATCTGCAAGAGACGTTCCGCCTTGCCCGGAGCACGCTCCATCTCTTTCTGCCTCCTATCTCTGTGTGGCTACAAGCGCCATCCTACGAAGGGGAAGCGCTCAAAACGCGACATCGGCCGCCTCCAGGAGTTTGGATCCATGGTACAGGTGAGGTGTTGCAGGGAGCGCAACAGGATCGGTCATTCCGGTGGATTTTTGCGCAGCGAAGGCCAGGTTCGAGGTTCGGTGGGCCGTGCTCAGGCGTGCCGGGGTGCGGGCGGTGCAGCGGGAGGGCCGTCGTCTGACGGCTGGCCGTCTCTGGGAAGACGGCGGCTGGTGCCATGCTGTCCCCTCCTTGTGAACGACCATCGTGAGCGCACGAGGGAAGACGAAGCCTGTGGTGTAGGTGCCGGTCTCGGGCTGGCTGCTGCTATGCGTGAGCGGTGTGCAGGCCTGGGTAGCCGGTTGGAATCAGGTGAAGCGATTATACCACAAAAGAGATGGGTGCACAACGCGGAGGTGGAGGTGCGGCAGGGCCATCGCATTTGGCCGGGAAGCTGGGCCAAGACTGAATAAAGAGGCTATCTGTAGGACGATAGCCCACAAGCACTTCTCCGATTCCATGTTCGATGCCCATGATCCCTGCGAGCGTGCCCAGTGTCAGAAACAGTATCCTGGTTGCTTTGTTCATTGTACCCTCTGCCCGATGAAAAGAGAGCCCTATCCCTTGCATAGCGGCTAGCGGAATAGGCCGACCTGTTTCGGCCTGTGCGCCAACTCCACCCATAGCCTGCAAGCCGCGCTGCATCCCCGGTACGCCCAAAGGAGATGTTAGGCGGCGGTCATGGCCGGATCCTGGGTCATCAACTGGGCCACGAAGAAGAATAGCAGGACGCCAAATGCCAGGGCCAGGGGCTCAAGGCTCTCGAACGTGCGTTTGCCACATACGAGTGCGTCGAGGTCGCATGCGAATAGAAGATCAGATACGTGCAGCCAGGCCACCGGGATGCCCCTGCTTTCCATCCAGGTGACTTTGGTCGTTGCGGCCCGATCGACGACGGATAGCAGGGAAGCGCCGAGCAGGAGGAGCTGAAGCGCAAGCGGTTTGTTGCGCAGGCCGTGAGTCAGACTTATCTTTGAGGGGTAGAGTCTCAATCGAACACACGAGACTGCGAGCCAGATGAACAGGAGCGCGAAGAATACCTGGGCCGAGAATGAGAGCGCGAAATTGGTGAGAGTCCTGGGTAGTGCATTTTCCCC
>JAMJFU010000366.1 GCA_023544525.1 Anaerolineae bacterium | reverse complement strand
AGTCAACACTGCCGGTCACGGACCGGCAGGAGCAGAGGATGGGCAGGAGCAGAGGACAGGCAGGGACAGAGGATAAGCCCGGCTGTCAAGACAGGGCCTGTTCCAGATCTGCGATCAGATCCTCTACGTCCTCGATGCCGACTGCATAGCGCACTAGCCCCTCCGGAATGCCCGCGGCGGCCCGCTCTTCTTGCGTACATTCCACGTGGCTGGTGGCGGCTGGCGGCCCGACGATGGTCGCCACCTGGCCCAGATTGGCCGCCATGTATGCATGTCGTAGGCGTGGCAGGACCTGCTCGATGGTCTCCATGCCGCCCTTCAAATCAAAGCTCAGGACCCCGCCAAAGCCGCGCATCTGCCTCGTCGCGAGGTCATGGTTGGGGTGGTGAGGTAGCCCGGGATAGTACACCCGGCTGACGGCCGGATGTCTCTCGAGATACCGCGCCACCTGCAGGGCATTCTCGTTCTGCTGGCGGACGCGCAGGGCGAGGGTCTTGATGCTGCGGATCAGCAGGTAGGCCGAGAAGGGATCGAGGGCCGAGCCGGTCAACTCCCGGTAGCGGTAGACCTGGCCCACGAGTTCCCGGCTGCCACATACGACGCCGCCCAGGGCATCGTTGTGGCCGCAGATGAACTTGGTCGCACTGTGGATCACCAGGTCGGCGCCCAGCGCAGCGGGATTCTGGTTGATGGGCGTGGCAAAGGTATTGTCGACCACCGTGACGGCTCCCACCCGGGCCGCAGCCGCGCAGATCCGGCGCAGGTCCAATACCTTCAGCGTCGGGTTTGTGGGTGACTCCAGGTAGACCAGGTCGCATCCCTGGGCGATGGCGGCCTCGATCCCCTCGTGATCCTCGCTGTCGAGCACGTCGCACCGGATCTGGAAGCGGGGCAGGATCTGGGTAAAATGCAGGTAGGTCGCCCCATAGGAGTCCTTGATGCTCACCACCCGTTGGCCTGGGCTGAGCAGGGCCAGCAGTGTGCTGCTGATGGCGGCCATGCCCGTCGAAAAGCTCGTCGCCGCCTCAGTACCCTCCAGGTCGGCCATCACCTCCTCGAAATGGCGGCAGGTCGGATTGGAATTCCTGCTGTAGATATGTCCCGGTTCCTGGTGGAGGGCGACGCGCAGCCAGCTCTCCAGATCTTTGTAGGCGAATGCCGTGTTGAGGACGATGGGTACCTCCATGGCATGGGTGTGCGGATCGATTTGGTTCGTCAGGTGCACAGACCGGGTGGAGAAGCCTGCTTGGGGCATGGATCCCTCCTCGTGGGACAACCGGCTCCCGCGCTCAAAGTAGGTGGCGCGGTATCTTGAGATGGCGGGCCTTGGTGAACACCCGCGTATTGCCTTCGTACGCGTCCAGAACGTTGGTGACGTGGAAATACTCGGCGTCTGAGGACATGGTGCTGGATGTCTCGACGCGGACCTGCCACGGGCCGCGACCCAGGCCCATGGTCCGCTCACAGCGGATGGCCGCCGACAGAGGATCGTCCTCGACGATGCGGTACACGTCGTCGTTGTGGCCGTACATCTCCAGGTCGGTGTCGACCAGCCGCCGCCGGCCCTCGTCCAGGATATCGCGGATCTCCAGGCTGCGCCCGGCCACATCGCGGCTGATCAGCCGGTTGCGCGAACCTCTGCTACTTGTTTCGACGGGGATGGGCTCGGATTGCTCCGGCGGCCCAAAGGCAGGCAGGCCGGCATCCTCTTCCCTGGGTGGGCGTAGGGGCAGGCGGAGCTGGCTGCCCGTCCCGCTGAGCAGGCTCAGGGTGACCGGTTCGGGTGAGGGCCAGGCCATTGGCCAGTAGGTCGGCGACACCGCAAGCCGCCAGCGGGGATGCGGTGGGCGATCACGTCCAGGGGCACGGTCACCGAGTAGTACTTGCCTGGTTTCAGGGCCTCGGGATGCTCGTGGCTGTCCCGATGCGTCAGGTTGAGCATCCCCCGGCTGACCAGGAGCGACGCGCCGCTGGGCGCCACGTCGCACAGCCGCACGGCCAGCAGTGCATTGGGTTGGTCGGAGGCCACCTTCAAGGCCACCTCCGGGAAGCCTACGATCTCCATGGCATCGTCCAGAGGCGCCGAGTCAAAGGTGAGCGAAAGGCCATCTTCAGCCCGCTGGTCCGGTGGGAAATCGGCAGGGTCGCCGTACGGACACCAGATGCCGGCCTCGGAGCCGGCGAACTGGGACCCGCGCCACTCGATCTGAGTCTCCACCCCCGGAGAGGGGTCCAGCCCATCCGCGTTCAGCCAGTACCGCTGCGTCTGGATATTGGGCGAGGGCCAGGTCGCCTCGGCGGCCCAGCGCCCTGGACGCTCGGCGTAGAACGGAGCCGGGGACAGGCTGTCCTGTATCCAAAACCGCATCATGGGCTCGTCCATGATGCCGGTGTCGATGCCCTTCAGCCAGTAGTCCCACCAGCGCAGGCACTCCTGGAGAAAGCCGATCGTCGGCCCCGGTATGCCGATGTGGGGATAGCCGTGGGACCAGGGCCCGATCAGGCCCTTGCGCGGGCCAGGCAGCCCTGCTAGGAGCCGCGGCACGGCGTTGGTATAGGCATCGCCCCAGCCGCCGATGGCGTAGACGGGGCATTCGATGGCGGCATAGTCCTCGCAGACTGAGCCCTGCTTCCAGAAGGCGTCGCGTGTCTGGTGCCGCAGCCAGGCTTCGACATAAGGCGGTGTGTTCTCTAGTCGATCGAACCACATCTCCCGCCAGCGGTTGCCTACCAGCCGTGGGTCCGGTGGCAAGCCGTTCTCGGCAAGCATCCGCGAGGCCCACTCGAGCATGTCAGAGGCGAGCACGCATCCGCCGCGATAGTGAACGTCGTCGGCGTAGCGGTCGTCCGTCGAGGCCACGCTGATGACAGCCCTGAGCTGCGGCGGTCGCCGGGCTGCGATCTGCAGGCCGTTGAACCCGCCCCAGGAAATACCCATGATGCCGGCCGCACCGCTGCACCACGGCTGGCCCGCGATCCACTCCAGTATGTTGAGCGCGTCGTCCTGTTCCTGGGGCAGATATTCGTCCATGAGGATCCCGTCGGAAGCACCCGTGCCGCGCATGTCGACGCGGACGGAGGCGTAGCCGTGGCCGGCGAAATAGGGATGGTAGGTCGAGTCGCGCACTGCCCGCCCGTCGTCCTTGCGGTAGGGCAGGTATTCCAGGATGGCCGGTACGGGAGCTTGCTCGGCGTTCTGCGGTAGCCAGATGCTGGCCGCCAGGCGGCAGCCATCGGCCATGGTGATCCACGTGTTGTCGATCTTTTGCACTGTTTGGCGAAAATCCCGCACCGTTACTGTCATCATACCTCGACGTTGGCTCTATACTTTGCCGGCCTGCACCCGCTCCGGAAAGTGGCAGGCGGCCAGGCGCTCGGTGCCGGGCAGCGCCCTCAATAGGGGCTGCTCCAGCCTGCACTGCTCGTCAGTGTACCGGCAGCGGGGATGGAAGGGACAGCCGGCGGGAGGGTTGCGCGGGCTCGGGATCTCGCCTTTGAGGACGATCTGCTGCCGCTCGTGCCGTAGGTGGGGATCTGGGATCGAAATGGCCGACATCAGGGCTTCGCTATAGGGGTGCTTGG
>JAMJFU010000365.1 GCA_023544525.1 Anaerolineae bacterium | reverse complement strand
AATCCGGATCCAGCGGCCAGGCGGGCGCTGTCCGTCTGTGCGGGCTGTGAGCGTGACAAAGGGCCCAGAGTGGAGATGTATGCGCACCTGGCGGCCGCTCTGCACGGTGGCCCAGCGGAGAGCCTGGTTGGCCGGTGAAGCCAGTGATAGGTAGCAGGCCTTGCCCGCGGAGTCGTCTCCTGCGCTGCTGCCGCGGGACAGCTTCACCTCGGGGAGAGCCCTGGGAAACTGGGCCTCGACGTACTGGTCAAAGGCCTCAGGCAGCTCGAGAAAGAGCCCCTCAGCGCAACCTTCCAGGACCAGATGACCGCTTCGGGCTGCGAGGTAGTTCAGGATATGCTCCAGCCGGTCGCAACTGAGCTCAGGATCCTCGCCGCCGAGTTCTGTCTCCTGGTCCTCAGACGAACGGATGGGGAGCCAGTACCGCAACTGCCAGCGGCTGATGGAGTGTCTGCTCCTGATCAGGGCCAGGTAGCCAAGAATCAACAGGACCAGACCCGGCCCGGCCAGCAGCAGCCACGGCCCAGCGTAATTCCACAGCGGGACCGACAGTGCCATGCAGCCCATGGCCAGAGTTAGCAGACGGATCAGGATTCGGAGGGACATGACTCCTCCGCCGCGTATGCCTTTTCCCGGATGCGTTCCTGAAGTTCGACGATCTTGCGCTCCAGGAACGGGATCCAGGCCTTGATGCGGCGTTGGTGCCACAGGTACTGTGCCTGTGCTACCAGCGTGCCGGGTTGGTACTTGGCTCTTCTGATCATAGGTATCATCTCCTCGCTCGAGACTACGGTCTTGTGGGCAGCGCAACGAGGTGGGCGCCAGCACGCTGACCGTAGGGTGTGAGCATTTCGATCTCGGAGCGGGACGCCTGAAAAAAGACGTGATAGGGCTTGCTGCCGATGATCATGACCCCCTCGCCTATACCGGCGCTGAGGATTACCTCGGCGTGGTGACCGGTCAGTCCAAGGTTACCTACAATGGCGGGAGCGGCGGTCTCATCCACCCGCATCACGACCTTTACCAGGCTGTTCTCCAGGATGCGCCGTCCGGCCGGGGTGTCGAAGGTGTCCCAGTTCTGGTCCAGGCACTGGATGCCGACTCTCCAGGCTCGCACTCGTTTGGCCAGCATGCCGGTCGCTTCCGCCAGGGCGGGGATTTGGGACAGGATGCCGAACTCGTCGACCACAATGTTGGTCTTGAGCTGTTGGGCACGGCGCTGGCGAATGATCCGCTCGATGGAGGAAAGCAGGGTAAAGATGAAGATGGGTTGGAACTCGCCCTCCAGGTCGCTGACGTCAAAGGTGATGAGAGGATAGCGGCGATCCAGGTCCAGGCTGAGGGTCGTGTGGGCGTTAAAGACGCTTCGCAATGATCCGTTGACAAAGCGGTCCAGGTCGTCGGCCAGCTCCGGTGCGGGCAGGTAGCTGTTTTCTCCATCGAGTAGCGCAGCAGCGAGGTCCTCGAGCCGAGGCATCTTGTCAGGCTCGAACCGATCGATGCGCACCTGAGAGCGTTGGTAGAGGTGGTAGAGCGCCTGGTCTACCGTGCCCTTCTCCCGGATGGTCAGCGGGCGACCCAGCAGGGCCTCGAGTAGCAGGATGACGTGGGAGATCTGAGCTGGAGCACTCTCGTGCACGACGTCGAGGATGTTGAGGGCAGTGCCTTCGCCAAGCCTCAGCAGGTTGTACTTGCCTTCCACCGCCTCGGTCACCTTGCGAAAGCTGCCCTGGGGATCGATGAATATGGTCTGTACGCCGAACATCCGCTCGCGGTATGCTCGCAGACCCGCCATGAAGGTCTTGCCGGAGCCAGTGCGCCCCAGCACGATCTCGTTGTAGGCCGGTAGCGAGAACTTGTCCACCCAGAGAGGGGCATTGACGCCTCGATTGATGGCCACAAAGGGGCCGCGCGTGTCCTTGTTGGTCTCGAAGCCAAAAGGACTGAGGGGTGCCACACCGCTGGAGGTGAGATTGCGACTGGCCTGCGTGATGGTCTCGGACACGGGTCTGGAGGTGAAGAAGCTCATCGCATCGAATTGGTGCATCCAGGCCAGGCGCAGGTAGATCTGATTGCGGGCGGCAGTAGAGGTGACCAACTGGACGTGCTGCTCCAGTTCATCGTGGTTCCTGCCCTCGACGGCGATGGCGATGATCACCTGGTGCAACCCCTGCCGCTCATGCTGGACGGCTGACAGGGCAGCCTGAACGTCGAGGTAGGCGCGTTCCTTCTCCGGATCGGGCGCCTCGTTACCGCTCCGCCCGACAAGATCGGCCTTCAGCTTGTTGTAAGCCCTTTGGAGGATGGGCACTGCCTTATCTGGATCGAAAGTGCTAACATCAATGGCGAGGGATAGGGGGCAGGGCAACTGCAGGAAGTTGATGAGCGTGTTGAAGGTCAACTGGCCCCGCAGGTCATAGGAGTAGAGAAACGAGATGTGGGGATGGCCGTTGCGCTGATAGGCCGAGCGGAGGGGGTAGATACTTCCGGGAGCCTCGTCATAGTTGCAGGAGATAAGAGATGGCAGCCCGGGAACTGGCTGAGCTGGCAACCGCAGGCCGGAGGCCAGGTCATTGGCCAGAACCTGTGGCGATCTGTCCTTGTCGGCGAAGACAATCATGTAGTAGTCGGTGTCCTTTAGGTAAGCCGACTGGATGATCTGCTCGAGGAAGCGGCGGTAGGAGGCGATCTGTTCGCGGAGTCGAGGGCCTTGGGCGGCCGCCATCATCTCCTTGATGCGCTCCAGAGGCTCGACCAGGGGATAAGGACGGGAATATGCGAGCATCCGAAAGTCGGTTGCCAGGGCGGAGTAGAAGCGGGCGAACTGGTTCATTTTGGCCCGCTGCTCATCAAGGCCGTACTTGGTGAGATCGAAAGACCCGATCCGGAAGACCATTCCTTGGGACATGATGCTCAACTCTCCTGGTAGATGATCGGGTTGCCCTCGGCGTCCCGAATGGTCAGGTTCGCCTGCGGTGAGGCAGTTGGTCCCTCATCCGGTTCGATGGCCTGACCGCGGATACGGCGAAGGACATAGCCGACCAGAAGTGGCAAGAAGCGGTAGAGGGCAAGGCCCTGGACCTTGGCCGTGGTCACGACCAGGCCCAGGGCCACGCACACGAGTGTGGCTAGCGTGCCAGCCCCCAGCGCTTCTCCCAGCAGGTAGCCGATGAAGGCGGCGATGGCATGCTCCACCGTCACGAACCAGACGATGATCGTCTTCTGTCGGATGAATTCCGAAGGTACTTCGTACATCGTTCTACGCTCCCATCGGGCGACTGCTCAGGGCACCCGTCAGTGAGAAGGGCATCTCATCACAGATCTTCAGCGATAGCCTTCTGAACGGTCCAGGGACAGCCAGGAGCTGTCGCCCGCTCCTGACAGAGTGCCCCGATGCACGAGTCTAGGGTCCAATGATGGCGCCAGCCAACGTCGGCAGTATGGTCAGCATAAAGCCGCCCATGACCATCATGGCGACAGCGGGGCGGTTGTGACCGGACCACTCCGGCGCAATGGGTCGCATCAGCAGTCCAACAGCGATGACCGCCAGGCCCATGATGGCTATGCCCAGGCGCCAGTCCATGA
>JAMJFU010000364.1 GCA_023544525.1 Anaerolineae bacterium | reverse complement strand
TCCTTGAGCTGGAGGAAGCGGAATGACCATTGCCCTTAATGAGTACCATTTGGTCGAGAAGCCCCTCATTGAGCAGCTCACGTCGATGGGCTGGGAGTACCTGCCGGGTGACACCGGCGTGCCCTACCTCACCGAGCGGGAGAACTTTCGCCAGGTACTGCTTCTCGACCGGCTGCGGCAGGCCATCGCCCGCATCAACTTAGATGAAGACGATGAACCATGGCTGGATGAGACCCGCATTAGCCAGGCGGTGAGCCGGCTGGAACGGCTGGGCGAGCACAAGCTGATGGAGGCCAACCAGGTGGCCACCGACCTGTTGCTCAAGGGCACCCAGGTCGAGGGCCTCGAGGGCCGGAACGTCACGGTCCGCTACCTCGACTTTGAGCACCCGGACCGCAACGAGTTTTTGGCCATCAACCAATTCCGCGTGGATCCTCCCTGGGCGACTGGCAGTGCCGGCTATGTCGTCCCTGACCTGGTCCTCTTTGTGAATGGCATCCCCCTCGTAGTGGTTGAGGCCAAGAGGCCGGATCTGGAGGAGCCACTGGTAGAGGCCATCACCCAGCTCCTTCGCTACTCGAATCAGCGTGAGGGCATCACCGAGCCTGAAGGCGCCGAGCGCCTGTTCCACTATGCCCAGGTGATGGTCGCCACCTGCTGCGAGACCGCCCGCCTGGCGACGGTGGGGGCCTCCTACGAGCACTACCTGGAGTGGAAGGATACCTTTCCAGTCCAGACTGCCGACGTCTTGGCCGAGCTCGGGGGCCTGGAACATCTCAGCGGCCAGCAGATGCTCGCCGCAGGAGTGCTACGCCCGACGCACCTCCTGGACCTCGTCCGCCACTTCACCCTCTTTTCCGAGTCTGCCGGCCGGACGATCAAGATCGTCGCCCGCTACCAACAATACCGGGCCGTCCACAGGGCCATCGGCAGGCTCATGACGGGCCAGACCCGGACCCAACATGGGGATGCTGACCAGCGGGGAGGCATCATCTGGCACACGCAGGGTTCGGGCAAGAGCCTGAGCATGGTCTTTCTGGTGCGCAAGATGCGTACACTGCCCGCCTTGCGCCGGTTCAAGGTGGTCGCCGTCACAGATCGCATCGACCTGGAGAAACAACTGGCCGATACCGCGACATTGACCGGTGAGCCGCTGCAGGTGGCCCAAAGCGTGTCCGAGCTGGAGGCCCTGCTCAAGCAGCCAGGCGCGGGCCTGGTCTTTGGCATGATCCAGAAGGCCCAGCAGCGTGACGTTGCCCCCCAAGAGGAAGACGTCGCGCCCTTTCCACTACTCAACGATTCGGACGAGATCCTGGTCCTGGTGGACGAGGCCCACCGCTCCCATACCAGCGTCCTCCATGCCAACCTGATGGCGGCACTGCCCAACTGCGCCAAGATCGGCTTCACCGGTACTCCCATCATCCAGGCTCAAAAGAGACGGACCTACGAGATCTTTGGGCCCTACATCGACGTCTACACCATCCGGCAGTCCCAGGAGGACGGCGCCACGGTGCCGATCCGCTACGAGGGTCGCACTGCCCCCGGTGTCGTGGCTGAAGGAGAGACCCTCGACCAGCTCTTTGAGGATATGTTCCGCGACCGCACGCCAGAGGAGCTGGAGGCCATCCGGGCCAAGTACGCCACCTCGGGCAACGTCTTGGAGGCCAAGAAGCTGATCCAGGCCAAAGCCCGTGACATGCTGCGCCACTATCTCACCCATGCCCTGCCCGATGGCTACAAAGCTCAGGTCGTCACCGTCAGCCGTCGGGCTGCCGTGCGCTACCAGCAGGCGTTCGTACAGGCCCAACGGGAATTGGTGCAGGAGTTAGAGTACCTGGCAGGGACATCAGGGCCGTCGCCTTTGCGGCAGGTCCTGCCCTATTTGGAGCGCCTACGCCGCCTCAAGTTCGCAACCGTCATCTCCGGGGCCACCAATGACCCTCGATCCTGGCGGGACTGGACGAGCAAGGGCACGCAAGCCAGCAACATCGCCGACTTTAAGAAACCTTTCGACGACGAAAAGGGCACAGGCTTCACGGCGATGCTGATCGTCAAGTCCATGCTCCTGACCGGCTTTGATGCACCGCTGGAACAGGTCCTTTACGTGGACCGCGCCATCCGTGAGCATGAACTGCTCCAGGCCATCGCCCGTGTGAACCGCGTCTACAAGACCAAGAGTCACGGGCTGGTGGTCGATTACTACGGCCTGGCCCACCACCTGAAGGAGGCATTGGACGTCTATGCCGAGGGCGACATCGAGGGTGCCCTGCTCCCTATCACCGACGAGCTGCCCCGTCTGGACGACCGGCACCGGCGCGTGGTTTCGCTCTTCACCTCGCGCGGTTGCGACCTGGACGACGTCGAAGCATGCGTCGAGCTCCTGTACGATGGCCGCTTGCGGGCCAAGTTCGGCCTCTACCTGCACGACTTCTTCCAGTCGCTGAACGCCATCCTGCCGCGCCCCGAGGCCTTGCCCTACCTCCCCGATGCCAAACGGCTGGGTCTCATCCACGCCAGGCTGGTCAAGCGGACCCGCGATGAGGGGCTCCAGTTGGTCGTCAAGAGCGCCGAGGCCAAGGTCCGCAAGCTGATTGACGACCATGTGCTGGCCGAAGGCATCGATCCAAAGGTGCCGCCCATCGACATCCTGGCTGCCGACTTTGAGCAGCACGTGGGAGGCATCCGCTCGCCGCGATCCCAGGCGGCCGAGATGGAGTTTGCCGCCCGGCACCACATCCGCCGCCACTTCCAGGAGGACCCGGTCTACTACAAGAAACTCAGCGAACGCCTGGAGGAGATCCTCCAGACCTTTGCCGACAACTGGGAAGCCCTGGTGAAGGCCCTGCGGGAGTTTATCCGCGAGTACCGCACCAGCCACGCCGAGCAGAGCCGGGAGGACCGTACCCTCTTGCCCTTCCTCCGTCTCCTGGCTGATGCCGCGCCAAACGGCAAGCATTCGCCCGAGGAGCGTGACCGCCTTGTCAGCGCCACTGTGGACATGGTGGACGTGATCCGCGAACAGATCAGCCGGGTGGATTTTTGGCGGAACACCGTGGCCCAGAGGCAACTGCGCAGCCAGCTCGTCTCCTACCTCGACGACCACGACCTGGTGCCCTTCGATCAGCAGGAAGCCCTGGCCGATCAGATTGTGCAGACCGCCCGAGCCAACCACACGCTCCTGGTAGAACACACCCTATGAAGACCTTGTCCGTCGATGACTTGACCTTTGAGCTGCGGGAGAGCAGCCGTCGCCGCACCATGGAGATCATCGTGGACCGGGATGGGACGCTGGTGCTGGCGGTGCCGAAAGGCACACCTGAAGAGACACTGAAGGCCTTTGTCGAGGACAACAGGCTGTGGGTCCACACCAAGCTACTGGAGAAGGAGGCTCAGGCACGGCCCCAGGCCCGGAAGGAATATGTATCAGGGGAGGGCTTCTACTACCTGGGTCGCAGCTACCGGCTCAAACTGACGGACGATGTCGAGGGGCGGCCACCCCTGCGACTGTACCGCAGCCGTTTCGAGCTGCAGCGCGGCGCTGTGCCGCAAGCCCGGGAGCACTTAATCCAGTGGTACACGGTTCACCTCCGCCCC
>JAMJFU010000363.1 GCA_023544525.1 Anaerolineae bacterium | reverse complement strand
TGCCGTCCACCAGGGCCCGGGCAATGTTGTACTTCCCCCGCGCCGCGTAGGACTCGAACAACCCGCCCTCAAAGGCCGGGCATTTGGCCGCCTGGCCTACGGTGGAGAAATCGAGGCACTGCCCGCAGCGGTTGCACTGGTAGACGATCGTCCGCAGCCGGTCGATGTGGCGTTCGCCCTGACCCTGCTTCTTCTCGGAGCTAGGCATGGCTGACCTCCGGTTCGAGATACATGACTCCCGGGTTGAGGATAAAGTTGGGATCCAGAGAACGCTTCAGGTGCTTCAGGAAGTCAAAGCCTGCGCCCAGCTTGGTCATCACCTCCGGCGAGATCGCCTGCAGGATGCCGCCCGGCGACATATAGCGCCGGCAGAGTTCGTCGGTGTAGCGCGAGCGCAGAGCCAGGCCATACTTCCAGGCTTCCTCGTCGAGCTCCGGGTAGAGGGTGTCGATCCAGATGAACGCCGCATTGCCTGAGAAATAGACGTCGTAGCACTTGACGCGGATGTCGTGTTGGGCAAATTCGTCCGCATGTTCGATGGCATCGTTGCGCAGATAGGCGATGGCGTCCTTGACCTTGGCCGTGGGCATAAAGCCCGCCACCTCGGGGCACATAAAGGGACGGTTGCCATAGTAGTGCGCCGGCGGGGTGTTGCGCAACCAGGAGTACATGTGTCCCTCCCAGTACAGGCGCGTTGAGTTGTTGTCCAGCGGGTGACCGCCGAATGACTCGCACACCGCTTCCGTCACGCGCAACCGGTCGGGCGCTGCCGCCCGCGAGTCGCGCACTACGATGTGCAGGAACGCATCGTGGGCGTCATAGTTTGCCGGCTTGGGACCGCCAAAGAGGCCTACCATGTGCGTCGCTGCCTCCTGGCGTTGGATGGCCTGTGCCGCGTCGACCGCCTGCTCGAAGTTGGGGAAGCCGTAGAAGGCAAACATCTCGACGTCGGGGATGCGCCGGATGCGAAAATAGACCTTGGTAATCACCCCAAAGACGCCATACGAGCCCACAAAGAGACCGGTCATGTCAGGCCCGTTGGCATAGCGCTCAAAGTGCAGATGGCCGGCCGCCTCGTTGGAGCCGCTGCCAGTGTGGATGATCTCGCCGTCAGGCAGGACGACTTCCAGGCCCACGACGTGATTCCCTGTCATCCCATACTCGGCCAGGGCGTGTGGCACAGCATTGTAGGCGACCGAGCCGCCGATCGTGCAGGAGAACATGCCACCCGGTCCGGGCACCCCCAGCTCCCAGCCCAACTTCTGGAGCTCGACGTCCACTGAGTGCCAGACCGCCCCCGGTTCCACAGCGATGACCTTGCTGCCCAGGTCGATCTCCAGGATCTTGTCCATCATGTCCAGTGCCATCAGGATACAGCCGGTCTGGATGCCCAGGCCGATGAACGTCGTGGATCGGCCCCATATAAAGGCCGGGGTGTGCATCTCGTTGGCTATCTTTAGCACGCCGGCTACCTCTTCCGGCGTGATGGGTCGCACCACAACCCCCGGGATGCCACCCGGGCTCGGCCCGGCGTCGCGCGTGTAGCAGATGCGATCCGCCAGCTTGTCCGACACCCGCTCTGGTGCGCACACCGCCTTCAGTTGCGCCACCAACTCGCTCATTTCGGCCCTACTCCTCTCGAGGCGTGCCCGCTCTATTCTCGTCGCTGAGCG
The DNA here is from genome assembly GCA_023544525.1 of Anaerolineae bacterium. GTDB lineage: Bacteria > Chloroflexota > Anaerolineae > JAAYZQ01 > JAAYZQ01 > JAMJFU01. The sequence continues at coordinate 1,946 of JAMJFU010000363.1, read as the reverse complement.
CATCCCGCACCCCGGTCGCGGGGCCAACTGGCCCCGGGCCTGGGTGACCCGACGGGCGAGCCTGCGTCAATGCCCTTTTTGATGGAACTCGCTTTTGAGGCTCCGCTCGCGCAGGTAACTGCCCCATTCCTGGGCCAAATCCAGGATCTCTTCTTCGTCCATGGTGCACAGTTTCCGGTCACGCATCACGACCTGGCCGTCGATGATGGTCACCTCCACGTCTTCGGCTTTGGTGCAGTAGACCAGGCTGTTTACGATGTCGTGCACAGGCACCAGGTGGGGCTTGCGCAGGTTCACAACCGCCACATCGGCCAGGCGCCCCGGATCGATCGTGCCAGCGTCGATACCGCACGCCCGCGCCCCGTTCTCCGTTGCCATGGTGAACACATCGCGAGCCGAGAGGGCCCTGGGGTCCTCGCTCACCACCTTTTGCAGGAGCGCCGCGCAGCGCATCTCTTCGAACATGTCCAGCACGTCGTTCGAGGCACTGCCGTCGTTGGACAAAGCCACAGGGATGCCCCGCCGCAGCATCTCGATTACGGGTGCCGTGCCGCTGCCCAGTTTCATGTTGCTCTTGGGATTGTAGACGACAGTGGCGCCACGGTCCCGCAGCAGGTCCAGGTCTTTCTCGTCGACGTGCACGCAGTGGACGGCCGTCAACCGGCTGTCCACCAGGCCCAGGCGATCCAGGTAGCGCAGCGGGGTGGTGCCCTGATCCCTGCCCACGCACTCCATCTCGTAGCGGGTTTCGGCCACGTGGATCTGCACAGCGAGGCCCAGTCGGTCACGCTGCTCCCGCGTCCAGGCCAGCAGCTCATCGGAGGCCAGGTAGGGTGTGGAGGGGGCCAGGGCCGTGCTGATGCGGGGGCGGTCCACCGGGACCCCGTGCCAGCGCTGGACATAACCCAGCGCTTCCCGCTGGGTCACCTCCGGCGCCCGGCGCAGCTTTTCTGGGATCCACTGGTCGCTGAGGGTGACAGCACCCACGCCCCGGAACCCGATATCGAGCCAGGCCCCAAAGACCGAGTCCATGGTCATATCCATGTTGGTGCAGCAGGTGGTGCCGCCCTTGATCATCTCCAGTGTGCCGGCCAGGGACCAGGCATAGCCCAGCCGCTCATCGTGGGCCTGCCAGTGGTCGCTGTGGATCACGTCTGCAGCAGGAAACAGGACCTCTGCGATCCAGTCGACCAGGGAGACACCATCGTTGAGACCTTTGAGGAAATTCTGATAGAGGTGGGTGTGGGCGTTGACCAGGCCGGGGATGACCGCACAGTTGGTGGCGCCGATTATGTCCCAGCCGGGCTGGGGTTCATACCGGCCGATGCCGGCGATGCGATTGCCGTCGATCAACACATCGCAGTTTGACTCGACGCGATCCGCTGCGCGGACGACATATCTGGCACCTTTGATGAGTACGGCCATGTTGCTGTATCCTCCACATTGAGGGCAGCGGCTTGTCTTTGATGCTTCCGTGGCCAACACCGCCGGCCCCCCGTTTCTACGGGCCGTCAGACAGCCAAAGTGTATCATAGAACATAGGGGCCGTCAAGTGCTGCTTAACAACAGGAAACAGAGCTACACACCATGGAGCCCACCCTCTCCTCTCTCAACCGGAAAGCCCCTTCACGGCCTGGGTTACCAGCCACCCTTCCATCTCGGGGATGCCCTTCTTCTCTCGCCACGCCCGGATTGCCTCTGTGTGCAGCCGGTAATGGCCGTAGGTATCCAGCCGCAGCCTGCGCCGGAAACGCGTCTCCTGGGCGAGCTGCTCCTCTGGCACGCTCTGGAGATACTCAACCAGCCGGCGGTGGGTATCGTCCCGCTCCTTCAGCACCTCGACCAGCGTCAGGTGCTTCTTGTGCGCCATCATCCGGGCGTTGAAGGCGTCGATGCCGCCGTGGGTCACCGAATAGCGCGGTGGCCTGCCGCCGGCCAGGATCACC
>JAMJFU010000362.1 GCA_023544525.1 Anaerolineae bacterium | reverse complement strand
GCGAACCTATGGGCCTGCCGGTGTTCTATGCAGTCGAGTTCTTCTCTCCAGATCAGCGAAACTATGCGCTTCACAGCAACGAAGGCGAAGGCGGGGGTGACCGTCCCGGCGGGGGTGACCCTCCCGGCGGGGATACTCCTCCCGGAGGATAGCCCCCGGCGGCGAAGAACCCGCGGGCTCGTAGGGCCACTGTTTACACACTGGCCAAGGGTCCGCGCCAGGCACCAGACCGACGCAAAGCATTATGCCCAAAAAGACCTTTGTCATCGGCCACAAGAACCCTGACACAGATTCCATCGTCTCGGCCATCGGGTATGCAGACCTTCTGCGCCGCCAGGGCGTAGAAGACGTGATCCCCGCCCGGCAGGGCGAGGTTTGGCGCGAGACCCGCTACCTCCTGGATAGATTCGGCCTGCCGTTACCCATTTTACTCGATGATGTCCGGCCCCACGCCCGAGACGTGATGGCGACCCGCCTCATCGTCGGCTCCCCCGACGAATCTGCCTACTGCATCGGCCGGCGACTCCGCGATCATCGGGTCAGGGCGATACCTCTGGTAGAGGACAACAATCGTCTCTCTGGCCTGATCACCGTCGAGGACTATGCGCATATTCTGCTCACTGGCCTGGAGCGCGACGTCATGGACCAGATCCACCTCGACGTCCACAACGTGGTCGAGACGCTGGACGGCCGGCTGCTTGTGGAGGCCAGGGACAGGCACCTTCGTGACAAGGTCATGGTCGCGGCCATGGATATCGAGACGATCCGCCGGCGTGTAGAACCGGACATCATGATAGTCATGGGCGATCGTGAGGACGCCCAGCGGGTCGTTATCGAGGAAGGGGTGTGCGCACTGGTCATCACGGGCGATCTGCCAGTCTCAGAGGCTATCATCGAACTGGCGCGGGAGAAGAACGTAACCTTGATCTCGTCGCCCCACCACACGTTCACTACCGTACGCCTGCTCAATCTCAGTATCCCGATTTCCCATATCATGCGCCGCGATGTTGTGACCGCCTCTCCGGATGACTCCCTCGACGAACTACGGAACGCGCTCGTCGACCAGCGGACCATCCCTGTCCTCGACGGCCAGCGGCGCGTCGAGGGTGTGGTCTCGCGTACGGACCTGATCAATCCGCTGCGCCACGGGGTCTACCTAGTCGACCATAACGAGCGGAGCCAGACGGTAGATGGCCTGGAGCACGCAGACTTGCTGGGCATTGTCGACCATCACCGCATTGCCGACATCCAGAGTGCAGCTCCGATCTTTTTCCGGAACGAGATCGTCGGCTCAACCAGCACTATCATCGCCAGCATGTTTGAGGAAGCTGGCATCTCGCCGTCACCGCCGGTCGCCGGCGGCCTGCTGGGCGGGATCATCGCCGACACGGTCCTATTCCGCTCGCCCACCAGCACTGCCCGTGACCGGCGGGTCGCCGGCCGCCTGGCCGATATTGCTCGAGTCGACATGGAAGAGCTGGGACAGGGCATCTTTGCCGCGGCCTCGGATCTATCAGAGCGCAGCCCTCGCGATATCCTTACCACAGATTTTAAAGAGTTCCGCATCGACGACGTTCCCTTCGCCATTGGCTACATGGAGACGGTACAAAAGGCCCGGGTACACGAGATCCGGGAGGCTCTCCTGTCAGAGATGTTGGCCATCCGGGCGCAGCGGGGCTATGCCGCCTTCCTGTTCATGGTGGTCGACATCGCCCATAGCGAAACAGAGATCCTCATGGTTGGCCTCGAGGACAAGACCGCCGAGGCATTGGGCCAGCCCCTGGCGACCCCTCACTCAGTCGTCCTGAGTGGAGTTATGTCCAGGAAAAAGCAGGTGGTCCCCCTTCTGCCACGACTCGCCGCAGAGTGGAAACAGCGTGGCTGAGCTGGCTGCCGGCCCTGACCTGCGGGCCCGGGCATAGAAATCGAGGCAGGATGACAAACCGGAGCGACAAGAAAAGAGACAAAGGCGAGCAGGCCCGACAGCTTCTCAACCGGGGGGCTGTGCTCCTGGAGAAAGGCAAGGCCAAAGACGCCATCCCGCACCTGGAGCGAGCCAGAGAACTGGAGGGCGACAACGTCGCCGTCCTCATCAACCTGGGTGGGGCCTATGTGATGGCCGGGCGCCATCGGGAAGCGATCCCGCCGCTGGAAGAAGCTCGGGGCTTTGAACCCGACAATGCCATGATATGGATCAACCTCGGCGCGGCCTACCTTGGCAATCCTGTTCTCGCGACCGCAGAACAGCAGATGCGTGCCATCGAGGCTTTCGAAAGAGCCCTGGAACTGAACCCGGTGGCACCCAATGTCCACTACAACCTCGGCCTCATCTTTGTGGACCGTGGTGACAGCGAGCTGGCGGTGGCAGCCTTTGAGCAGGCGCTGCAGGCGAACCCCTTCGACGAAGATGCCCGCTACTGGCTGCGCAAGCTGGGGGACGGAGAGGAGGCAGAGGATGACTGAAAAGGGGCTGGCTGGACGGGGGCTGATCGTTGCAGCCTTTCTCGCTGGTGTCGTGTTGCTGGCTGGTGGTCTGATCTTTCTGTGCGCGGCCGTCGACAATGCGGCGCGCCTGCCCGTTGCCCTCGTTTTGTTTCTGCTCGGCGGTGTGCTCGTGGCCTGGGCCGGTGTGCTCGTGGCCCGGGCCGGCCAGCTGTCGCCCGAAGTCCTGGATGACCGCATCACCAGCCTGGCTGACGCCCAGGACGCCGAAGTCACACTTCCGCAGGTTGTGAGCGCTCTGAACGTACCAGACGATGCGGCGCGCGCAGCCCTGGCTCGCCTGGAAGCGAAGGGGCTCTGCCATCAGGAGCGCCGCGGCGACAGGACCATCTACGTCTTTCCCGGCCTCAAAGAGAGCAAGGTCCTGCGCCGCTGCAGTTACTGCGGAAACGAGTACAGCGTCCGCGAGCCCCTGCACAAGTGTCCAAACTGCGGAGGCACGCTGGAGATTGTCAAGACCTGAGTCTGGGCAGTATGCGCCATTGGGAGGACAGGTGACGACCCTGTACACAGTGGGCCACAGCAATCATCCACCAGAAGCATTCTGTGCGCTTCTGCGTGAGCACGGGATTGAGCTCGTGGTCGACGTGCGCAGCAGCCCCTACAGCCGCTACGTGCCACAGGCCAACCGTGAGGCACTCGCCGAGACCCTCGAGCAGGCCGGCATCGCCTACCGCTGGATGGGCGATCGCCTGGGCGGCAAGCCCCAGGGACAGGTGGCGGATTATGACGAATTGCGGGCGAGCCCATCGTTTCAGGAGGGCATCGCCCAGTTGCTGGCGCTGGCGGACCTGCATCGCACTGCTGTCATGTGCGCGGAGGGCGACCACCGCAGATGCCATCGCCACAAGCTCATTACGCCTGCGCTCCTGGCCCAGGGCGCGGCAGTCGTCCACATACAGTCAGACGGTTCGGTTGTGGACGAAGAGGAAGGACCGCAGCAACTGCTGCTCTTCTAGCCGTTGCTGCACAGTCCGGTCGACGGCGAGTCGCATCGTGCGGTTCGCCTCTGGGATCCGAGAAACACCATGAGAACACTGTACACCATCGGTTATACGCGCAAAAGCCTGGAGGAGTTCATCCGAGTGCTCCAGGGCTCCCGCGTCGACGCAGTCATCGACGTCCGCTTGCGCAATACCTCCCAGCTCG
>JAMJFU010000361.1 GCA_023544525.1 Anaerolineae bacterium | reverse complement strand
TAGACGATCCAGAAGGTGTCGCCGGTCTCGCGCAGCAGGAAGAGGCCGAGGATCAGTGTCGAGACGATGGTCACCTCGTAGCTCTCGAAAATGTCGGCCGCCATGCCAGCGCAGTCACCGACGTTGTCGCCCACCAGGTCAGCTATGACGGCGGCGTTACGTGGATCATCTTCCGGCAACCCATGCTCGACCTTGCCGACCAGGTCGGCCCCGACGTCCGCAGCTTTGGTATAGATGCCGCCACCGATCCGCATAAAGAGGGCGACCAATGTGCCACCGAAACCAAAGCCCAAGAGGGCATCCGGGGCAGCCTTGCCAAAGATCATAAAGATGATGGTACCTCCCAGCAAGCCGAGGCCATCGGTCAGCATGCCAGTGAAGGTACCCGCCCGATAGGCAACCGTCAGGGCACCATTATAGTCCTCTCGGACCGCCATGGCGGCAACGCGGATGTTGCCTTCGATCGCCACACGCATGCCAAGCTGCCCCACCAACGTCGAGAAAGAGGCCCCGACGACAAAGGCCAGCATCCGGCCGATGCCGATCCACAGCCTTGCCGCCTGGACGTCACCGTCGAACATCTCCAGCGCCTGCTCCGTAGGGGCTACCACGTAGACGCTGAAGAACAACAGGATGGCAAGCAAAACCAGGATGGGCATGATGGTTCGCAGCTGCTGCTGCAGGTAGGCATTGGCTCCAACCTTGATGGCAGTCCAGACCCTCTGCATGTCTTGGGAGCCCTTGTCCCGGCGCAACGTGTCGCGCCATAGCCAGTAGGCATACGCCAGGCTGATGAACGCCACAACGATCACGCCCCAGAGCATGCTCTGCTCCAAAGTGCGTAGTTCCGCCATGTGTACGTCTCCTCCTTGATGGGGTATTAAACGGTGTGTTTGCGTTGGGTACCACCTGCCTGCCCAAAAAGGCCCCTGCAGTGCGAAGGCTGGTGGAGCCGGCAGCTCGCTGGTGCTCCTTGCGGCAAACGCGCCATATTTTACAGGAGAAGGTCAGAAAAGTCAAATGGTAGCCAGGCCAGAAGGCACTTGCTGGGAAAAACATCCAAATCTGGCGAATTTGGGGGGTACACATTTGCGATTTTCGTGGTATAATGGCCTTGCGTTCTGCGCGTCCCACCGTCTTCGGAGGTGTTCATCGGTCAGAACGCTAAATGTAGCGGGTCGAGGACCTGACCATCAATGCCACCATCGCGGGCGCTCGCGAGGTCGAACCAGAGGAGCTTGTCGATCTTGGGCCCTCACTGGGCCGGATGCTCCCCATCCAGCCCAGGCTGGAAAACTCAGGGGCCGATCAGGGCAAATCGTCCAAAGCCAGATGCTGCCTGGTCATCAGCCTTCACGCCTGTAAGCTTGGCGTGAGAAGGCGGGTGCGCGCTGCCCGGCAAGATCATAGGCGCCGTTCGCGCGGGACATTTCAGCCTTGGTGCACATAAAAAGTGGGGCAGAGACCCGGTGTAACTGACGTTACTGACTGAACGCCAGGTCGAGCCTTAGAATTATTTAGGTCAGGGATAGTGGGATCGTGTGATTCGTTTTCAACACCGCAGCCAAGGCTCACACCGACTACTTCATTGTCCCACAGGCATGGCCCGCGGTCTCGCGGGTGACAACGCGCCAGAGCCGAAAGATGTAGATCACTGTGGATCCCAATGGGAGGAACGGGTCAGAATGACCAGAGTGGAGTTGGAAGAACAACGGACCCCTTCTATGGAAGACAAGGAAGAGGGTCCTTCTGCCATTGAGCAGTTAATCGAGCTTGGCCGTGCTCAAGGATACGTCACCTACGATGACGTAATGGAAGCCGTGCCGGAAGCTGAGCTGCGAATCGAACAATTGGAGGACGCGTTGGCGACCCTAATTGACATGGGGATCGAAATCAGCGATACAGACCTGGACGAGTCCACTTCCACACAGGAAGAGAAAAAGGACGCGGGTGCGGTTGAGGTCACAGAGGCCGACATCGACCTGACGGCCATCGACATCGACGACTCTATCAGCCTCTATCTCAAGGAGATCGGCAGAATCCCACTGCTGACAGCCGAACAAGAGGTGTCGCTGGCCAAGCGAATGGAGGCCGGCCGGAACGCCAAGAGGCGCCTGAGCCGGGATGGGGACCTGAGCCTCGAGGAGCGCGACGAGCTGCGCGAGCTTGTGCGAGATGGAAACGCTGCCCACGAACACCTGATCAAGGCCAACTCGCGCCTGGTCGTAAGCGTCGCCAAAAAGTATGTCGGACGGGGTGTTCCTTTCCTGGACCTGATCCAGGAGGGCAACATTGGCCTCATCCGTGCCGTGAAAAAGTTTGACTACCGTCGAGGCTACAAGTTCTCGACCTATGCTACCTGGTGGATCCGCCAGGCAGTGACGCGTGCCATTGCCGACCAGGGACGCACCATCCGGGTCCCGGTGCACATGTACGAGCAGATCAACCGCCTGGCTCGCGTTTCGAGGCAGTTGGTGCAGGAACTGGGACGTGACCCCACGGTTGAAGAGATCGCCGAAGAACTGGGGGTCAGTCCCAAGAAAGTAGAGCGTACCATCAAGGTCTCCCAGCGTCCCTTGTCGTTGGAAATGCCCGTAGGGGAGGAGGACGACAGTTTCCTGGGCGACTTTATCGAGGACAGCGAAGCGCCCTCGCCCACAGACCAGGCCTCACAGCAGCTATTGCGCGATCAGATCGAGGACATCTTTGGCTCGCTGACACCGCGCGAGGTCCGGATCCTGCAGCTTCGCTTCGGGCTGGTCGACGGCTACAGCTATACCTTGGAAGAGGTGGGCAGGAAATTCGGCGTGACCCGGGAGCGGATCCGCCAGATCGAGGCCCAGGCGCTGGGACGGCTGCGCCATCCGAGCCGTAGCCGCAAACTGCGAGACTTTTTGTCCTGAACGAACCCTCAGTGTGACGACGGCGTCCCGGATGCCGGGACGCCGTTTTGTCTATCCGGGCCATGGTGGGGGGACGAGCGCTTCCCTGCCCCTGGGCCAGAGCGAGAGCAGACTAGAATAGGGAACAGCGTATGAGCAAAAAAACGCGACCGAAGCAGCGAGCCGCGACGAGCCGCCGCAAACGCCGGACACAGGGTGGTGGTGGCCTTCTCATCGTGCTTGGCGTAGTTGTGGTCATCCTGGCCGTGGTCATTGGCTTGGTCTTTGCCCTGGAGGGTGAGGAGCCCGCAGACATCCCCTACCCTGACGTGCCCCGCATCTCGGTGAACGAAACCAGCAGAAAACTGGAGGCGGGGGAGATCCTGCTGGTCGACGTGCGGAGCAAGGCCTCGTACGACAGCCTGCATATCACCGGCGCCGTTTCTGTGCCAGAAGAAGAGGTCGGTACGCGTTTGAACGAACTGCCCGTCGACCAGGAGATCGTCCTGTACTGCACCTGAAGCATGGAACAACAAAGTGCCCGTGTGGCACAACAACTGATGGACCTGGGCTATCCTGACGTTCAGGCGTTGTTGGGCGGATTTGCCGCCTGGCAGCAGGCCGGCCTGCCCCTGGAATCGTCCGCGCCATAAGCCCGCTGGCCCGGCAAAGAGACCGACTGGCATCAGGAGCCATCCCTCCACGGCGTGGAGCGATGGCTCGGGTGCACTAATGACTTGTCAGTGACAGAGCTGGAGCCGAGCTGGTGCTCGGCGATCCCAGGGCGCC
>JAMJFU010000360.1 GCA_023544525.1 Anaerolineae bacterium | reverse complement strand
CAACGTCCCCGACTTTTCTGCCTTCATGGCGCTCATCCCGGAGCAGCAGAAAGGTGTGGTCCTCCTCCTCAATGCCGACCCCTATGGCTTGCCCATGATCACCGAGGAGATTGGCACGGGGCTGATGGCCGTACTCGCCGGCAAGCCACCCCCTCCGATCCGGCTGGACTTTATCCAGTGGATCATGCGCCTCTTGCCGCTGATCCCCCTGGCCCAGATCGCTGGCACCCTGGCTACCCGGCGGCGGCTGAGCCAGTGGCGCGGGGACCCGGCCACTCGTCCCCAGGGTGGGCGACTGTGGGGGCAGCATGTCCTGCTGCCGCTCATCCCGAACCTGACGCTCGCGGCTAGCCTGGCATATCTGCAGTCCAGTGGCCTGCTCCGCTTCATGCACCTCTTTATGCCCGACCTTTCCTGGGTCATCCGGATCAGCGGTGGATTCGCCGGGATATGGACCTTTCTGCGCACGGGGCTGATCCTTCGGACCCTGCGGGAACCCATGGCCCCAAACGATCAGACGGAGGACACTGCCCTATGAATTCGAAAACGATCGCTCATCATGTCGTCGACCTCCCGCCGGGGCGCCGCGTCTGGCTGAACGCACTCCACCTCTCCGGGCCGACGTACTGGATGTATGGCCTGCTGGAGGTGGACGTGACCGTCCCCCGCAGGATCATCGCCGAACACAAGGAGCGTAGTGGTGAGGCCCTTTCCTTCACCGGGTTTCTAATCTACTGCCTGGCCCGCGCCGTGACCGAGAACCCGGAGGTTCAGGCCTACCTGAAGGGGCGTAACCAGCTCGTCCTGTTCGACGACGTCAACGTTGGGGTGATGGTCGAACATACGGATGGAGAAAAGACGACCCTGATGGGCCGTGTCATCGAGGGCGCCCAGCACAAGACGTACCGGGAGATCCACCAGGAGATCCGCAGCGCCCAGTCCGGGCCTGTGCCGCGGGGCCGGGGCATGCCGCGCTGGTTCCTTCGTGCCATGCTCCTTCCGTGGCCGCTGTCCAGGCTGGTCAGAGCGCTGATGGCTTGGACCACGCGCCGTGACCCGACAGTCCGCGTGGCGGCGGCGGGCACAGTGGCGGTGACGGCGGTCGGGATGTTTGGCAAGGGCCATAGCGGGTGGGGCATCACCACCACTCCCCACTCGCTGGGCCTGGTGGTGGGCAGCATGGCCTGGAAGCCAGCCGTAGTTGAGGGGCGGATCGAGCCGCGTGAGATCCTCAACCTGACGGTGCTGTTCGACCATGACGTTGTCGATGGGGCGCCAGCGACTCGCTTTGTGCGCCGGCTTATGGAGCTGATCGAGAGCGGGTACGGGCTGGACGAGACAGATGATCGCTGAAGGGAGGGCCTATCATGGCTGACAAGGAAAGCATCGCACGGCTTCTGAATGGGTGCCGCGACGAGATACAGGCCAAGAGCCCAAAGTCACTTTCGATCTGGCAAGGCAACCGCGCTGTCATGCCGGCGGGTGTGGGCAGCGTCTTCAGGCTGGCGGATCCGTTCCCGATGATGGTCAAGAGAGCGAGCGGGACCCGCGTCTGGGATGCCGATGACAACGAATACCTGGACTTCCACCTTGGGTTCTCGGTCATGATCCTCGGAAATGCGCCAGAAGTGGTCCAAGACGCGATCCGGGAAGTACTGCCGCACGGGACACACTACGGGCAATGCCACGAGCATGAGTATCCATTTGCCAAATTGTTCTGCGACATGGTGCCAGGCGTAGACAAGGTCGCCTTCTGCAACTCGGGCACCGAGGCGACCATGTACGCCCTGCGCCTGGCCCGTGCCACGACCGGGCGCCCCTTGATTGCCAAATTCGAGGGCGGTTACCACGGCACGCATGACCTGCTCGCCGTCAGCCTCGGCCGTAGGCCTCCGACTCCTGAGCTCACCGGGATGATCGAGGATCCCAAGGCCGTCCCCGAGAGCCCCGGGCTGGCCGAGGGAGCGTGGAAGGACACGATCGTCCTGCCCTTCAACCACCCCGCAGCTTTTGACAAGATCCTGCGCCATGCAGACCAACTGGCGGGCGTTATCGTCGAGCCGGTGCAGGGTGCTGGCGGCACCATCCCAGCCGGCAAGGAATTCCTCTCAGAATTGCGCCGCATCACGGCCGAGATCGGTGCGTTCCTCATCTTTGACGAAGTGATCACCGGCTTCCGCTTGGCGCCTGGTGGCGCCCAGGAGTTCTATGGTGTCATTCCGGATGTGAGCACCTACGGCAAGGTCGCCGGTGGGGGTCTCCCCCTCGGGGCGCTGGGCGGCACTGCCGAGGCGATGCGCCTGATGGAGTACGATGTTGAACCGGGGTCTATCCTCATGGCCGGCACCTTCAACGGGAACCCCCTCGTCACCGCAGCCGGGACAGCTGTGTTGCAGCGGCTGAGCCAGGATCCAGAGCTGTATACACGTATGAACGCCATGGGTGAGCGTTTCCGCAGCGAGATCAACCGCTTCGCCGAGGAGAACGACTACCCGGCCCAAGCGATCGGCGTGGGCTCGATGTTCTGGATGCACACGGTTCGCGGGCGGATCGACAGCATTCGGGACCTACACCGCGGCAATGCTTCTGCCAATGCCGGCCTAAAGCTCCTGTACCGCAAGAACGGGCTACACTGCTCGATCAATCATGCCTTCCTGTGCGCCGCACACACCGACGAGGACATCACGCAACTGATCGAGACCCATAAGGCTGCCATGGAGGAATTGAGGGCGCACGGCGTGTGGTAGACCACGGTGGCTCGTGCCGGGCCGGTAGCTCCCGTGGGTCATCGTCGCCGGACGGCAGCCAGATCGCGTTCCAGAGCAACCGCGATGGCAACTGGGAGATCTATACCATGATAGCCGTGTTCATCCACGGCAAAAAGCCCTTGCCTTTTTATGAGGAACGCTATATAATATCCCCCAGCGCAGGGATGTCCTTTCCCTTTCCTCCAGAGGACAATGTTGTTCTGCGCAGAACGGAGCGAGCCAGGAGGGGGAGGGCTTGGGCCTATTCTTCCAGGAGGTGCTCCATGCAAGGCGAACAGAACAACCCAAGCTTGGCTGGTGGCCCCGGTCCGGCCGGCTGGGCCGGCATCGAGATCCATCCCGTGACGCTCGACCGTTGGGACGACCTGGTGGTGCTATTCAGTACGTCGCCGGTGACGGGGAGCTGCTGGTGCATGAGCCCACGCACCCGGTCCAAGGACTTTAGCCGGTTTGGCAGCGAGTCGCGCCGCCGGAACCAAGAATCGATGCACGGGCTGGTCACTTCTGGCACGGTCCCGGGGCTTCTCGCCTACGTTGATGGCCGGCCTGCGGCCTGGATCAGTATCGGCCCGCGGGAGGAGTTTGCCCGGCTGCAGCATTCACCGGCGTTGCGTCCGGTTGACGACCTGCCGGTGTGGTCGATCGTCTGCTTCTATACAGAGCCTGCCTACCGGGGGCAGGGGATCACCAGCGCGCTGATCCAGGCCGCCGTGCAACATGCTGCCGCTCAAGGCGCTCCGGCAGTGGAGGCCTATCCCATTGCCGCCTGGGGCGACAGCGTCGGCCCGGGGGATGCCTACACGGGCACGGTCAACACCTTTCGCCGGCTGGGCTTTGAAGAGGTGCGCGTTAGCAGCAGCCGCAGCCGCGGCCAGCCGCGCATCATCATGCGCTACGACCTGGCCCAAGGCTGACTCTATTCGTAGCGCAGGGCATCGATGGGGTTG
>JAMJFU010000035.1 GCA_023544525.1 Anaerolineae bacterium | reverse complement strand
CCAGGCCTACCAAGCCACACCGGTCCGCGCCAGCCTCAAGCCGGGCGGGAAGGCCTGGTTCGTGGGCGCCGGTGGGCCCATGGGCCGCATGCACGTCCAGCGTGCCATCCAATTGCACGAGGGTCCGGGCACGGTCGTCTGCACCGACGTCAGCGATGCCCGGCTCGACGACCTGTGCACCAGTTTCCGTGCCGAGGCCGAAGCGAGGGGCATCGAATGGATCTGCCTGAACCCGCTGAACCAGGATGCCTACCAGGCCGGCATGGCCCGTTTCCTGGAGGACGGCTTTGACGACATCGTCGTCCTGGCCCCCGTCCCCCGCGTCATCAGCGACGCAGCGACCTATCTCGCCCGGGGCGGGGTGATGAACATCTTTGCCGGCGTGGCCCGGGGCACCATGGCCGAGCTGGACCTGAGCGACGTCTACCTCAAGGATGTGCGCGTCATCGGTCACTCGGCCTCGACCATCGACGACCTGCGCCTGATGTTGACCCAGGCCGAGGCGGGCCAGCTGTCGCCCAATCGCTCCGTGGCGGCCATCGGCTCCCTCGGCGCGGCCAGGCACGGCCTCCAGGCGGTCCAGGAGGCCGATTTTCCCGGCAAGGTCGTCATCTATCCCCAGATCCAGGAGATGCCCCTCACCGGCCTGGCTGAGCTCGAGGACCGCTTGCCCACAGTCTATGCCCGGCTACGCAATGGCCGGGAGTGGACGGTCGATGCGGAGCAGGAGTTTCTGAGGCTGATGTTGCCCTGACGGGCATTCAGGGAATCGGGGATCAGGGGTTCCGGGCGCCGCATCCGCTAACGCGGGTTTCCCGATACCTGATTTCCTGATACCAGAAGCAGGAGTAGGAAGAATGGAGAAACCGCTGCAGGACAAGGTTGCCATGGTCACCGGTGGGGCCCAGGGCCTGGGCGCAGCCATCTGCCAGCGGCTGGCCCGCGAGGGGGCCCATGTCGTCGTCGCTGACCTGAACCTGGAGGGAGCGCAGGAGACAGCCGCCGGGATCGCAGAGCAGACCGGCCGCCAGGCCATCGCCGTGGGCGTGGACGTGACGGACGAAGCCCAGGTCGAGGCCATGGTGCAGCGCGCCGTGGATGAATTCGGGCGGCTGGACATCCTTGTCTCAAACGCCGGCATCCTCATCGCCGAGGCGGTGGACGAATTCCCCGCCGCCAGGTGGCGCGCCGTCATCGACGTCAACCTGGTGGGCTACTTTCTCTGTGCCAAGCATGCCGCGCGGGTGATGAAAGAACAGAGAAGTGGGGCCATCATCCAGATCAACTCCAAGTCGGGCAAGAAGGGCAGCTACAAAAACTCGGCCTACGCTGCCAGCAAATTCGGTGGCATTGGCCTGACCCAGAGCATCGCCCTGGAGCTGGCCGAGTACGGTGTACGGGCCAACGCGATCTGTCCCGGCAACCTCCTGGACTCGCCCCTGTGGGTCGATTCGCTCTATGCCCAATACGCCAAAAAATGGGGCATCACCGAGGCCGAGGTCCGCCAGAAATACGTCGACCAGGTGCCGATGAAGCGCGGCTGTACCTACGAGGACGTGACCAACGTGGTCGTCTTTTTGGCTTCCGATCAGTCCGGCTACATGACCGGCCAGGCCATCAACGTGACCGGTGGCCAGGAGATGAGGTAGGGTGCCTATGGCCAAGTTCCTGGCCTTTGACCTGGGTGCCGAGAGCGGGCGGGCCGTGATTGGCCACCTGGACGGCGGCGGTCTACGCCTGGAGGAGATCCACCGCTTCCCCAACGACCCCGTCCGTGTGCTGGACAGCCTGCACTGGGACGTCCTCCGCCTGTGGGCCGAAGTCAAGCGCGGCCTGGCCCTGGCGGTCGAGGCCCACGGCAGTGACCTGCTGAGCGTGGGCCTGGATACCTGGGGCGTCGACTTTGGCCTCCTGGCGGCAGACGGCACGCTGCTGGGCAATCCCTACCACTACCGCGATAGCCGCACCGATGGCATGCTGGAGCGTGCCTTCCAGGTCGTGCCCCGGGCCGAGATCTATGAGTGGACCGGCATCCAGTTCATGCAGATCAACAGCCTCTACCAGCTCCTGGCCATGGCCCGGGCCGGTTCTCCGTTCCTGGAGGCGGCCGAGACGTTCCTGAACATGCCCGACCTGTTCAACTTCTGGCTGAGCGGCCGCAAGGCCAGCGAGTTTACCATCGCCACCACCAGCCAGTGCTACGATCCGCGGGCCGGCGATTGGGCCCGCGACATGCTGGAGCGGCTGGGCATCCCCGCGCGCCTATTTGGTGACATCGTGGCGCCGGGCACAGTGTTGGGCGAGCTGCGCCCTGCGTTGCAGGACGAGGTTGGCGGCCCGGACATCCTCATCGTCGCCGCTGCGGGCCATGACACCGCTGCCGCCGTGGCTGCCGTGCCGGCCGCGGCCGCGGACCATATCTACCTCAGCTCCGGCACCTGGTCGCTGATGGGCGTAGAAAACAAAGAGCCAGTCATCAGCGAGCAGAGCCTGGCCTACGATTTCACCAACGAGGGCGGTGTGGGTGGCACCTTCCGGCTGCTGAAGAACATCATGGGCCTGTGGCTGGTCCAGGAATGCCGCCGCGACTGGGCCCGTGCCGGCAGGGCCTACTCCTACGATGAGTTGGCGCGGGTGGCGGCCAGTGCCCCCGCCTTTGGCCCGCTGGTGGCGGTCAACGATGAGCGCTTCCTGCCGCCGGGGGACATGGTCGGTCGCATCCAGGCCTTCTGCCACGATACCGGCCAGGCCGTGCCCGAGGGCCCGGGCCAGGTGACCCGCTGCGTGCTGGAGAGCCTGGCCCTGGAATACCGCTGGGTGGCCGAGCGGCTGGACGAACTGGTGGGGCGGCCCTTGCCGGCGATCCACATCATTGGTGGCGGGTCCCAGAACAGGCTCTTGAACCAGTTCGCGGCCAACGCCACGGCTCGTACCGTCGTCGCCGGGCCGGTGGAAGCCACTGCCATCGGCAACGTGCTCGTTCAGGCCATGGCCCTGGGCCACCTGGCCGGTCTCGGCGAGGCCCGCGCCCTCGTGCGTCGCTCCTTTCAGGTCGAGACGTACGAGCCCGAGGACGTCGCCGCCTGGGACGAGGCCTACGAGCACTATCTCGCCCTGCGCGAGAAAAGCAGGGTGCTATGATCGACCAGCCCCTGCCCTTGATGACCTCTGAGCCGGGCTCCTTCGCCCGTTCGACCATCGTCGAGCGCAAGCCGCAGATCATCCGCCAGGTCATCGCCGACAACGGCTATCCGCCCGACATCGTCGCCGCCCTGGATGCCTTCCGCCACGAGATCGCGGCCGGGCCCATCCGGCCGCTCACAGAGGTGGCACCGGACACCGAGTTCTGGAACGAGCAGGCCGCGGCCCACCGCGGCCGCACCTGGCTGGAGCTGCCCTGGTATTTTGCCGAGACCTACTTCTACCGGCGCCTGCTGGAGGCCGTGCGCTATCTGCAGCCCGGCCCCTGGCACGACCAGGATCCCTTCGCCCCGCAGAAGCGGGAACAGGAGTCGGAAGCAGTGGCCTTCCTGGCCCAGCATTGGACAGAGCTGACCGCCGCCGATCCGGAGACGCGCTTTGAGGCCCTGCTCCATTCCTCCCTATGGGGCAACCGCGCCGACCTGAGCAACCTGACCGTGCGCGAATTGGCCCGCGGCGGCTTGGATGCGCCCAGCGAACGCCACAACATCCTCATCGACCACAGCCAGTGGATCACCGCCCGCCTCTCGGCCGGCGTCTCCCGGCTGGACCTGGTCACCGACAACGTCGGCCGCGAGTTACTCTTCGACCTCGCGTTGGCCGAGTTCGTACTCGACCAGGGCTGGGCGACATCGGTCGTGTTTCACCTCAAGGACCGGCCCTTCTTTGTCTCTGACGCCATGCCCCGCGATGCGGAGCACTTCCTGGCGCTGCTGGCGAATGAGGATCTGGGCCGGCGGCTGGAGGCGCACCGCCTGGCCGGCCGCCTGGTCTTTACCGAGCATCCATTTTGGAGCCGGTGCCTGATGTTCCGCGACATGCCGGAAGATTTGGCCGCAGACCTGTCCCATTCCGGCCTGGTCCTCCTCAAGGGTGACGTGAACTACCGGCGCCTGCTGGACGACGCCCACTGGCCCTACACGGCCAGGCTGGAGGAAATCGCTGCCTATTTCCCTGCCTCCTTTGCCATCCTGCGCACCCTCAAGGGCGAGATCATGGTCGGGCTCTCTCCGGGCCAGGCCGAGACCATCGCCGCTGCGGACCCGGGGTGGTTGATCAACGGCAAGCGGGGGATCATACAGCTTGTGAGCAAACCGTAAGGAGAGATTGATGTCTGACAAAAGAGGTAGCCAGGCGCTCGAGGCGCATGGCCTGAACAAAGAAGAAGCCCTGGACCTGCTCCGCCAGATGTGGGAGATCCGCATGTTCGAGGACCGGGTTTATGACCTGCTGGGACGGAATGTCATCAAGGGCGCATCACACCTCTACGCCGGCGAGGAGGCCATCGCCGTGGGAGCGATATCTGTGCTGCGGGATGACGACCTCATTACCAGCAGCCACCGCGGGCACGGCCATTGCCATGCCCGTGGCGCGGTGATCGCCAAGACCGAAGAGGCCAAGCAGGAACACTACAACAAGATGATGGCCGAGCTGTGTGGCCGCGAGACCGGCTACTGCCACGGCCGCGGCGGCTCGATGCACATCGCCGACGTCGAGAAAGGCAACCTGGGCGCCACCGGCATCGTGGGCGGCAATATCCCGGTCGCCACCGGCGCGGCACTGGCCCAGAAGCTGAAAGAGACCGACAGCGTGGTCCTGTGCTTCTTTGGCGACGGTGCGGCCCAGACCGGAAACTTTCACGAGTCGCTGAACATGGCCGGCCTGTGGCAGCTGCCGGTGGTATTCATCGTCGAGAACAACCTCTACGGCATGTCGGTACCCCTCGAAAGCGCGGCGGCCAAGCTCGATATCGCCGACCGGGCCTGTGCCTACGACATGCCGGGTGAGGTCGTCGACGGCATGGACGTCCTGGCCGTGCGCGAGGCCGTGGGCCGTGCGGTGGACCGTGCCCGCCAGGGCGAGGGCCCCAGCCTCATCGAATGCCAGGCCTACCGCTGGTACGGCCACTCCCGCTCCGACCCGCGCAAGTACCGGACCAAGGAGGAGGAGGCGGAGTGGAGGGCCCGCGACCCGATCCCTAACTTTGCCGCCTGGCTCATAGAGACCGGCATCTGTACCCAGGCCGAGGTCGAGGCCGTGGAGGAGCAGGTTGAGGACGCCATTGAGGTCGCCACCAGATTCGCCCTCGACTCGCCCATGCCCCCCGCCGAGGAAGTGGAAAAGTTCGTCTACGCGCCCTTCAAGTGGACGCCCGACGACTATGCCCGGGAGCGGCAACTCCGCGGTAAGAGCCGTGCGGGTGGTGATGGCCTGCGCAAGATCCTCTACCGGCAGGCGCTCCAGGAGGCCATGCGCGAGGAGATGCTCCGCGACCCGTCTGTGTTCCTGATGGGGGAGGACATCGGCCTGTATGGCGGCGCCTACGGTGCCACGCGTGGCCTGTTCGACGAATTCGGGCCAGAGCGGGTGCGGGACACGCCCATCTCCGAGGCGACCATCGGTGGCGCCGCTGTGGGCGCGGCGATGGCCGGCATGCGGCCCGTGGCCGAGATCATGTACGTCGACTTTACCCCGCTGGCCATGGACCAGATCGCCAATCAGGGCGCCAAGAACCGCTTCATGTTCGGCGGCAAGACCATCGTGCCCATGGTCATCCGCACCGAGGGTGGGGCCGGGCGTAGCATCGCCGCCCACCACTCCCAGAGCCTCGAGGCGTTGTGGACCCACTTTCCCGGCATCTATGTCGTGATGCCCAGCACCCCTTTCGATGCCAAGGGTCTGCTCAAGGCCGCCATCCGCGACGACAACCCGGTCATGTTCATCGAGCACAAGATGCTCTATGGCCTCGAGGGTTATGTGCCCGACGAGGACTATGTCATCCCCTTCGGCGTCGCCGACGTGAAGCGGGAAGGCGAGGACGTGACTGTCGTCACCTACTCGCGCATGGTGCATCGCGCCCTCGAGGCGGCAGAGCGCCTGGCTGGCGAGGGCATCAGCGTCGAGGTCATTGACCTGCGCACGCTCAAGCCGCTGGATATGGACACCATCAGTGCCTCGATCCGGAAGACGGGGCGCGTGGTGGGCCTGACAGAGGCCTACAAAACCGGCTCTTTCATCAGCGAACTGGCCATGCGCATCCAGGAAGAGGTTTTTGACTGGCTCGACGCGCCGGTGGTCCGTGTGGGTGCGGCCGATGTCCCGGTGCCCATGGCCGAGACGCTGGAGGATGCGGCCATCCCCGGCGTGGAGGCCATCATCTCTGGCATCCGCCAGGTGCTCCGCTGAGGCTACCGGGAAACCTGTCATAAGGGGGGAAACATGATCACCGAAGTCATCCTGCCCAAGCTGGGCCAGACCATGGAAGAGGGTGCCATCGTCGACTGGGTCAAGGAGGAAGGCGACCCGGTGGCCCGCGGCGACGTGCTCTTTACCGTCGAGTCCGACAAGGCGGTGCTGGAGGTGGAGGCCACCGCTCGCGGCTACCTGCGCAAGATCCTGGTCCCCGCCGGCCAGATGGTGCCGGTGTTGACCGTGGTGGGCCTCATCACCCGCCAGGCCGACGAGCCCCTGGAGGGCTATGGCGAAGCGGCCGCCGAGCAGGCACCGGTCGAGGTAGCGCGGGTCCAGGAACCGATCCCGGATAGTACCCGGGAAGCGGCGCCCCGGCCCGAGGGTCGCATCTTTGCCTCTCCACGGGCGCGCAAGGCGGCCCAGGAGAGGGGCATAGACCTGGCGGCCGTGACCGGCAGTGGACCCAATGGCCGCATCGTGGAGCAGGATGTCCTGGACTATGCTGCAACAGCGGCCGAGGCCGCACCGTCCGTCACGCCACCGCGGGCCACGCCGGTGGCTGTCAAAACCGCCGAGGCGCTGGGTGTGGATCTGGCTGCCGTCCAGGCCAGCGGCCCTGGCCAGCGCATTACCAAGGCCGACGTCCTGTCGGCCGCGCCGGTGCCTCCTGCGCCGGCACCACGTGCCGCCGAGGCAGCGCCAGTGCCGGCTGCACCGGAGGCACTCGTTGCAGAACGCGTGCCCCTCGCCGGGGTGCGGCGCATCGTCTCCGAGCGCATGGCGGCCAGCCACGACCAGACCGCCCGCGTCACCCTGGTCACCGAAGCAGACGCCACCGAGCTTGTCGCGGCCCGCGAACGGCTAAAGGCCTCGGTCAGCGAGGAGTGGGGCTTTGCGCCCGGCTTCAACGACCTGCTGGCCCTCATCGTCGCCCGCGCGCTGCGCGAGTTCCCCTATATGAACGCGCGCCTCAGCCAGGATGGGCAGGCCGTTGAGCGCCTGGGTGCCGTCAACCTGGGCCTGGCCGTCGACACCGAGCGCGGGTTGCTGGTGCCCGTCATCCGCGACGCAGACCAGAAGGGCCTGCGGGCCTTTGGCGCCGAATTCCGTGAGTTGGTCGAGCGGGCGCGCGTGGGCCGGTCCCTGCCCGATGACCTCAGCGGCGGCACCTTTACCATCACCAACCTGGGCATGTACGACATCGACGCCTTTACGCCCATCATCAACCTGCCTGAAGCGGCCATCCTGGGTGTGGGCCGCATCCAGGCCAAGCCCGTCGTCCGCGACGGCGAGATCGTGGCACGTCATATGTGGAGCCTGAGCCTGGTCTTTGACCACCGCCTGGTCGACGGCGCGCCAGCGGCCCGCTTCCTGCAGCGGATCAAGCAGCTCGTCGAGAACCCGTTCCTGCTCCTGGGCTAGCCGGTCACGGCATCCGTCGTGCACGGGCCCTCGACACATCTGTCATCGAGCTCGTCAACTCGTACACCGGATCACCATTCCAGGGTTTCCTGCATACCCCAGCCCAGGTCCTCATCGATCAGATCGATCCGGCTGGCCGCCACGCGTACCACCAGGTAGAGCTCATCTGGCTGCACCTTTGACACCCAGCGGGGCAACAATCGGGCCCAGTTGGGAGCCTCCACCGGACTGGCCGTGCCCCGGATTTGGGCCCAGCGCAGGCCAGCGCCCGCGGCCGCCTGCACAATCAACAGGACCGTGGCGTTCTGTGACAGGGAATGGGCGACGTCAGCCCAGCGAGGCACCAGGCAGTCCAGCTCCAGGCGCCGGCCGCTGGAGGGCCCAGAAACGGGGCAATACCTGACCGGTATGGACCACATGCCTTGCGCAGCGGTGGTGCTGATGACGCCCGTCCGATGGTGCGCCAGAAACGAAGCGATTCGACTTCTCCGCTCATCAGGTGAAGAGGCACACATCAGCGCCACCGCCAGTCTGGGTAGATTGATGGAATCTGCCTACATCGCCGCTTCAGCGATCAAGCTTAACTCGTCGGCCCCGTGGGACCAGAGCGCATAGCCCATCCACGCTACGGCCGCGCCCTGCGCAACCGCTTCAAATGGAAGCTCGAGAAAGGCCAGGACAAGAGCTAGAACCGCGCCGACCACGAGGAGCAACGCCGAGCCGCGCGGCAGCACCCCCGCTCGCAGCGAGGCCAGGCCAAACAGGAACCAGCCCAGGGCAAACAGCACCAAAGTGAGGGTAATCCCAGCGGCCATGGTCCCTGCAGGTTCGGCCACCAGAAGCTCTGGCGCTGCCTCGGCCACCCACGGCCCAAAGAAGGCTGCACTCCAATCCGCACCAGCCAGCATCACCGTACCGGTCAGGGCCACCAAAAAGGCGATCAGCCCCAGCTTTCCCGCCGGTTCCGCCTGAAGGATATACAGGCCCACCAAACCCAGGATAAGGAGCGTAGCCGCCAAGACGTAAGCCACCTCCACGATAAGCCAAGCACTTGACGCCACAGCTGCGCTGTCGGATTGTCCGCCAAAGAAGAGAAACTCCAGTATACTCAGGACGGCAAACAGCACGCCTCCAACCAAAGCAGCCAATCCACTCCACCGTAAGAGATTTGAAGACACCATTTGGAACTTCCTCCTTCCACTTGGGATGATGAAGAAGGACAGACAGGGCAGCTTGAAAACTGCCCTGTATCCTGACCATGCAACGACAGCCGCTCCTTGTTGAACTGCTTCAGGATCTCTCAGTTGACTGGGGTTACCCGGATGAGTAGAGGATGTGGAATATCGGGATCGGGATGAGGTATGATCATTGGCATTCCAGTGCCAGTGACTGGTAATGGACCACCAAGGATGTCGGTGAAGCAGAACTCATATGGAGGGCCGAAAGAGCCTTTAATCTCGCGGACCCGGAAGCATATGTCGACAGACTCCCCGGGCACAACCTCGTGCCAAGATACAGGCTGGAAGTGGGCAATTAACTGGCCGTTATAAAAGGAGAGGGGGAAGTTGCCTCCCGTCGAGCCATCGTCGAACAGTGGACCACCCCCCCAGACTCCTTGTCCGAGGTCATTGACAGTCCATGTATAGACAACGTTTGGATTGCCATCGGCAGACGCAACCAAGGCAGGCAACGCTGCAAGAACTAGCATTGTTAGGAGAATACGAGTCTTTCTCATCATCAGATTTTGCTCCTTACGTTAGGGGTTCCAACTCACTACGAATTGCACAAACGGTCATCACTGGGCCATGTAGGTTTGGCTAGGTCTTTGACTTACAGGCATTCACCTCCCTTCTTCAACTCATGCACAGGGGAAAAATGATTGATGGTGGGTGCAAGAGTAATCAGAAATGCCTTCATCCTGGCTCAGACCAAAGTATTCGCCACAGAAACAACAAGTCGCACACTAGGTAATGGCTGTCTACAGCCTCAGTTTATCAAATGGGTGGGGCATTGTCATCGCACCAAGGTGTGATATGGGGGAAAAAGGGGGGTGTGATTTTGGGAAACCTCTTTATGGATCAGCCGAGTCCCAGTTCGCGGGCATAGACGGCGGCCTGCGCCCGTGAGGTCACGTCTAGCTTGCGGTATATCTTGGTGAGGTGGGATTTGACGGTCCATACGCTGATGACCAGCTGTTCGGCGATCGCCCGGTTGCTGTGGCCGGCTGCGACGAGGCGCAGGACTTCGACTTCGCGAGGGGTGATGGTTGCCCCGGTGTGGGGCACGTCGATCGGACGCGGCTCGTCGTCGGCGCCCAGCAACTCCAACAGATGGGCGGCGTAGCTGGTGTGGATGCCCTCCTCGACCGCCAGGCGTAGCAGGGGCACGACACTCTGCCCTTCCAGTAGGATGGCAAAGGGGATGCCCAGTTGCTCGTAGTGAGCTAGCACCGGGGCCAACTCGGCCAGCGCTTCCTCCCATCGGCCCTGCCTCCAGTAGAGGCGGGCCAGCAGCAGGTGCGTGTTCCCGTGAATGGTGGAGCCTCGATCTTTTTGCTCGAGGACCTCCGGCTGGCGCAGGGTGCGCTCGGCCTCCCCATAGTGCCCGTTCGCCATTTCGAGCAGGCTCTGCATCCAGGCGTGGCAGATGCGGACCTCTGGGAACTCCTCGTGGAGGCTATTGATAAGAGCACGCATCTGGTCACAGATCTCGCCTGCCTCCTGCAAACGACCCTGCAGCCAGCGGACCCGCCCGGCGTAGAAGAGGTAAATGGGTAGATCAGGCAGTGGCTGACTCATCCGGTCAACCCCCACAAACAGCTGGTCGAACAGGGGCTCGGCAGCGGCATAGTCGCCCCGCGCTGCATGGGCGATCAGCAGAAAAAGAGCCGCGTTCAGGGACAAGTAGGGGTGTCCGCCCAGCCGCTCTCGAAGGGCCAGTGCTCTCTCGCCAGTGCGAATCGCCTCCGCCAACTGACCGCGAAACAAGTATAGGACCGTCGTCAGCTCCTCGACCATCAGGCGGGAGGGACTGACCTCGTCTCCTACCTGGGCCCTGGCCTGATCGCAGATGCGCTGCAGGTGCGCCAGCCCACCTGGCACGACGGCGAAGCCCGGGTGAAAGAAGGGGAGCGTCACCAGGTGAAGGGGATCCAGTTCGCGGCTTTGCTCAACCAGGGCCATTGCCGCGTTGAAATCCCGCACAGTCTGTTGCCAATCCCCCAGTGCGCCTTTCGCCAGTGCGCCCCCCAGCAGTGCTTGAATCCGAGTGTGAGGGGGGATGGGATATGCCAGAGCCTGGCCAAAGAGCGCGCCACACCGCTCCAGATCACCTTGAGCAGCGGCAACCGTTGCCAGATTGGCCAAGACCTCACCTTGCCCTGCCCCATTGCCGGCCGATTCGAAGCCTTGCAGCGCACGTTCCAGCAACGGTTGCACCTCGGACCAGGCCCCTTTCCAGAGGGCACAGTGACTCAGATAGTGGAGCAGGTCCGGACGGCTCTCACGCACCTGGGTGGGCAGCCTGTCAATCCAGCGGCTGAGGGTGTCGAGATATCCCCGGGCAAACATCTCGCCCCCGATTTGCTCGATGAGATCAGCCGCCTGCTGCCAGCTGGCTGCGGCAAGATAGTGACCCACGGCTCGGGCAGGCTCGCTTTCGGCCTGGGCTGCCCGCAGGTGCAGGTCAGGGACTCGGTCCGGCTGCTCCTCTCCTAGCTTGTGGTGCAGGAACTCGGCAAACAGATCGTGGTAGCGGTATCGCGTCTCAGGTTGTCGGTCTCTCGTTTCGAGGCGTGGATGGTCAAGAAGCGAAAGGCGAGGCTCCGGACTTCCCTTTCCCTGTGAGGGGGGGACCTGCACCAAGAATAGATTGCGGTGGTACAGCTCCTCCAGCATCGCCCCGGCATCGGGGCGATGGGTCACGGCCTGGCATAGCGTGGGGGTCAGTTCGGGCAGGATGGCCGTTTCCAGCAGGAAGGTCCTGATGTCCGCTTCCTGGCTATTGAAAACTTCTTCGGCCAGAAACTCGAAAACATTGCGATCGGTTTGCGCCAGGTAGCGGATGAGCAATATGCGGTCCTGAACAGATGATACCCGGTCGAGGGAACTGGCGAGCAGGCGCAGGCCCACAGCCCAACCTTCCGTTCGGGAGTGGAGCAGGGCCAGGTCGGCGCCTGACAGGCCCAGATTCAGGCGATCGTTCAGAAAGGCGCTGGCTTCCTCCTCGCTGAAACGCAGCTCGGCCAGGCGCATTTCGTTCAACTCTCCCCGCGCACGCAGACGGGCCAGAGCCAGAGGTGGGTCGACGCGCGTGGCCACTGCAAGATGCAGTTGGAGCGGCCTGTGCTCCAGGAGATAGTCCAGGGCAACAAAGATCGACGGCTCCGTAATCCGGTGCAGATCATCCAGGATCAGGGCAAAGGGCTCGGTGAGAGTCTCCAACATATCGTTGATCAGCACACTGACAATGCGCCGCACGCCAGCACCTTGATGGATGGGGACCACCAGGAGAGATTGGGCTGTGGTGCCGCAGCCTGGATGCAGGCGCTGCAAGGTGGCGATCAAGGCGGTCAAGAAGCGGACCGGGTCGTTGTCTTCCTCGTCCAGCGACAGCCAGGCTATCGACAATGCCGGATAGGTCGGGGGCAGCGCTGCCAGCAGGGTGGTTTTGCCGTAGCCGGCCGGGGCCGATACCAGGGTAAGTGGATGAGAATCCAGCCTTCTGTGCAGATCCTCGAGCAGACGCTTGCGGGGGATGACATCCTCGCGCAGCAGAGGGGGACTGAATTTGGTCTCTGCCAGCCAAGGTTGAGACTTGCCTGATCCGGATTCCGCCATTACACTCTATCGACCGCCTGTGACTCTAGTGCCAAACAAAGGTGCGCTCCCCAGTGGAAAATGCGACCGTCGTTCCCTTCCCAAGCCATTTACATATATTTTATATATTTTTCAGAAAATTGTCAAGTAAGAATCATTCCCTTCAGACCTCACAACTGGCAGTACGGGGAAAATGAGCGAGGCATTCGGCGCGGGCCCGTTGCCACCCCGCCATTATGCCCATGTTCGATCGGGCCAAATGGCACTTGTGTCAGTTTTCAGTCCTGCAAGGGTGGCGACATGGCGTGCATTCGAGGTCCCTTGGGGGGCAGCGTTCACCTTCCCAGCCAGGAGAACGCTGCCCCCAAGCACATTTGGCAACCCATCGACACTTGCCTCTCGCCCCTAGCTGTGCTATCATGGTTCATGGGAGAGGAGCCATGTGACAAAAGCCCTCCTGCCCATGATTGGGACCGCATAATCCCTGTCTGCTGACGCTGCTCTGTGTTTCGTTCCAGTTCTGCATACCCTGCGAGGTGCCGATGAAGACCCTACTCACGATTCTGATCACCCCTGCCGCGCTGCTCAGCCTAGTGGCCCTCTGGCGCCCAGCCAGCCGCGCCCTCCAGGTCTTTGTATGGCTGCCCAAGCTCCTGGGCGGCGCCCTCGCGCCCGTCTATGTCCTACTCGGGGCGATCGCTGCGGCGTTCGGGCTGGCCCGCCGCGATGGCGTCCTGGCGGCCACTGGCCTGGCCGCCGCCGGCTTGTCAGGCCGTTTCCTGGCCGACATCCCCTCCTCCGGCGATCGGTTCGGCGCTGCCTTTGGCCCGGGCTGGCAGGAGGGGCTCCCGGCCCATCTGCGCCCCGGGCGGCCGGGTCCCCGCTGGTTATGGCCCGCCGGCTCCCAGGCGCAGGTGGCGTTCGAGCGGGATGTGGTGCTGGGCCAGCATCCAGGCAGCGGCCGGCCCTTGCTGGCCGACCTCTGGCAGCCGCCCTCAGGCGTGGCCCGCAGCGGCCTGGGCTTGATTTTTGCCCACGGCAGTGGCTGGCGCGTGGGGGACAAGGACCTGGGCACGCGGCATTTCTTCCGGCACCTGGCCAACCAGGGTCACACCATCCTCGACGTCGCCTATACACTGTGGCCGGCTGCTCAGATTGCCACCATGGTCTCCGAGATCAACCAGGCGGTGCTCTGGATGAGGGAAAACGCACCCGCCCTCGGGGTCAACCCGGAGCGCATCGTGCTCATGGGCGGCTCGGCCGGGGGGCAACTGGTCCTGTCGGCTGCCTATGCGCCGGGCGAACCGGCCTTCAAGTGCTTCGGCGGCGAGGACAGCACCCCGGTGCGTGGCGTGATCGCATTCTATCCGGCAGTCGACTTTGTTGAGCTCTACGATCGGACTGAGGAGACTATGGCCTCCGTGTCCGGGCCTCTGGACCGGGCGGCCCTGTCCCTGATGACCCACCTATTCACAATGCAGTCTGGCCGTCTTGGCTCGGAGCGAGATGCCGGCATGGGTGCTTTGTTAGGCGGCACGCCCGACGAGATCCCCGACACCTACCGGTTGCTGTCGCCCATCTCTCAGGTCGGGTCTCATTGCCCACCCACCCTCCTTCTGGTCGCGGGCGATGACGTCTTTGAGCTCGATGCCGCCGCCCACCGCCTGCACCATGAGCTCGTCCTGGCGGGTGTGCCCTCCATCCTGGTCGAGTTCCCCCACGCGGAGCATGGCTTTGACCTGGTCCTGCCCGGGATCTCACCGGTGGTCCGTGCTGCTACGGTGGATGTGGATCGTTTTCTGGCCTTGCTGGCATGAGCGGCGGATGTTAAGCACGATACTGCACTAGATGGCAGTTGCGCGCATAGGATCATTTTCCCATTGCCAAAGCACAAAGAGCGAGGTATACTGGTAGCAGATCGTGACCCACAGGGACCCGGATGCAAGAAGCTCCGGCCCAGAGTGTGGCAGAGGCAGAGCCCTTTACCATCGTTATCCTGGCCTTATCAATCCTGCCGAGTGCGTGATGCCTGGCGAGGGGTTTGAACCAACACACGAATGAGGGGAGTCGGGCTCCAGAGGGGGATGCGATAGCCTCGGGTGAGGCAGAAGCCGACGGGTAGATTCCCACCTACCTAATAGGTTAAAACCAACTAGGCACACGGCCCGGCGGGGGGTCTTGGCACAGAGCCACCGGAACGAATCTGATCCGGTGGCTCTTTTCTGTGGGTACGCCCGCCCCATCGAGTTGGCGGTTCCAACCCAACATAGGGCGTCAGCCACTTGAAGATGCCAGGCACCTCGGGTCGAGGACCGGGCGATACGCCGGACTGAACAGCACTTCGACGATCGGTACAGGGCATTGACCGGGGGATGGTTCTGGTCTATAATAGCCCCAGGCTCCGATTACGATCTAGTGGGAGGTTCTTTGATGCCCACCCTGCGGTTATCCCTTCTGGGGCCGCTCGAGATCCGTGCTGATGACCAGTTGCTGGCCAAGCCGCCCACGCTCAATGCCCAATCGTTGTTGGCCTACCTCGTCCTGCACCGCGACCACCCCCAGCCGCGGGAGCGGCTGGCCGATCTCTTCTGGGGCGACCGGCCAGAGCGTAAGGCCCGTCGCTCCCTGACGACAGCCCTATGGCACATCCGCCGTTGCCTGCCGCCCTCGGACGAGGAATGGCTGCTCGGCGACGTCCACGCCGTCCAGTTCGACCCCGCCGTGGACGTCTGGCTCGACGTAGCCGAGTTTGAATCCCGGCTGGCCCGCCCGGAACTATCCAGCCTGCGATCCGCCATCGCGCTCTACCGCGGTCCCTTCATGGACGGCTTCTACGACGATTGGGTCCTCAACGAGCGATACCGGCTGGAAACCCTTTTCTCCGAAGCCCTGGCCCGCTTGATGCTTGGCCTGGAAGGGGCGGGAGACCATGAAGGCGCGCTTGTCACCGGGCGACGGCTACTCGATCATGACCCCTTGCGCGAGGATGCCCACCGGCTGGCCATGCGGGTCCTGTGTCGCCTTGGGCGCCGCAACGCGGCCCTGGAGCAATACCAGCGCTGCCAGGAGGTGGTCGCCGAGGAGCTGGGTGCCGAGCCCATGCAGGAGACCACCGAGCTCTACGAAGCGATCCTCGATGGCTACTTCCCGGTCACCAAACCCGTGCCCGCAATTCCATCTGTAGGGGCGGAGGGCCTTCCGCCCTCGCCCCCAGGGCAAAACCCTCTGGATCCCATCGCCCGGGGTCCCCTGGTGGGCCGCGAACGGGAGATGGCCTTCCTGCAGGACCGCTACGGCGAGGCGTCGGCGGGACAAGGGGGCTTGGTCCTGGTCCGTGGCGAGGCGGGGATGGGCAAGACCCGGCTCGTCGAGGAGCTGGCGGGCGAGCTCCGCTGGCAGGGAGTCCGCGTGTTGTGGGGCCGCTGTTATGCTTTTGAGCGTCTGCTGCCTTACCAGCCCCTGGCCGAAGCGCTGCAGGCGGCGCTGTCGACGATCACAGCCACCGATCTCGAGGGCATCCCTTCCTGGGTCGTGGCTGAGCTAGCCCGCCTGGTCCCCGATCTGTCCGAGAAGCAAGCCCGGATGAGCGACAGATCCGAGGTGCCTCTCGATCAGGAACGAGGGCGTCTCTTTGAGGCTGTGGCCCAATTCCTGGCAGACTTGTCTCGGGGCGGCGCGCTGGCCTTACTCCTTGACGACCTCCACTGGGCCACCGACACTACGCTGCAGCTTGTCCACTATCTGGCTCGCCATGAGGCGCCGCATCCGGTGCTCTTCGTGGGCACCCTGCGGCCTGAGGCGGTAGGGCCGCAGCATCCACTGCACGACCTTCAGCGGCAGTTGAGCCGCGAGGGCTTGCTTCGGTCGCTGGATCTGCCAGGTCTCTCGCCACGCGCCGTCGAGTCTCTGCTGGTCGAAATGTCGGGCGGCGGCCAGGCTGTCCTGCCGCTGGCCCAGCGCCTCTATGAGGAGACGGAGGGAAATCCTTTCTTCTTGACTGAGACGGTCAAGGCCCTCTTCGATGCCGGCCTGGTCCGCCTGGAGTCCGGCGCCTGGAGGGGGGATTTTGTCCAGGTGTCACAGGCCGCGTTGCCGTTGCCTCAGGGTGTAAGCGAAGCCATCCGGGCCCGGGTGGGCCGGCTCGACGAGGATGTCCAGCAAGCCCTGCAGGCCGCTGCTGTGCTCGGCAGCGAATTCGACTACGACCTGCTGGTTGCTGTCTGGCGGCAGGGTGAGGAACCGACCCTTGAGGCCCTCGACGCGCTCCTGCGACGGCGGTTCGTCGACGAGGGCCGGGGTGCCCTGGGCCGCGACTATGTCTTCCACCACCACAAGATCCAGGAGGTGGTCTATGCCGGCATCCCCCTTCGCCGCCGGCAGCACCTGCACGCCCGGGCGGGACGGGCCATGGAGACCCTCTACGCGTCGAGTCTCGAAGCGGTAGCCGGCGAGCTGGCCTTCCACTTCCAGGAGGCCCGGTCGTTGGATCCGGCCCTCAAGGCCAAGGCGGTCCAGTACCTCCTCCTGGCTGGTGATCAGGCCCGGTTGGCCTATGCCCACCACGAGGCCATCAACTACTACCAACAGGCGCTGAGGCTGCAGAGGGAAGAGGGCGATTACGAGCAGGCGGCACGGACGCTGATGAAGCTGGGATTGGCCCATCACACCGGCTTTGACTTTGCGGAGTCGCGCCGGGCCTTCGCGGAGGCCTTCAGCCAGTGGCAGCAGGCCGGGAGACAGGAGCTGGGCACCCTCCAGCCGCCTGCGCCCCACCCCCTACGTATCCGCTGGCGCTGCCCCTATACGCTCGACCCGGCTTTCTGCGGTGAGTACGTCTCGTCGCTGGTCCTGGACCAGATATTCAGTGGCTTGGTGTCGACGGGTCCGGAGCTTGACATTGTGCCCGAGGTCGCGCAAACGTGGCAAGTCCTGGACGGGGGACGCCGCTATCGCTTCCACCTGCGCGCCGATGCGCGTTGGAGCGATGGCATGCCCCTGACGGCCCACGACTTTGAGTACGCCTGGAAGCGCGTGCTCGATCCGGCCTCGGGCGGCATCGCCTCCGAACTGCTGGCGATTAAAGGCGCTCGGGCCTTCCATCAGCGGGAGGGTGTCGATGCGGACCAACTTGGCATACGTGCGCTGGACGATACGACCCTCGACGTCGAACTCGAGGAACCGGTCAGCCATTTCCTCTACGTCCTGACGGACAGCAATGCTTTCCCTGTCCCGCGGCACGTCGTGGAAGCGCAAGGTGCTGCCTGGACCGAGTTGGACTCGATTACCACCAATGGGCCCTTCAGGCCGGAGGCCTGGGACAGGGATAGGTATCTGAGCCTGGTGCGGAATCCGTACTATGCGGGCCGCTGCCGGGGCAACGTGGAGCAGGTCATGCTGCACTTTCCCCAGGATCCGGCGACCCAGGATCTCTCGGCCCCTTTGGAGCAGTACCTCCGCGGAGACCTCGACGTGCTGACGCTAACGGACGCTTCCGTGCACGACGGCGACCGCATCCGCCGGCAATTCGCCGCCGAGTACCTCTCGGCACCCTGGCTCTTTACCATCTACCTTGGCTTCGTCACGAACCGCTCGCCCCTCGACGATGTGCGCCTGCGCCAGGCCCTGGCCCTGGGGGCCAACCGCGAGGAACTGGCGGACGTCGTCCTGCGTGGCATGTACGCTCCGGGCACCGGAGGCTTTGTCCCACCCGGCATGCCAGGCCACTCCCCGCAGATCGGCTTGCCCTATGATCCTGACCGGGCACGGCAGCTCCTGGTCGCTGCCGGCCATGCCGCCGGCTCTCGCCTTCCGGTCTTGGAGGGCTTGTCCGTGCCGCCCATCGATCCCCTGATCCCCCAGTACCTGCAAGCCCAGTGGCAGGAGAACCTGGGCGTCCAGGTTGCCTGGGAAGTGGCAGATTGGCTGCCATTCCGCCAACGACTGCAGCAAGATCCGCCCCATATGTACCTCCTGGCATCGTTTGCCGACTGGCCCGATCCCGGTGACTTCTTGCCACCCCACCTTGAGCTCGCGCGCACCCGGTGGCAGAGCCGGTCCTATGAGGAGCTGGTCAAGAGAGCCAGGCACACACTGAACCAGGAGGCGAGGCTCGATCTCCTACGCCAGGCGGACCAAATCATCATACAGCAGGCTTCGATCGTTCCGCTCTTCTACGGCCGCCAGCATATGCTGATCAAGCCCTGGGTCCGCAGCTTCCCCATCTCGGCCCTGAACCACTGGTACTGCAAGGACGTGGTCATCGAGCCCCACTGAGGTGATCCCCGTCCGCTCGTAGTGCCCATCTGTGCTGACTGGCAAAGTCAGGCAGACGTGTCTGGATGTCGTTACCGGTTGCTCCATGACTGGCGCCCTCACTCACAGCGGGATGAGGTACACACGTGTCATCGCGAGGCCGCAGGCCGACGAAGCGATCCCCACCTGTGCAATTGGCGACCCCTTTCCCTCGACCCATCTCGGGACAGGCGTTTGGCGCGCAGTGACAGGATCATGCCTCGCGAGATTTGGCACTTTTTTGGCACCTGCCCTTTATGCTCTGACTAGGCCACGGCAGGACCGTGGAGTGGCGCAGTCGGGCCAGAGAATCGGGTCCTTCGGTTCCTCGGCCCCAAGGCAATGGGAGGGTAACGAGATGACGTTCACGATCGAGATGTTGTTGGACTACTTTGGCGTCTACAACGAGGGCATCTGGCCGATGCAGGTGGTGGGCTATGCTCTGGGCTTACTCAGCCTCATTCCGCTATTCAGGCGCAGCAAGACCTGGAATCGGGTGACCACTGGGGTGTTGGCCTTTCTGTGGCTGTGGCTTAGCCTCGTCTTCTGGAGGCAGGGTGCGGCGAACATGGCCATCCTCTATGTGCCCACTGTGCTCTTTGCTGTGCAAGGCATCCTCTTCCTTGTTGCCCTTGCCCGCGACCGCATTTCCTACGGGCCGGAGCGACGCCTCTATACGGCAGTCGGGCTCGTCTTTGTCGCTTACGCCCTCGTCGGTTACTCCCTGCTCGGCATATTGGTCGGCCACGCGTATCCCCGCGCCGCCGTCTCGCCGCTCTTCCCTTGCCCAGGGATCGTCCTCACCTTTGGCGTTCTCCTCTTCGCACGGAGAGTGCCGCGCTACCTCCTGGTCATCCCCGCCCTCTGGGCGCTGAGCGGGGCCTACTGGTTCTCGCTGGGCATGGTCGAGGACGCCGGCCTGGTCATCGCCGGGATGGTCGGACTGATCATGATCACCGCTGGCGAGCGCGGTTCCCAACGTGCGATGACCGCTGCATCTCAAGGCTAGCAGCGAAAGGAGGTACCATGAAACTCAAGCACCTGTTCATCGCCAATGCCGTCGTTTCCGTCCCCTTCGGCATCGGCTGCGTGCTGGCGCCGCACCTCTTCCTCTCCCTCTTTGGGGCCACGTTAGGACCCGCGGGGGCGCTCATGATGCAGTATGGCGGCGCCTGGCTCATCGGCCTCGGCCTGCTGACCTGGTTCACCCGGGACGTGGCCGATTCTGACACGGGCCGATCCATCGCCCTGGCGTTGCTGGTCGCGTACGCGGTCGCCTTTGTGGTCTCGCTGCTGGGCCAGCTGGTCGGTGTGCTCAATCTGCTCGGCTGGATGCCC
Source organism: Anaerolineae bacterium (assembly GCA_023544525.1). Taxonomy (GTDB): domain Bacteria; phylum Chloroflexota; class Anaerolineae; order JAAYZQ01; family JAAYZQ01; genus JAMJFU01. Next base: position 3,683 of record JAMJFU010000035.1, on the reverse strand, counting down.
GTTGCCATCCAGGCCTTCTTTGCCGTAAGCCTGGCCTATTGCCTGCTGGCCAAGCCAGAGGTGCCCGCTGCCGTCGCCCGGCGTAGCTAGCCAGGACGCAAACAACTTGGGGTACACTGGTGATACCGTCGCTGCAGAAGCCGCTCTCTGCCGACGGTTGGTTACTTGGACAACCGTGAGATGAACCAAAGGTTTGTATGGAAAGGAGCAAGTAAGATGAGACAGCATAAAGCGTTAGCAGTGATCGTGGTGAGCCTGATCGCCCTCTCGCTGCTCCCGGTCCAGGCCGTGTCAGCAGAGGCCACATTCACCACGTGCGAGGGTGCCTTTATACCCCTTGGCATCCTCGACTGGGGGACGTCGACTTATCCTGGCGGGAACGTGCACCTGAGGGGCATGGTCGCGCTGTACCAGCAGGACATGCCCGGCAGCGACCCCCACTGCAGCGGCCTGAACACCGTAGTCTCCAATGCCAACTGGGACGCCTATGGCGTGGGACCGTCGTGGGGTACATTCCACGTGGTTCTCGAGGAGGGAAGCCCCGACGGCTGGGACGGCACCTGGACAGGCATGAGCTATGCCGATGGCACGACCTCGATTCGCGTAGTGGGCCACGGCTATGGCGCTCTGGAGGGGCAGCACGTCTTTGTCGACATCGAGTTTCCGGCAATGTTTGAGGCTGGCGTCGCCAGCGGCTATATCCTCGACCCGCACGGGGAGTAAACCGACAAGAGACCCTCCATCCCTGCCGGAGAGGCCGCCGGAATTGGCTACGCCGTGCAGTGTTGTCGCAGGGCGGCCGGGACTGCACGGCGGTAGATCCCACGGCAGGAGGTGGCACCCTGGGGCCCGGGGGAGGGGTTCCCCCCGGGCCCCGTGCGGTGCTTGGAACGCGCCTGAGGGGAAATCCGTATGACCGAGCCATCCTCCACCCCGTCGACCAGCACCTTCGTCATCCGCTTCTGGCGCGAGTGGTCCGCCAGCGCGGATCGCTGGCGCGGCCGGATCGAGCACCTGCAGAGTGGCCAGCACGCGGATTTTCTGGACTTGGCAGACGCCTCAGCCTTCATCCAGAGCCTGGGCGTCATGGCCGGCAGGCAAGCCTCACCCCGGCGAGCGGATGAATAGTGGAGGCGGCCCGTTGGCTGTCTGCGATCTCGGAGTAGCGGCCTCTTTCACAGCGTGACCCTGGGCTATGGTGTCCTCTACTCCATTTGCCGGGCCAGACGAAGTAGAGTATAATTCTCACAGCAGTTCCACACCACAGGCATACGCTCTGGATGGCCAAGCCCCAGGACCGGTCTCGGGGCACAGATCACAGGCAGTCTCAAGGAGGAGACGAACGTGGACGAGAGGCCTTGGTTCAAGAGCTACGACCCCGGGTTGCCCCGCACCCTCCAACCCTATCCCGAATGCACCCTGCTGGACGTGATGGCCGACACGGTCCGTGACCGGCCGGAGCACACAGCCCTCCACTTCAAAGGCGCCCGCATGTCCTATGCCCAACTGGAGCGCCTCAGCAACGCCTTTGCCGCTGCCCTGATCCACCTCGGCGTGCAAAAGGGCGACCGCGTCGCGTTTGTGCTGCCCAACTGCCCCCAGGCCATCGCCGGCCAGCTCGCCGCCTGGAAGGCAGGCGCCATCGCCGCACCCCTCAATGCCCTCTACACCGAGCGGGAGCTGGAGTACATGCTCAACGAGATCGGCGCCGAGACCGTCGTCGTCCTCACCCCGTTCTACGCCAAGATCAAGGCGGTGCAACCCGCCACCCGCGTGCGCCGCGTGATCGCCACCAACATCAAGGAGCACCTCTCGCCGTTGATGCGCCTCCTCTTTACCGTGGCCAAGGAAAAGAAGGAGGGCCATCGCATCACCCTCGAGCCGGGTGACCTCTGGCTGGCCGACCTGCTGAGGCAGCATGACGGAGCGCCCCGGCCAACGGCCCTCCCCGGGCCCACGGATCCTGCCATCCTTCTCTTCAGCGGCGGCACCACGGGCGCACCCAAGGCCGCCCTGGGCACCCATCATGCCCTCTTTATGTCCGCTTCCCAGCTCCACGCCTACGCCCGCAGCGTGCTCGCCGATTGGGAGGACATCCTGACCCTGGTCATGCCCATGTTTCACGTCTATGGCAATATGGCGCTCAACACGGCGCTCATCGCCCGCTGGCCTATGGCTGTGATCCCCAACCCGCGGGACATCGGCGACCTGGTGGCCACCATCCGCAAGGTGCGCCCCGCCTGCATCCACGGCGTGCCCACCCTCTTTATCGCCTTGCTCAACCACCCCGACGTCCAGTCGGGCAAGGTGCCCATCGACTCCATGAAGGTCTGCTGGTCGGCTGCTGCACCGCTCATGGCCGAGACCAAACAGCGCTTCGAAGCGGCTACCGGCGGCTGGCTGCTCGAGGCCTACGCCATGACCGAGACCATGCTCGCAGCCGTCTGCTGCCCCATCCACGGCACCTACAAGGAGGGCTCGGTGGGCGTGCCCCTGCCCGATGTCGACGTGCGTATCGTCGACATCGACAGCGGCGAACAGGAGCTGCCGCTGGGCGAGATCGGCGAAATTATCGTCCGGGCACCGCAGATCATGGTCGGCTACTGGGAGCGCCCCACCGAGACGATGAACATGATGCGCGAGGGTCCGGCCCCCGTCCAATCCGGGGCGCGCTGGGTCTATACCGGGGATCTGGGCTACATCGACGAGGATGGCTATCTGTTCATCGTCGACCGCAAGAAGGACCTCATCAAGCCCAGCGGCTTCCAGGTGTGGCCCCGGGAGGTGGAGGAGGTCATCGCCACCCACCCCGCCGTCGCCGAGGTCAGTGTCGCCGGCGTGCCCGACGAACGCCAGGGCGAGGCGGTCAAGGCCTGGATCATCGTCCGCGACGGGCACCAGGTGACCGCAGACGAGATCCGGGCCCATTGTCGGCAGGAGCTCGCCGGCTACAAGATCCCCAAGCACATCGAGTTCCGCGACACCTTGCCCAAGACCATGGTCGGTAAGGTGTTGCGCCGCGAGCTAGTGAGCGAGGAAGACGCGCCAGCCACCCACTGACGCGACAAAGGAGGAAGCGATGATCCTACTCAATCCCAGGCACCTTGTCCGCCCCTACCCTGACGAGCGCTCGCGGGCTATCATGCAGGCGACGGTCGACTTTTTTGAGCGAAAGGGAAAGCGGAAGCTCAAGGAGCACGACCGCGAGCGGGTGTGGTACCAGGATTTTCTGGACTTTCAGCGGGATGAAAAGCTGTTCGCCACCCTGCTCACGCCCGCCGCGTACGGCGACGGCTGCCGCTGGGACACGTACCGCAACTGCGAGTTCAACGAGATCCTGGCCTTCTACGGCCTGCACTACTGGTACACGTGGCAGGTCTCCATCCTCGGCCTGGGCCCCATCTGGATGAGCGCCAACGAGGACCTCAAGCGGCGCGCTGCTGGCCTGCTCCAGGACGGCGCTGTCTTTGCCTTCGGCCTGTCGGAGCGCGCCCACGGGGCCGACATCTACTCGACCGAGATGTCGCTCACCCCTCAGCCCGACGGCAGCTATCGCGCCAACGGCGAAAAGTACTACATTGGCAACGGCAACATCGCGCCGATGGTCTCGACCTTTGGCAAGATGGCCGATACAGGCGATTACGTCTTTTTCGTGGCCGACTATCGCCACCGCAACTACGAGC
>JAMJFU010000359.1 GCA_023544525.1 Anaerolineae bacterium | reverse complement strand
CAAACTAGAGCTGGCCCGCCAACCCGCGCTCTGACTCTTGCAGCAAGGAGATGCGCGTCGAGACCCGGCAGAGTAGCACCCTGCCACCACCCTCAATGTGCCAAGCACTGCGCCTGTGCCTGGAACGCGACTACTGAGTGGTTGAGCGTCGACCCCGTACCATTGCCAGCAGGCTCCAGGTGTGGTATGATGGCGGCATTGCCATATCCTCGCGCTGCGAGCAACTGGATGTGCATCGTCCAGGAGAGGAGCAGGAATTTGCCCATCACCGATATACCGATGAGGATCATGCAGAAGCTGCTCCCCGACCGCATCTGGGAGCTCGAGCAGATGTTGGCCGCCAGACCAGACGCAGTACGCGCCATGGCCGGCTCGCCCGAGCGATTCGAAATCCTCGCCGAGGCTATGAAACGGGGGGACCGTCCACCAGCTTCTCGCCAGGCCGTGCCCCACGTGATGGCTAGCCTGTTCGGCATCCGCCAGTCCCTCCAATCGGTCGACCGGAACCCGGCCACGCCCCGCGCCCACATTTCGGAGCCAGAACTCGCAGAACTGGTGGGATTCGCCCGCTCCGCAGGCGTGGACAGCGTCGGCTATGCCAGGCTGGAGGGAGACCTGGTCTTCCAGCGCAAGGCTGTCCTGCACGGAAACGCCATCGTCCTGACGATGGAGATGGACAAAGAAAGCATCGACACCTCACCCAGCGAGCGGTCCTTTGTAGAGGTGCACAAGACCTATCACCATCTGGGCCGTGCCGCCAACCAGATCGCCGGATGGCTTCGGGAACGGGGCTACTCGGCACAGGCCGGCCACCCCCTGAACGGCCAGGCCCTCTACCCGCCACTGGCGCAGCGCGCTGGCCTGGGCTGGCGGGGCCTGCACGGGCTCCTTGTCACCCCCAAGCTCGGGCCGCGGGTCCGGCTGGCTGCCGTCTTTACCAGCATTGAGAACCTACCCCTGGCCCAAGAGAACGACCACGGATGGATCGAAGAGTACTGCGAGCGCTGCAAGTTGTGCGCCCGGGAGTGCCCGCCGCAGGCCATCTTGGACCAGCCCCTTGTTCATGCCAACGGGCTGGTCACCTGCATCGTGAGCGACCGGTGCTTCCCGTACTTTGTGGAGAATTATGGCTGTTCGATTTGCATCCGGGTCTGCCCCTTTCAGAGGCAGGAATACTCCTTACTCAAGAGCCACGTCTCCGAGAGGCTCAAGAAGAGCGCCGGCTGAGGGAGCCGGGCGGACTGCCGCTGTCCTTCTGACACCATGTCGCACGCTACGGCTTGCCGCTCCTCAGTGAGCGGCTTCTGCCACTAGTCCTCTGGCAGTGCTTCCTCGGGCAGGCGGATGGCGATCTTGCACCAGGGGTCACCCTTGAGCACCGTCTGGACGATCTCGGCCTCGAGCTCCTGGCCATAGATGACGTCCCAGCTCTTCTTGTGGAAGCCAGCGCCCCGAAGCTGCTCCCCCACAGCCCGGCCCAGCTTCTCGTGCAGGCCCTCCAGCGCCTCGCTACCGTCGAGCAGCTCGACCGCGGCGACGTACGCTGGCACATTCTTGGTGAAATGAGCGTAGCGGACCAGCGTCACCAGGTTATCCCAGGTGTTCAGCCCTTCCTCAAGCAAGATGCCGGCAAAGGCCCGGACGTCGCCGGGAGTGGCTGGCTCGCTGGAGAACGCCTCAAAGCGCTCGGCCAGCGCGATCCGTCCCTCGAACTGGTCCTCAGGGACGTTGCGCTCGCGCAGCAGTTGGCGGAACCCTTCTCGATCCATGATCCTCCTCCTCGGCCAGCCCTGGCCTCTGTGCAAGCTGGCCAGCACGGATACAGTCGAGCGTCGCGCGGGCAGCGGGCACAAAGCCGCAGAAGCGCTCCAGCTTCAGGCAGCCCGCTCAAAGAGCGCCTTCGCCTGCTGCATTCTGCTCACCACGTCCACAGCGAAAGGACAGCGCTTGGTGCAGGCACCGCACTCGGTGCAGGCCGAGGCCCTGGCCGGCAGTGCCTGATAGCTTGCCTGGAGGCCTGGCGTGAGGCCAGACCCCGCCAGGTCGAGCAGGCGGTTGACCTGGCCGATGTCGATCGCCTCCGGACAGGGCAGGCAGTGATTGCAGTACGTACACTCACCATCGACGTAGCGGCCAAACTCGGCCAGCAGGCCGCTGAAATCGCGCTCGGCCTCGCTGGCCTCCAGCATGTAGAGGGCAGCTGCCAGCTCATCCTCGTTCTTTAGCCCAGCCAGGGCCAGGGAGACACCACGCTGGGCCAGGACGTAGCTCAGGCACTGCGCCGGTGTGACCTCCCTCCCGATCCGGACTTGGAAAGCCTCGCCGCTGGTCTGGTACTTGGGCACGCGCAGGCTGCCCCGCTGATTGAGCAATTTGCCGCCACCCAGAGGCTTCATGGCCACCACACCAATGTTACTTCGCAGGCAAAGGTCCAAAAGCTCGCCACGGCCAGGCATGGCGTGATTGAAGAGGTTGACAGGCAGCATGATCAGGTCCACCCGCCCGCTCTCGATGGCCGTTTCCATGATGGCGTGGTAGTGGCCGCTGATGCCCACGAACCGCGCCTTGCCCTCGTCGCGCAGGCGCGCTGCCAGGTCCAGGTATCCGCCCCGCTCGGATCGGTCCCAGTCCTTAAGCGCATTAAAGTTGTGCAGGAAGAGCACGTCCACATGGTCGGTTCCCAGACCCCGGAGGACGTCCAAGAACGAGCTCTCGCAGCGTTTGACGGCACGCGTCTTGTTGTACTGCCCGTCCTTGTCGGTGGAACCCAGGTGCGCGGTCAGCAGCACGCGGTCACGCAGGCCGTGGAAGCCTTCGCCCATGTGCTGCAGGTATTCGGGCATGGCGTAGATTATGTCAAAGTAGTTGACACCACGCTCGACGGCTGCGCGCAGCGTCGAGACGACGGATTCCCGCGGCTGCCCGCGCATATGCTCCGTCCCGATGCCAATGACACTGACTTCGAGACCGGTCCGGCCTAGATTGGTGTGGTCCATCGCCCGCTAACCTCTTCGTCGGCATAGTCTGGCAGGTACTTTCAAGGGGCTCAATGAAGGAGTAGCCTGTTGCCCAGCCAAGCTCAATCTTACACTGGGAAGCTGTCATTCGATGTCATAAATGGCCCCATTCCCTGTTCTATTCCTGACGCAATCTGGCGGGATTGTCCTCACGCCAGGCCATTTCACCTCAGCAGGCGCAGCGGGCGGCTCAGCGCTGCGAGCCGGTTTCCAGCATATAGAGGTCCAGGCTCTCGAGCAAGGCTGCCCTGACCTCAGTATCTGGCTCGGCCTCGATCTGGGCCTCTAGAGCGGGAATCACCTGCGTGGCGTGCTCCGGAAAGGCGCATATTGGGGCCCAAAAGATGTATCCTAGACTGTATCCCCTTTCTATATCCGGATATATGGACTGATCCGCCAGATCGTGGTATCCTGGATCCACTCGCCCGCATATTGCTTACTCAAGCGGAGATGGAAGACAGGGAACAGCCTGGTTGAGGCTGCCCTGCCTCGTTGTCTATTGGCAAGGGAGGACAAAAACGATGTTCGATCATGTGCTGGTGCCGTTGGATGGCTCCTCACTTGCAGAACGGGGGCTGCACCACGCAGCGAGAGTTGCGCTCGCCTTTGATTCCCAGATCACCGTCCTGCGGTCCGTCGAGCGCCAGGTGGGCGAAGGCATGACCCAGGCCGCCGAACCCCTCACCTGGCAGATGCGCAAGGCCGAAGCGGTGGCCTACCT